>NZ_VUOT01000020.1:0-162515 GCF_009829295.1 Nocardia sp. CY15
TTGTTCTCCGTGCGCCCCGGGCCGGGGAACTGGGTGTGCTTCTGATACCACACCAGCGCCACGTGCGCGGCGATCAACGCCAGGATGATGCCCGGGAACAGCAGCACGTGCGCGATGTACAAGCGCGGGATGATGATGTCGCCGGGGAAGTCGCCGCCGAACATCAGCCAGTGCATCCACGTGCCGATGATCGGGATCGAGATCGTGATCCCGGAGAACGCCGCCCGCAGACCCGTGCCCGAGAGCAGGTCGTCCGGCAGCGAGTACCCGAAGAAGCCCTCGAACATCGCCAGGATCAGCAGCAGCGAACCGATCACCCAGTTCGCCTCCCGCGGCTTGCGGAACGCGCCGGTGAAGAAGATCCGGAACAGATGCACGATGATCGACGCCGCGAACAGCAGCGCCGCCCAGTGATGCACCTGCCGCACGAACAGGCCGCCACGCACCTCGAACGAGATGTTCAGCGCCGTCTCATACGCCCGCGACATGGTCACACCGCGCAACGGCTGATACGCGCCGTCGTACACGACATGACTCATCGAAGGATCGAAGAACAGCGTCAGGTAGACGCCCGACAGCAGCAGGATGATGAAGCTGTAGAGCGCGATCTCGCCGAGCAGAAACGACCAATGCGTGGGGAAGACCTTGTTGATCGATCGCTTCATGAACGCCGCGGCGCGATACCGCTCGTCCGCCTCGTTGGCTTGGGCTGCGACAGAAGGACTCATGAACGGCGCTCCCAGTAGGCCGGGCCGAGCGGCTCGATGAAGTCGCCGTTGGCGACCAGGAAGCCCTCAGCGTTGACGGTGATCGGCAGCTGCGGCAGCGCGCGAGCGGCGGGACCGAAGATCGGCTTGCCCCACTCGGTCGCGGAGAACTGCGACTGGTGGCAGGGGCACAGGATCCGGTTGGTCTGCTGCTCGAACAGCGAGGTCGGGCAGCCGAGGTGGGTGCAGATCTTCGAGTAGGCGAAGTAGTCGCCGTAGTTGAAGCTCTCCTGCCCCTTACGCTTGATCGCCTTCTGCGCGTCTTCGGTGCGCAGGCGGATCAGCATGACGGCGTTGCGGATACCGCGCAGGGAGTCCAGCGTGGCGTGCTCGTCGCCGCGCCACTTCTCCTTCCACGGGAACACCGTCTCCATCGCGCCCGCGTCCAGATCCTCCGGACGCACCAGCACCACGTCGTCGGGCCGACCGGTGTCGCGCCGGATGTAGATGGTCTCGCCCGGGAAGTCCGGAGTCCAGCCCGAGACCCACAGCGGCGACTTGTCGCCCTTGGCCCAAGGATTCTTGATCAGGCCGCCGACGAACACCAGCAGCGCACCGACGCCGAGCACACCGACGCCCGCGCCCGCGGTGCGGGTGATCATCTTGCGACGTCCCAGGGTGGAGGTGTCCAGCGCGTCCTGCAGCTCGGCGACCAGGGTGCGGCGCTCGACCTCCGGCGACGGACCGTCGTGCCGCTGCTGGATGGACAGCTCGGCGGGGATGAACAGTTTGCGGATCAGCACCACCGCGACGCCGATGACCAGTACCGAGATGCCGAAGGTCAGGCCGACCAGCGGGGTGAACAGCGAGTAGGCCACGTGGCCGTCCTCGTTCTTGCCCTTGAACTCCCACGGCCAGAACAGGAACACGCCGACCAGCGCCGCTGCCGCGATGCCCGACACGGCGAACCAGAAGCTCACCGCGCGCTCGGCGCGCTTCTCCGCCCGGGTGCCCGGGATCGGGAAGCGCTCGCGGCGGTAGGCGACGTCGACGCCGTCGCGCTCGGTACCGAGCTTGACCAGCTCCTCGCGCGTCATCTTGTCGAGGTCCGCCTCGGTGGGCTCCGCCGGAGTCGCGTTCACCGGCTGCTCCTTCGACTGCTGCGCGTGGCCCTCATCCGGGCGACCCATGTCGTCTCGCTCCTTATTGCTCATGACCTGTGTCCTTTCGGCATGACCGGGGCGCCCTCCGTGGTCACGCGAGCTGCCTGCTCCGGGCGCTGACCGGTCATGACCGGGATCCGATCCACATCGCGGCGCCGACCACGAGCGTGATACCGACCACCCAGATGGCCAGGCCTTCGGTCGCGGGACCGAAACCACCGAGATCCCAGCCGCCCGGGCTGTGCTCCTCGGTGGCGTTCTTGACGTAGGCGACGATGTCGCGCTTTTCCTCCGGGCTCAGCTGGCGGTCGGAGAACTTCGGCATGTTCTGCGGGCCGGTGAGCATTGCGGTGTAGATCTGCTGTTCGCTCGCGGGTCCCAGCGGCGGTGCGAACTTGCCGGAGGACAGCGCGCCGCCGCGTCCGGTGAAGTTGTGGCAGGACGCGCAGTTCATCCGGAACAGCTCCGAGCCGCGGGCGATGTCCTCACCGCGCAGCGACTCCTGGGCGATCTCGCCGTTGGCGTCGCGGATCACGGTCGGGCCGCCACCGTTGGCCGCCACGTACGCGCTCAGCGCGTCGGTCTGGTGGGCGTCGAACTTCGGTGGCTTGCGCTCCGCCTGGGCCTCTTGGGCGGCCATCGGCATACGGCCGGAGGACACCTGGAAGTAGACGGCGGCCTCGCCGACGCCGATCAGGCTGGGACCGCGGTCGACGACACCCTGCAGGTTCGCGCCGTGGCAGGTGATGCAGGACGTGTCGTAGAGCTGCCTGCCCTCGCGGATCAGCGCGGACTGGTCCTCGTTCGCTGTGGCGCGCTGCGGGTCCGGCGTGAAGGCCGATGCCAGGAAGCCTGCTCCGACGAGGCCCACCAGCAGCGCAAGCCCGCCCGCGATGCGACGGCGAACGCGGCGCTGCCTGCGCGTCTTGCTGGCCTGGCCGTTCCCGTGCGTGGCGGGCTCTGGCGCTGACGGGGGAGATGAACTCATCTGTGTCCCTTTGGAGTAGACGGAACCGACTTGTGCGAAAGATCTTGGGTTCAGCCGCACCCGCTCGGCGGCGCGGCGTCCACGATCAGCGGACGAAGTAGATCGTGGCGAACAACCCGATCCACACGATGTCGACGAAGTGCCAGTAGTAGGAGACGACGATCGCCGCGGTGGCCTGCGCTGGGGTGAACTTGCTCACCTTGGTGCGGGCCAGCAGGAACACGAACGCGATCAGACCGCCGATGACGTGCAGACCGTGGAAGCCGGTGGTGATGTAGAACACCGAGCCGTAGGAACTGCTGGAGATCGACGTCCCCTCGTGCACCAGGTTCATGTACTCGTAACCCTGGCCGAGGACGAAGAACGTGCCCATCGCCAGCGTGACGACGTACCAACGGCGCAGGCCGAACACGTCACCCTTCTCCGCGGCGAAGACGCCCATCTGGCAGGTGAACGACGACGCGACCAGCACGGCCGTGACCGGCACGGCGAGCTTGAGGTTCAGCTCGGTCGGCTCCGGCGGCCAGTTACCGTTCGCCTGGGCGCGCGCGACGAAATACATCGCGAACAGGCCTGCGAAGAACATCAGCTCGCTCGACAGCCAGATGATGGTACCGACGCTGACCATGTTGGGCCGGTTCAGCGAATGCACACGCTGGGTAATGGCCGATCCTGGGGTCCCTACTGCGGTCGTCACGGGGGTAAGTATGACTCGTCGTAGTACGACGCCAGTACCCGGGTACGAAACTCGTTCCTCCGTGTCGAAAAACGCAGGGAAGGGCGGGTGATCGACCAGGCGGGGCGCAGGCTGAGCTGCGCGGCGGACCCTGGAACCGGTCGCACCCGCGACCGAACGCCCGGTCAGCATGACAGGCCCGGGTAAGGAGAACCTGAGATGGAGACGAATGTGGCAGCACGATTCTGGCGACGGCTGCGGCGGCGGGACCGGAGCACAGCCCTCGAGCTTCACCAGGCTGATCTGGTCGTCGTCGCGTCGAGCTTCGACGACGCGGAGGCGTGTTCGACCGCGCTGGCGCGCGCGACCGACCTGACACCGGACGCACCAGCGGTGCTGCGGCACCACCTGCGCATCCCACCACGGCACATCGAGACCGTCTGCGCGATCGCCGCGCAGGACGGATACACCCCCGCCCCGCCCGTCGGCGGACCGGGCACCGACGCACTCGAGACGGTCATCCTGCAGCGGGTCCAACTCCTCGACGCCCTGCACTGCTCGCAGGAGCGCTCGCGCATGGCCGGCCTCGCCCAACGCCACGACGGCACCGCCGACGGTTGGGACGCCTTGCAACCGGGGCCACATCAGCAGGAGCCGTAAGCAGACGGCGGCGCCGTCACCGCCGACGGCGAACCCGGGTCGTGCGATTGCCGACCCGACCACCCACCCCGACCCCCGTTTCCAGCGAAGCGAAACCGAGCATGTGCCGTTCGCGGCCCGGCTCGCGTCCGATCGGCCGTCGCGTGGGCGACGAAGAAGCAAGTGGCGACCACTCCGGCGCGAGCCACCAAAGCCGCGAACACCCAGCGACCCAGCCTCCGGACAAACCAGCACTGTCCGGCACCCGCCCGAGTGGCGACCGCACACGCCACAGACACCGGCGCCACCCACCCAACAGCCGACCCACGTCGTGCGCTTACCCCCTCACGGGACCACACCAGCTCGACTCCAGGTTTCGAGCGAAGCGAGACCGAGCATTGGCCACGAACACGCCGCGACGCAGTCGCGGCAAATACAACCCAGCTAGGCTGCTTGCGGACGAAACTGGTGCGCGAACCAGTGTGACGGGAGATGTGTGGAATGAGCGTGCGCAGCTGGCCCCAGGTGCTCGGAATCCTCGCCGACGGTGGCGACCTGGCCGCGGACGACACGGCGTGGGCGATGAACGAGATCATGTCCGACAACGCCACCCCCGCGCAGATCGCCGCGTTCGGCGTCGCGATGAAGATCAAGGGCCCTACGCCCGCCGAGCTGACCGGTCTGGCCGCGGGCATGCTCGACCACGCCCGGCTGGTCCGGATCGATGGCGACGCGGTCGACATCGTAGGCACCGGCGGTGACCGGTCCGGCTCGGTGAACATCTCCACCATGTCCTCGATCGTCGTGGCAGCGGCGGGCATTCCCGTGGTCAAGCACGGCAACCGGGCCGCGTCGTCGAAGAGCGGCGGTGCGGACGTGCTGGAGGCGCTGGGCGTGAAGCTCGCCCTCGGCCCCGAGGCGGTGGCGCGGTGTGTGCGGGAGGTCGGTATCGGCTTCTGCTTCGCGGCGGTGTTCCACCCCGCTCTCCGGTACGCCGGGGCGGCGCGCAGCCAGATCGGCATTCCAACGGTCTTCAACGTGCTCGGGCCGCTGACCAACCCCGCGCAGCCGCGTGCCGGCCTGGTCGGCTGCGCGTTCCCCGAACTGCTGCCGGTGATGGCGGGCGTGTTCGCCGAACGCGGTGCGAGCGCGCTGGTGGTGCGCGGCAACGACGGGCTCGACGAGATCACCACCTCGGACACCACCGAGGCGTGGATCGTCTCGGGCGGCCGGACGCGCCGGACCACCATCGATCCCACTCGCATCGGCGTCCCCCGCGTGGATCTGGACGCGCTGCGCGGCGGTGATGCCGAGGTCAACGCGGGTGTGGCCCGCGATGTGTTCGCCGGTCGCGCCGGCGCGGTACGGGACGCGGTACTGCTGAATTCGGCCGCCGCGATCGTGACCTACGACTGGTCGCGCGGCGCGGGCGATCCGGAGGCGGACCTGCATACCGCGCTCGCCGCCGGCATCGACCGCGCCGCCGAAGCGATCGACACGGGCAGCGCCGCCGCGCTGCTGGAGCGCTGGGCGAAGCTGACGCAGACGCTCGGCGACGCCTGAACCGGCGCACGGAGCGAGCCGTCACCCGCCGGGCTACTCGCCCAGCGAGAACCCGGCTTCGACTTCGGCGCGCGAGTACGACTTGAACGCGATGTGCGTCGTGGTGCGCACGACGCCCGGCGTCTTGTCGATCCGGCCGGTCACCACCTCGGCTATCTGCTCGTGGTCGCGCACCCGCACGATCGCGATCAAGTCCACGTCACCCGCGCAGGAGTAGACCTCGGCGACGCCCTCGGTGTCCGCGACCGCTTGCGCGGTCTCGGGGATGCGGCCGTTGTCGGCGTGAATCAAGACGATCGCGGTAATCATGGTGCTCAGCCTAAGCGGTCGAGGTAGGCCTGTTCGGTCGGTTGGGCGCGTACCGCCGCATCGGCGAGATCCGCCCAGCCGAGCCACCGCGCCGCGCCGAATATCGGCTCGCGGTATCCCTCGGCGGTCCGCACGATCCGCACCCCGGGCCGCGCCAGCCAGCGCGCGACCAGCGCCACCTCTTCCGGCGAGGCGCCGCGCAACGGTGGGGCGTCGTCCAGGTACGCGGCGGCCTGATCCGAAGCATCGGGGCGCGATCCGACGAGCATCGACGACTCCGACAGCGGCGCCATCTCTCGGGTCGAGCGCGCCGATGCGGCCGGTGTCGAATTCTCTTGCCGCTGTGCGTGCGTCGGGTCGGCGGTGGGCGGATGCGGCGCTGTGGTGCGGTGCGAAGCCTCCGCCCCGGCTGTCACAAGGGGTTCCGTAGTCGGCTCGGCATGGACGTGTCCTAGCGTCGTCTCCCCGGCCGGATGTGCCTCGACGAAAACCCCTGCCGGAACCACGGTCTCGGCGGACGCGACGATCTGTTCCACGATTGGCATCGGCGGCACGCCGCGCGGGGCGGTGCCCGCGCCGGCTAGACGGCCGTACCGGATGACCGCGAACTCCCATCCGCCGTTGTCGTCGGGATGCGCGGCGACCAGTTCGGCTATGCGTGCCACCGCGGCCAGTCGCTGTGTACGGCGCAGCGCGCGCACCACCCGGGCCGCGCGGTCGCGCACGCCCGCGGCCGCTTCGAAGTGCTGTGCCCGCGAATGGGTTTCGATGCGATCGAGCATGGAGCGGATCGGCGCGTCGCTGCGCCCGGCGAACAGCGCGCGCACGAGCGCGGGCGCGGGGGCGTACTCCGCCATATCCGACACCCTTCCCCTCGATCCCGCCGGACACCCGCCGACGAGCGTGGGCGGACATTCGTGCACCGCCCTCCGGGACAATCGCGTCGTGCAGGTGCGCAGCCCGGTGAACTCCGCGATGATCAGGCCGAGGTCGGCCGCGTCGTTACGAGAGTTGAACGGTCCCAAGGCGTCCCGCGTGGGTTCCCGCACCACCGAGAACCGGGGGAACGGCTCGTCGGTGAGGGTGAGCCACCAGGCCCGCTTCGGGAACTTGGACCGGCGATTGTAGGGCGGGGTGTGCGCCACCAGCAGCCGCAGTTCGCGCACCCCCGCCTCGAGCGCGTGCGCGCACACCACATGGTCGACCCGGGTCGCCAGCGACACCATTTCCTTCATTCGGCCCCGGGTCTCCGAACCGGTGAAGTAGTTACGGACGCGTCGGCGCAAGTTCACGGCCGTCCCTATATATAGGACTTCATCGGAAGGACCGCGGAACAGATACACGCCCGGACCGGCGGGGAGATCGGCCGCGAGGACGCGTTTGGATCGCTGCCGGGGGGTGATGTCGGGCAGATAGTCGAGCAGCTCGGTGAGACTGTGGACGCCCTGGTTCCCGACTCGTCCGATGAGCGCGTGCAAGACGTCGACGGTCGCACGGGCGTCTTCGAGGGCGCGGTGGGTGGGCTGTGTGGCGGCGCCGAGCAACCGGGCCAGCGAGCTCAATCGCACCGAGGGCGCTTCGTCTCGGCCGAGCACCCGCCGGGCCAGTTTCACGGTGCACAGCACCGGCGCGGCCGGCCACGCGGTGTCGCACTGCGCCGCGGCGGCGCGCAGGAACGCCATGTCGAACCGGGCGTTGTGCGCGACCAGCACCGCGCCCGACGCGAATTCCAGGAAGCCGGGCAGCACCGCCTCGATCCGCGGGGCGGCGTACACCATCGCGGTGGTGATACCGGTGACGTGCACGACGGCGGGCGGTATCGAGCGTCCCGGGTTGACCAACGTCGCGAACTCGCCGAGCACCTCCCCGCCGCGCACCTTGACCGCGCCGATCTCGGTGATGCCGTCCGCCCCGGGACTGGTGCCGGTGGTCTCCAGGTCCACGACCACGAACGTGGTGTCGTAGAGCGGGGTGTCGAGCTCGTCGAAGGCCAGTTGCTGGGCAGCGGCGGGGCGCGGCGCGGGGTCGGACACGGCGTGCAGCGTAGGGCCACGGTCCGACAGGAACGGGGCGTCCCAGCGCGCCCTGATATGCCCGAATGACACCGGGGGGATTCGAGCGCGGTACCCGGGAAATGATCTAGAAATGCGCAAATGAGATCCAGATCACAAATCAGAGAAATCTGTATCAAACATTGCGGCGAGTCCATCGAAATGAGAGTGATCTAGGCCGGGCGTGTCGGCCGCCGGTGGCTCTACAGCGTACAAACCGGCGACCGTAGTGCGATTTACGGCCAATTTTCCCTTGCGACCTGCCTAAACGCTCGCCAGACCACCGCGCGGCGACCAACCGGTTCCACCCACTGCATCCGGCCGCGGAGCGGGCTTACTTCTCGCGATTTCGCAGTCGTTATCTTTTCGTGATGCGCTGGGACGCATCTCACACCGAATCGACCGCCAATTGTTGAGCGACCCCTTTTCGCATTCCCTCTGCCTTTACAAATCACCGTGATGTGTTCGTAACCTTTTCGAGACCTCACGGAGTCCGCCGCACCCACCGGTGCGGCGCCGACGAAGTCCGCGGCACCACCGGGTGCGGCGTCGTGAGGCAGATTGGGAGTACCGCATCATGACGACCAACGCCGTCAAGCGTCACGCACAGCGCGCTGTTGCCGCCGGGGCCGTCGGCGCTGCCACCCTCGGGGCGTTCCTGCTTCCGGCAGCGCCCGCGTCTGCCCAGCCGGTGACCATCCCCGGTGTGGGAACCTTCGAAGTCCCGAACGAACTCCCGGTTCCGCCGGCGCTCCCGGGCGTCGAGCTGCCGGGTCCCGCTCCGCTTCCCTTCGCCGCGCCCAAGAGCTCCGGCGAAGTCGCCCTCGACGCCGCTCTGAGCAAGGTCGGCTCGCCGTACGTCTACGGCGCCGCGGGCCCCAACTCGTTCGACTGCTCCGGCCTGGTCCAGTGGTCCTACCGGCAGGCGGGCGTCGAACTGCCGCGCACCAGCGGCGCGCAGCTCGCCGCGGGCAGCCCCGTTTCGGTGGACGACCTACAGCCCGGCGACCTCGTCTCCTTCTACGGCGGCGGCCACTCCGGCCTGTACGCCGGTGACGGCAACGTGGTGCACGCGGCCACCTCCGGTACGCCCGTGCAGGTGGCGCCGATCTCCTCGATGCCGATCGCGGGCGCTCGCCGCTTCTGAGAAGCAGCTGGTCGGGCCGCACCCGCGCGGCCCGACCGCACCACGGCCCTGTGATCGTTTCGTGCTCTACTGGACACCGACGAGGACCGTTCCGTAACCTAACCGAGACCTTCGATTGATTACCCCGGTTCGCGGCTCGCAAACCACGGGTTCGAACGAAGGCCGATGCGTCGGTTTCACGAGAGATCGCTTCACGAGAGAACGGGGCACTGCGGGCTGTGGCTGAACATCACCGGAGACAGCGAACCAAACGTCTCATGGGAGGAGGGCTGGCAGCCGGGATGCTCGCCGCCGCTCTCTACAGCGGCGCTCCGGTTGGCGCGGATCCGGTCGCCCTCCCAGCGACGGCCTCCGAAGCCGTGCAGCGGATGATCGATCTGTCTCGTCAGTCCGAACAGCTCAACCAGCAAGCGCTGGGAGCGGAAGCCGAACTCGAGGCCAAGCTCGCCGTACAGCGTGACGCCGATGCCCGGCTGGCCGCGAGCACCGACATGGTCGATCGCGCCCGCGACGAAATCCGGCGGTATCAGCCGGTCATCGACCGCACCGCGATCGCCGCCTATCAAGGCGCCCGCACCAACCGCCTGTTCGCCGTGCTGGTCAGCGACTCACCGCAACAACTGCTCGACCAGATGTCCACACTGGACGTCGTCTCGGCGCAGACCTCCGAACAGCTCGACCGGTACGACAAGGCCACCGACGCCGCGACCGCGGCCGAATCGGCGGCCCGCGCCGCCGCCGACGCCGCCCGTTCCGCCGCGCAGAAGGCCGAGGCCGTGCGCATCGATCTGGAACACAAGCGCAGCGATCTCGGCGGCGCCATCGCCGAGGTGGTGCACGCTTGGGGCGCGCTGTCGGCGAAGGACAAGTCGGCCCTGGCCGGCTCGCCGTTCCCACCCGGGTTCGACCGGGACACCCTCCTGCAGGGCCTCGTTCCCGGCAGCGGCACCAGCGCGCTGGCGGCGGGCCTCACCCGCGTCGGCGACCCCTACGTCTGGGGCGCCACCGGCCCGGACAAGTTCGACTGCTCCGGCCTGGTGCAGTGGGCGTTCAAGCAGGTCGGCAAGAACGTGCCCCGGACGAGCTCGCAGCAGGCCGGTTACGGCACGCCCGTCGCCCAGAAGGATTTGCAACCCGGCGACGTCGTCTTCTTCTACTCGGACATGTCGCACGTCGGCATCTACGCGGGCAACGGTCTCATGCTGCACGCCTCCACCTTCGGCGTCCCCGTCGCGGTCGCGCCCATGGGCTCGACGCCGTTCCATTCGGCTCGGCGATACTAGACGCCGTGAGCGAGCCAATCAGCGGCATTGCACTACCCGCGGCACAACCGACCGGCGACGGGCGACCGTGACCGACCCGCGCGGTCGATACGGCACCCTGGGCCTCGGCACCGTGACGGCGGCGGTGACGTGCCGATGACCGGTTTGCGCAGCTTGCGCGCATGGTGGTCGGCGCGACGGCGCTTCGAGTTCTGCCTCACCGTCGCGATGGTGATGGCGCTCACCGGCGTATGTGTCGCGTTGATCATGTTGCCCAACACGGTGCTTCCGAAACCGCGGGCCGCCGAACCCGGCACCGCCGAGGCCGTCGGCCAAGCGGCGGCCGCCGATCCGCGACTGGCCGAGGTGCGGCGCCTCATCGAACCGTTCGGACCGATCATCGCCCGCGAGGTGGCGACCGGCGACGGACGGCAGTCGGTGGTCGTCGGGCACCCCGACCAGCGGAGCGACATCGAGGTCCTGGAGAGTGCGCTCGCCGACGCCATCGCCGCGGTGACCGACGTGTGGGGTCCGAGCTGGGCGCAGTCCGCGCTCGTCGTCGTCGCCTCCTCCCCGTCCGAGTTCGCCGCCCTGGTGCGCTCGGCCGGCCTCCTGCCCGCCGAAGTCGCCGCCGCCTCGGTCGCCGACCCGTTCACGCCGGGTACTCGACCCACCGGCCAGCGCGTCGTCTTCGGTCCCGACGCGGGGCGCCGCCTCGATCCCGAGGGCATGGCCACCCTGCTGCGGCACGAACTCACCCACATCGCGGCCCGCGCCGACACCGTCGACGGCGCCCCGCTGTGGATGCTGGAGGGTTTCGCCGACTACATCGCGCATCACGGCCAGGGCGAGCGGTTCACCGATATCGCCCCCACGCTCACCGCCCATGCCCACGCCGGCCGGATCCCCGAGGTTCTGCCCGCCGACGCCGACTTCTCCGGCCCCGACGCCGCGCTCACCTATGAAATCGCCTGGTCGATCTGCGCTTTCGTCGCCGAGAAATACGATCAACCCCGCCTCGTCCAGCTCTATCACCGCATCGCGGCTGGCAAGCAGGACCCGGCTGGCGAAGAGCTCGTCCTCGGCGAAGTACTCGGCACCACCCGCACCGCTTTCCTCGACGACTGGCGTTCCTGGCTCCGAGCAGTCGCGTAGGCCGAGACAGAGCGAGCGGCGATCGCTCGGACGCGAGCCACAAGGGGCCACGAACACGCCGCGACGCAGTCGCGCAGATCCGACACAGTATTTTGTTGCGCATGGCCCGAACTTTGCTGGTTACCAATGATTTCCCGCCGCGGCCGGGCGGTATCCAGTCGTATCTGCAGGCGTTGGCCGGTGAGCTGCCGCCGGATGACCTGGTTGTCTACGCTCCGCGCTGGCGTGGCGACAGTCATCTGAAGTTCGATGCCGAACAGAAATTCCAGGTCGTTCGCCATCCCACGACGCTGATGCTGCCGACTCCGCTCGTGCTGCGCCGGGCCACGCGTCTGCTGCGGAGCGAGAACTGCGACACGGTGTGGTTCGGGGCGGCGGCGCCGCTGGCGCTGATGTCGCCGGCGCTGCGCCGTGCGGGCGCCGAACGCATCCTGGCCAGTACCCACGGTCACGAAGTCGGCTGGTCGATGGTGCCGGGAGCCAGGCAGGCGCTGCGAGCCATCGGCGAGCACACCGACGTGGTCACCTACGTCAGCCGCTACACCCGTCGCCGATTCGCCTCCGCGTTCGGTGCGAACGCGGCGATGGAGTATCTGCCGCCCGGGGTGGACACCGATGTGTTCCGTCCGGATCCGGCGGCGCGGGCGGAGCTGCGCGAACGTTACGGCCTGGGCGACCGTCCGACCGTCTTGTGCCTGTCCCGGCTGGTGCCGAGGAAGGGCCAGGACGCGCTGATCCTGGCGATGCGCGAGATCCGCGAGCGGGTCGAGGGCGCGGTGCTGGTGATCGCGGGCGGTGGCCCCTTCGCGGACAAGCTGCGCGCCCTCGCGGTCGCCGCGGGCGTCGACGACGACGTGGTGTTCACCGGCCGCGTCCCGTCCGGCGAACTGGCCGCGCATCACACGCTGGCCGACGTCTTCGCGATGCCCTGCCGGACCCGGGGCGCCGGCCTGGACGTGGAGGGTCTCGGCATCGTCTACCTGGAAGCGTCCGCGTCGGGCGTTCCGGTGGTGGCGGGCAATTCCGGCGGCGCGCCGGAAACCGTGATCGAGGGCGAGACCGGGCGCGTGGTGGACGGCCGCTCCGTGCGGCAGATCGCCGACGCGGTGGTGGAGATCCTGTCGGATCGGGATGCCGCCGCACGGATGGGCGCGGCGGGGCGCGCGTTCGTCGAGCAGCAGTGGCGCTGGGACAACCTGGGCGCGCGCCTGCGACAGCTGCTGCGGTGATCCGCGTCGCATCTACTACGCTCAGCGGAGTGAGCAGTATCCAGGTCGCAGATCAGACCTTCGTCGCCGCATCGGGGGCCGCCGTGGCCGAGCTGCTGGCGGGACCGAACACGTGGCGCCGCTGGTGGCCGGACCTGGACTTGGAGGTCCGGGAGGACCGGGGTGAGAAGGGCATCCGCTGGTCGGTGGCCGGGGCGCTGACCGGGACCATGGAGGTGTGGCTGCAGCCCGCGCTCGACGGCGTGATCCTGCACTATTTCCTGCACGCCGAACCGCGGCCCGCGCTGCCCGTTGGCAAGCTCGCCGCGGCCAACCGGGCACGCCGGGTCGCCGGCAAGAACATGTCGTTCGAACTGAAGTCCCGGCTGGAGGCGGGTCGTCCGGCGGGCGTCGCTCCCGCGCCGCTTTCTTGATCCACCAGCACCGACGCTGAAAGGAATCGCTGTCCGCATGGCCGACAGGACCCAGAGATCGATCGTCATCGAGGCCCCGTCGCAGCAGGTGATGTCCGTCATCGCCGATCTGGAGTCCTACCCGGAATGGGTCTCGGCGGCGAAATCGGTCGAGGTGCTGGAAGCGGGGCCGGACGGTCTGGCCAGGACCGCGCGATTCGTGCTGGACGCCGGGGTGGTCAAGGACACCTATGTCCTGTCCTACGACTGGCGCGCCGATCGCAAGGCGGTCAGTTGGCGGCTGCTCAGCGGTGAGCTGCAGAAGGCGCAGAACGGCACCTACGAGCTGATCGATCGGCCGGGCGGCGGCACCGAGGTCGTGTACACGCTGACCGTCGACCTGAACATCCCGATGATCGGCATGTTCAAGCGCAAGGCCGAGAAAGTGATCACCGACACCGCGCTGAAGGAACTGAAGAAACGGGTCGAAGGCTGACCGCGCACCAGACCCGGGTCGAACTGTTCATCGGCAAGGGTGGGGTAGGCAAGACCACGCTCGCGTGCGCCACCGCCATGGCCGAGGCCGGAGCGGGCCGTCGCGTGCTGGTCGCCTCGCTCGACCAGGCGCACTCACTGGGCGACGCGCTCGGCTTCCGTTTCCCGCACGACCCGGGCACCGTGACCGGTGTCGCCACCGTGCTGCCCGGACTGGACGTGATCGAGGTGGACTCCCTCGCGCTGCTCGAGGACCGGTTCCGCGACGTAGTGCGGATGATCTCGACCGGCCGCGGGCACGAGCACGGTATCGATCTCGCCGCGCTGAACCCGGCGGAGCTGACCGGATTGCCCGGCGTGCAGGAACTGCTGATGCTGGTGGAGATCGCCCAGTTCGCCGCCGAGGACGACTGGGATCTGATCGTCCTCGACTGCCCGCCGTCGGCGGACATGCTGCGCATCGTCACCGCGCCCGGCACCCTGCTCGGCTACGTCGAGCGGATGTGGCCACCGCATGCCAGGGCGATGAGCGCCACCGGCACCGACCTGCGCCGCGCCGTGCTCGCGGCCACGGTCGAGCGGATCGTCATGGCCGTCACGGAGGTTCGCGATCTGCTCGCCGACCACCGGCGCACCGGAGCGCGGCTGGTCACGGCGCCCGAGCGGGTCGCGGTGGCCGAATCGGAGCGGGTTCGTTCCGCCGCGGCGCTGCTTGGCCTGCGGCTGGACGCCGTACTGGTCAACAAGGTGCTGCCCGACCTCCCCCCGCCCACCGATCCGGCCGGAGCCGAACATCCGGCCGTGCAGTGGTATTCGCACCGGCGGGCCGAGCAATCGGAGGTCATCGCGGATTTGCGGAGCAAGATGCCGGGTATTCCGGTGGTGATCGCGCAGCACACCGGTCCCGAGCCGATCGGGCTGAATTCGCTGGCCGCGCTGTCACGGGCGATGGAGTCGGCGGGCGATACCGGCGACGCTGCGCTTATGCTGAGCGACAATCAGACGGAGGTCGACGCGAGTTCCGGCGAACCGCTGGTTCTCCGGGAATCCGGCACCGGATTGCAGTCGGTGTACGCGCTGCGCATGCACCTGCCGGTGGTCGACGCCGCCACGTTGCGCCTTGGCCGAGTGGAGGACGATTTGATCGTGGGAGCGGACGGTGTCCGGCGCCGGGTGCGCCTGGCGCCGGTATTGCGGCGGTGCACGGTCGACAGCGCCGAACTCGATGACGAGTTCCTGGTGATCCGCTTCCGGCCCGATCCGCGGGTCTGGGCGCACGCGTCCGAAAGTGACGGACATGACCGGTGATCCGCATTCGCCCGAGAGCGACGGGCCCGACGGCCGCACCGCGCCGGACGGCGTCGCCGAATTCGCCGAGGAATTGAAACTGCTGGCCGAGGCGGTGCTGGAACGGGTCGAGCCGGTGCTGCGCCGCGCCGCCGACGGTCAGGTCGAGTGGTCCAGCTGCAGCTGGTGTCCGGTGTGCGCCGCCGCGGCGCTCGTGCGCGGTGAGCACCACGACGTGCTGGCCGCGCTGGCCGATCACGGCACCGCGATCGTCACCGTGCTGCGCGAGGCGCTGGCGGGGGTGCCGGTCGAACCGGTGATGCCCACCGACGCCGACCCGGAAACCGGTGCGCCGCATCGCCACGGTCGACGCGAGGACGCCGAGGACGGCGAAGGCCCCGGTTACGTCGACATTCCCGTGACGATCAAGGTATGACGCAGCAGATGGCCGATACGCGACCGCTGACCGTCGGAATCGATGTCGGCGGCACCAACATCCGGGCGTCGGTGATCGACGACAGTGGCGAGGTGCTCGACACCGTCCAGGCTCCGACGCCGCATTCCGCGCGGGCGCTGGAGGACGCGCTGGACCATGCCGTGCGCGACCTGTCCGGCAGGCACCCCATCGGGGCGGTCGGCCTCGCGGTCGCCGGGTTCATCAGTGGTGATCGCTCCACGGTGCGCTTCGCCCCGCATCTGCCCTGGCAGGACGCGCCGGTCGCCCAGCGCCTCACCGAACGACTGGAACTGCCGGTGATCCTGGAGCACGACGCCAACGCGGCGATGTGGGCCGAATACCGGTTCGGCGCCGCCGCGGGCGGACACAACGTGGTCCTCATCGCGATCGGCACCGGCATCGGCGCCGCCCTGCTGATCGACGGCCAGCTGTATCGCGGCTCGCACGGCGTCGCGCCGGAACTCGGTCACCTGCAAGTGGTTCCGCAGGGTCGGGCCTGCCCGTGCGGCAAGCGTGGGTGCTGGGAGCGGTATTGCAGCGGAACCGCACTGGCCGAAACCGCGATCGAGATGCTGGCCAGCGACCCGGTGCGGTCGGTGCTGGCCAGGGATGTAGCACGCGATCCCGGCTCGCTGACCGGACGGCGGGTCGCGGGCGCGGCGCAGGACGGTGACCCGCTCGCGGCACGGGTGATGGCCGACTTCGCGCGCTGGCTCGGGCTCGGACTGGCGTTCGTCAGCGACATCTTCGATCCGGATCTGGTGGTCATCGCGGGCGGCGTCAGCAGTTCGGCGCCGCTTTTCCTCGACGAGGCACGCGAGGAGTACGCGCGCGCGATCACCGGCGCCGGGCACCGGCCGCTGGCCCGCATCCGGACCACCCAGCTCGGGGAGGCCGCGGGCATGATCGGTGCCGCCGATCTCGCCAGGGCGGCCCTGCCCACTGGAGCGCACAAGCCCGCGCGGATCGCGCGGACCCACCGTTGACGCCGGAGCGCACGACCTCGCGGCGTGGCGCGACACGCCGGTGTCCACCATCGGTCGGCGTGGGGGCCGAAGTGTGGTGAGATTCGCCGCTGCGGTTGGATGTGATCTTGCACCAACGGTAAAGTCGGGATTTGACGCAGGTGCCCGCTACTATCCCGGTCCCGGGGGAAGGACGTCATGTTCTACTGGCTGCTGAAGTTCGTGCTGCTGGGACCGTTCATTCATCTCTACAATCGGCCTACGGTCGAGGGTGTGGAGAACATTCCGGCGGACGGGCCGGCCATTATGGCGGGTAACCACCTCTCCTTCGCCGATTGGTTGTTCGCTCCGTTGCTGAGTCCGCGGCGGATCAACTACCTCGCCAAGGCCGAGTATTTCAACACCCCCGGCATCAAGGGCCGGTTCCAGAAGTTCTTCTTCAGCGCCTCGGGCCAGTACCCGATCGACCGCAGCGGCGCCGACGCCGCCGAGGACGCGCTGAACGCCGCCCGCAAGCTGCTCGACCAGGGCCGCTTGGTCGGCCTCTACCCGGAGGGCACCCGCTCCCCCGACGGCCGCCTGTACAAGGGCAAGACGGGCCTGGCCCGCCTGGCGCTGGAGACCGGCGTTCCCGTCATCCCGGTCGCCGTCATCGGCACCGACCAGGTCAGCCCCCCCGGGCCGTTCCGCTGGCGCCGCAGGAAGGTCACCGTCAAGTTCGGCGAGCCCATCGATTTCTCCCGCTACGAGGGCATGGGCGGCAACCGCTTCGTCGAACGCGCCGTCACCGACGAGGTCATGTACGAACTCATGCGGCTCACCGGTCAGGAGTACGTCGACGTCTACGCGCACAGCCTGAAGGAGGGCGTACCCAGCGGCAGCCGCCCCGCGGCCGTGTCCGTCCGCATTCCCGACACCGCCGCGGGCTGATCCAGTTCGTCTCCGGCCCCGAGACCGCACGGTCTCGGGGCCGTTTCGTGTCCGGCCCCGGGCGATACGCTGAGCGAGCGATAACGCGACAGCGAGAAGCACTGAGGCCGAGCGCCTATTGGCCGCACGGACCCAGCCCGTTCACGTGGCGTTGACGTAGTTGCGCCAAGGTGTCCCACATGACTGGCTCAGGACCATCCCGGCGCACCGTCTTACGGGCCTCCGCGCTCGGACTCGTCGCAGCCCCGGCGCTGGCGGCATGCGCTCCGGACAGCGGCCCCGGGCTGGTCCGGCCGCGACCGGTGCTCACGCACGGCGTAGCGGTGGGCGACCCACGCGCGGACGGCGCACTGATCTGGGCCCGCGCCGATCGTCCCGCCACGTTGATCGTGGAAACCGCCGCCACGGAATCGTTCACCGACGCCAAGCGTTTCACCGGTCCGTTGCTCACACCGGATTCCGACGGCACCGGCCGGGTGCGGGTCGACGGGCTGCCCGCGGGACAGCTGGTGCACTACCGGGTGACCCTGCGAGGCGAGGACGACGCCACCTCCGAACCGGTCACCGGCGTCTTCCGCACCGCGCCCACCGCCGCGGCGGACATCAGGCTCCAGTGGTCCGGCGACGTCGCGGGCCAGGGCTACGGCATCAACCCCGACCTGGGCGGTATGACGATCTTCGCCACCATGGCCGCCCGCGACCCGCACCTGTTCCTGCACTCCGGCGACTCCATCTACGCCGACGGACCGCTGAAGGAATCGGTGGCCCTGCCCGACGGACGGATCTGGCGCAATATCGTAAGCGAGGCGAAAAGCGCTGTCGCGCAGACATTGGACCAATTCCGCGGTAACTACGCCTACAACCTGACCGACGAGAACTACCGCCGCTTCAACAACTCGGTCGCCCAAGTGGTGCAGTGGGACGACCACGAGACGGTGAACAACTGGTACCCCGGCGGACTCGTCGCCGAATCCAAGGGCTACACCGAACGCGGCATGGACACCCTCGCCGCCCGCTCGTGGCAAGCCTTTCACGAGTGGATGCCGCTGGAGCCGAGAGAAGCGGTGGACGGTCGCCTGTATCGCAAGATCGCCTACGGTCCGCTGCTCGACGTCTTCGTGCTGGACATGCGCACGAACAAGGACGCCAACGACGCCAACAACGGACCCAACGGCCGCATTCTCGGCCCGGCGCAGACGCAATGGCTGATCGACGGCCTGCGCGCGTCCACCGCCACCTGGAAGATCATCGCCAACGACTTGCCCCTCGGCGTGATCGTCCCGGACGGCGAACAGAAGAACACCACCGCCTACGAAGGCTCCGCCAACGGCGACCCCGGTGCGCCGTCGGGCCGGGAACGCGAGATCGCGCAGGTGCTGTCGTCGATCAAGGCGAACGAAGTGACCGGCGTCGTGTGGCTCACCGCCGACGTGCACTACACGGCGGCGCACCGCTATTCGCCCGAGCGCGCGGCCTTCACCGACTTCGACGAGTTCTGGGAGTTCGTCTCCGGTCCGCTGAACGCGGGCGCGTTCGGCCCGAACCAGCTGGACGGGACATTCGGCCCGGAAGCGGTCTACGTCCACGCGCCGCCGGCGCAGAACAGTTCGCCGCTGGACGGCTTTCAGCATTTCGGCGAGGTGCGCATCGACGGAAGGTCGAGGGAACTGACCGTCGACCTGTGCGATGCCGCCGGATCCGTCCTGTTCAGCAAGAGCCTTGCGCCCGCCTCGCGATAGCCCCCGAGTTCGGGGAAGCGGCGCGGGCCGCGCTGTGGTTAGCTTTTGGGCCATGAGCACGCCGCAAACTGTCTCCAACGCCGAGGAATACCTCCCCCGGGACACCGCCGATGTCGTTCGCACGGTACGGGATTCACGCGGCCGATCGGAACGGCTGATGGTGCGCGGTGGAGAGCTGCTCGACGAGGGGCTCACGCTGCCCGCCCAGCCGACCGTGGTGTCGCTGCGCCGGATGAATCAGGTGCTGGACATCAACCTGGGCCGGCGCACCGTCCGGGTGCAGGCGGGCGCCAAACTGTCCGACATCGACCGCAGGCTCGGTGCGCACGGTCTGGGCCTGCCCGTCGTCGGCGACCACCGAGACATCACCGCGGGCGGCTTCGCCTCGGTCGGCGGCGTCAGCGCGGCCTCGCACAAGCACGGCCTGTTCATCGACCAGATCGTCGATCTGGAGTACGTGGACACCGACGGGCGCATCGGCACCTGCGGGCGCACCCACCACACCGAGCGCTTCGGGCGCATCCTCGGCGCGGGCGGGCGCGCCGGCATCATCACCGCGCTCACGCTGGACGCGATCGAGATCGACAAGGACCGCACCTGGCTGACCACCGACGCCGACCGGTTCCTCGACTTCGACTCCTTCGTCGAACACGCCTACGCGGAGATCGCCCGGCCCGGCAACGCCGAGCTGCAAGTCGGCCGCTGGGTCGACACCGCGCCGCTGAAGGTGGCGCGTCCGGTCGGCACCGGCCACGTGCAGCTGGGCACGGTGCGCTTCGGACAGTGGTCGAGCCTGTACCCCACCGCGCCGACCCGAGGACTGCGCGCTCGGCGCGAGGTCGGGTCGCGGGCGCGGAAATCCCTCGGTGCCATCGCCTCCGCCGCACCCGGAAAGGCGGGCATGCCGGTGCGCAACGCGGCCGCCGGCGCGGTGTTGTTCGCGCCGAAGGTCCAGACCCTGCGCGATGCCGAATATCTGGCCGACACAGCCCTCAGCTCGTCCGAGCGTGGTCCCGCCTACCGGGTAGGCGTTTTCGCGCCCCTGTCGAGCTATACGTCGGTGTTCTACCGCCTCCACGATCTGTTCGCCGGGCACCGGGAACGCACGGGCTGCTTCACCGTCATCTCGGCGATGACCTACGGCGTGCGCTCGCGCTACCTGCGCGCGGAATCCGCCGCCCGCGGCCTGCCCCCCGAAGACCACGGCCTGATCACCTTCACCTGCCGCCTGCGCCCCGCCGCACTGCCCTCCGAACTGCTGCGCGACATCATGTCCGGAATCGAGGAGATCTGCCGCTCGGAGAACGCGCTGCGGTACGAGGCCGAGTGATTTTGCAGCGCCTTCGGCGCTGCGTGTTCGCGGCCCCCTTGGGGCTCGCGTCCGAGCGACCGCCGCTGGCGACTTCGTCGCGGACGCGGCGGCCACTCGGACGCGAGCCGGGCCGCGAACGGACAATGCTCGGTCTCGCTTCGCTCGGAACCTGTGGTTGAGCTGGTGTGGTTGCGACCAGCGGTGAGCTCGCTACCTGAGCGCGCAGACGTGTGAACGGGTGGCAGCCTGCGGATTCGATCCAGACCGGCCCGCCGACCCGCGACCGCGAGCCAGGCCGCACCGCGACCGTTCTCGAGGTGAGCGGCCGACCTGCTCGGCTCGAGCGGCGGATCTCGGCTCTGTGCTTCTTCGGCACGGATGAGTCGCCGCGCACCCTGGTTGGGGTTGCGCACGCACGCTGCTGACCCGTGAAATACGAGCAGAGCGCCCCACCGGAATTCCGATGGGGCGCTCTGCGCGTCTTCAGCTCAGTGCTTTTCCGGCCCGAGATAGTACTCGAACACCAGACCGGCGGCGGCGGCCAGGACGCAGACGACGCCGATGCCGATCAGCCAGAACTGGAAGAACGCCAGGCCGAGAGCCGTCACCGAACCGGCGGCGGCCAAGGTGATCGGCCAGAAGCTGCCGGGCGAGAAGAAGCCCAGGTCACCGGCGCCGTCCACGATCTCGGCGTCCTCGTAGTCCTCCGGGCGCAGGTCGACACGACGTGCGACGAACCGGAAGTAGGTGCCGATGATCAGCGACAGGCCCGCGGTCAGCACGGTGGCCGTGGTGCCCGCCCACTCGACGCCGGTGCGCGACTGGCCGGTGAAGAAGCCGTAGACCACCGCCACGATGACGAAGAACACCGTGAGCAGTTCGAAAATCCGCGCTTCGATCTTCATGTCAGATCAAATCCTCACTTGCTCTCGGCCGAGGCCGCGCTCTTGACGTCGCGCCTGGTGTTGAACGGCGTGGTGGAGGTGGCGACGGGGGACTCGCCGATGGACTCGAGCGCCTCGGCGTTGGTCTTGCCCGCCTGGCGCGCGTCCAGGTACTTGGTGAACTTCTCCGGCGTAACCGCGCGGACCTCGAAGTTCATCATCGAGTGGTAGGTGCCGCACATCTCGGCGCAGCGGCCGACGAACGCCCCCTCCTTCTCGATCTTCGTGATCTGGAAGACGTTGTCGGACTGGTTTTCCTTCGGGTTCGGCATCACGTCGCGCTTGAACAGGAACTCCGGCACCCAGAAGGCGTGGATCACGTCGGCGGCGGCGAGCTGGAACTCGATGACCTTGCCGGTCGGCAGCACCAGCACCGGGATCTCGCTGCTGGAGCCGATCGTCTCGACCTTGTCGTAGTGCAGGTAGGAGAGGATGTCGTTCTCCGGCTTACCGTGCACCGGGCCCGGCTGCGGGTGACCGTTCTTGGTCCGCTCCTCGTACTCGTCGAGCTGTTCCTGGCTCAGCGCCTCACGCGTGGTGTCGATGCCGTCGAACTTGTAGCCGTCCTTGAAGTCGACGTTGCGGTAGCCGAACTTCCAGTTCCACTGGAACGCGGTGACATCGACCGTGACATCGGGGTCGGCCACCTTCTCGTGCACGTAGTTCTGCACGACCACGGTGAAGTAGAACAGCACCGCGATGATGACGAACGGGATCGCCGTGTAGGTCAGCTCCAAGGGCACGTTGTAGCCGGTCTGGCGCGGGAACTCCGGGGAGTCCGCCTTCTTGCGGTGGAAGGCGACGGTCCAGAAGGTCAGGCCCCAGACCAGCACGCCCATCGCCAGCGCGGCGACGACCGACCAGGTCCACAGTTCCCGCATCCGGGTGGCCTGCGGCGTGACACCCGAGGGCCAGCCGAACCGCAGCCAGACATTGTCGATCGAGCAGCCCGAGACGAGCAGCGCGGTGATCCCCAAGGACACCGCCAGCCCGGCCCGCCGGAGGATGCGGCCCTGGGGACGGTAGGCCCGCGGAGCCGGCGGGGCGGGTGAATACCGCCGACCCCGGGCGGGTCGTGCCCCGATCTCTTCGCTCGCCTTGTGCGCCACGCTCACGCCTTCCTGGTCGCCACACATTTCGACAGTGCATCCTCAGGGCTGCGATCGGCCCCGACGATACGTTCAAAGCTCATTTCAGGGCACTCCAGGGCCAGCGCGTTCGCGCGGGTCGCCTGAGAGAGACCTGAGTACTACGGAGCGTAGACCAAACGCGCCTCCCCTTTGTCGTCGGGTCGGCTTCGACATCCCACCGGGCGCGCACGGGTCACCGTCACCAGCGATTCCGGCCGGGACGTGATGCGCACGACGCGCGGATCCCGTGGGTGCGGCATACTCGGACACTAGATTTCGTCCCCTTGCGTTCCATCCGGTGAACGCGTATCCCGACTGCGAGAAATGAGGTTGCCGACGCCGTGTGTGGACTGCTCGGATTCCTGGCATCTGACGAGGCGGCACCTGGCACGGTGGAGCAGGTCTACGAGGCCTTGCACTGCGTGCGTCACCGCGGCCCGGACGAGCGCGGTACCTGGCACGACGACCGCGTGATCTTCGGTTTCAACCGCCTGTCGATCATCGACATCGAGCACTCGCACCAGCCGCTGCGCTGGGGCCCGCCGGAGCAGCCCGAGCGCTACGCGCTCACCTTCAACGGCGAGATCTACAACTACCTGGAGCTGCGGGCGGAACTCACGGACGCGCACGCCGCCGAATTCCCCGACGGCAAGATCTTCCGGACCCAAGGCGACAGCGAGGCCATCGTCGCGGCGTTCCACTACTGGGGTCCGGAGGCGGTGCGGCGGCTGCGCGGCATGTTCGCCTTCGCGATCTGGGACACCGTGACCCAGGAGTTGTTCCTGGCCCGCGACCCGTTCGGCATCAAGCCGCTGTTCCTGGCCACCGGGCCGGGCGGCACCGCCTTCGGCAGCGAGAAGAAGAGCCTGCTGGAACTGCTGCCCGCGCTGGGGTTGAGCGACGCGCTGGACCCGCGGGCGCTCGAGCACTACACGGTGCTGCAGTACGTGCCGGAACCGGAGACGCTGCACAAAGACGTGCGAAGGCTGGAATCGGGCAGTTACGCCACCGTGCGACCTGGCGCGGCTCCGGCCGTCACCCGCTACTTCACGCCGAAGTTCTCCGTGCGGCCGTTCACCTCCGGTTCGGCGGCGGCGCGCTACCGGGAGATCGCCGCGGCGCTCGAGGACTCCGTCGCCAAGCACATGCGCGCCGATGTGACGGTGGGCTCGTTCCTCTCCGGCGGCATCGACTCCACCGCGGTCGCCGCGCTGGCAATGCGGCACAACCCGAAGCTGATCACCTTCACCACCGGGTTCGAGCGCGAGGGCTACTCGGAGGTGGACGTGGCCGCCGAGAGCGCCGAGGCGATCGGCGCGCGCCACATCGTGAAGGTGGTCTCCCCCGCCGAGTTCGCCGAGGCGATCCCGGAGATCGTCTGGTACCTCGACGACCCGGTGGCCGATCCGGCGCTGGTCCCGCTGTACTTCGTCGCCAAGGAGGCGCGCAAGCACGTCAAGGTGGTCCTCTCCGGTGAGGGCGCCGACGAACTGTTCGGCGGATACACCATCTACCGCGAGCCGTTGTCGCTGAAACCCTTCGAGAAGCTGCCCCGTGGCTTGCGCAGGCTGGCGGGCAAGCTGTCGGACCGTATTCCGGAGGGCACCAGGGGCAAGAGCCTGCTGCATCGCGGTTCACTCACCTTGGAGGAGCGTTACTACGGCAACGCGCGCAGCTTCAACGACGCCCAACTGCGGGCCGTGCTGCGCGAGTTCCGGCCGGAGTGGACGCACCAGGACGTCACCGCGCCGCTGTATGCCCAGTCGCGTGGCTGGGACCCGGTGGCCCGGATGCAGCACCTGGACCTGTTTACCTGGCTGCGCGGCGACATCCTGGTCAAGGCCGACAAGATGACCATGGCCAACTCGCTGGAACTGCGCGTGCCGTTCCTGGACGCCGAGGTGCTGAAGGTCGCCGAGGGTCTGCCGTTCGACCAGAAGATCACCAAGGAGACCACGAAGTACGCGCTGCGTCAGGCGCTGGAGGGCATCGTGCCGCCGCACGTGCTGCACCGCGCCAAGCTCGGCTTCCCGGTTCCGCTGCGGCACTGGCTGCGCGGCACCGAACTCTACGACTGGGCGCAGCAGCAGATCGCCGAGTCGCAGACCGACCACCTGCTGAACAAGGCCGCGATCAGCGAGATGCTGGTCGCGCACCGGGCCGGGACCGCCGACCACAGCCGCAGGCTGTGGACGCTGCTGGTGTTCATGGTGTGGCACGGCATCTTCGTCGAGAACCGGATCAAGCCGGACATCCAGGAGCCGGTCTACCCCGTCTCGCTCTGACCCGGGAACAGACGAAGGCGCGCACCCGGCTGGGGTGCGCGCCTTCGGCGTCTCTACCAGGTCACAGCAGGGGCTTGAGGTCGGCAGCGGCCTCCGGACCGTAGGCCAGGGTGAGACGCTCCAGAGCCGACTCCTTGTTCAGCGTCCACTCCTGCGTGCCCATGGTCTCCAGCACGAGCACGGCGATCAGCGAACCCAGTTGAGCGGAACGCTCCAGGCTGAGCCCGGCGGTGTGGGCGGTGAGGAAGCCGGCGCGGAAGGCGTCGCCGACGCCGGTCGGCTCGACCTTCTCGATCTCGGGCACCACGCCGACGGTCACCTCGGTGCCGTCGCGGTCGACGATCCGCACACCTTCCGGGCCGAGGGTGGTGACGCGGATGCCGACCTTCGACGCGACCTCTTCCTCGCTCAGGCCCGTCTTCTGCAACAGCAGCGCCCACTCGTACTTGTTGGTGAACAGGTAGGTGGCGCCGTCGATCAGCTGCACGGACTGGTCACCGTCCAAGCGAGCCAGCTGCTGGGAGGGATCGGCGGCGAATGGGATGCCGAGCTCACGGCACTCGGCGGTGTGGCGAAGCATCGCCTCCGGGTCGTTGGCCCCGACCAGGACCAGATCCAGATCCCGGGTCTCGGCGAGCTCGGCGATAGAGATGTCGCGGGCCTCAATCATCGCGCCGGGGTAGAACGACGCGATCTGGGCCATGTCGTCGTCGGTGGTGCAGACGAAACGGGCGGTGTGGGCGCGATCGGACACCAGCACGGTGGAGCAGTCGACGCCGTGCTTCTCCAGCCAGGCGCGGTACTCGCCGAAATCGGCCCCCACGGCGCCGACGAGCAGGGGCGCGCGGTTGAGCAGGCCCATGGCGTAAACGATGTTGCCGCCGACACCGCCCCGACGGATCTGCAGATCATCGACAAGGAAGCTCAGCGAGACATGGTCGAGCTGATCGGCCAGCAGTACGTCGGCGAACCGTCCGGGAAAACGCATGAGATGGTCGGTCGCGATGGACGCGGAAACGGCGATGGACACGTGGCTGGGCCCCTTCAACGGTAGGCGGCAAGCGGTGCAGACCGGGACGCGAGTCCCGGTCTCACCGTAGCTGATCCGCCTCGCCGGGTCTGCAGGCCGTACGGGTCCCGTGACGCGAAATGCGCGCTCAGGTCCCGCTTTCGGCGCCCCTCGGGTTGGGTGTACTCGGCGAGTTACCCATGTCCTCGCGGCATCAGTCGTCGCGTTCGGCCACACTCACGCGCGGCCGCGGGCGCTCAGTTGAAGGAGTCGCCGCAGGCGCAGGAGCCGGTGGCGTTCGGGTTGTCGATGGTGAAGCCCTGCTTCTCGATGGTGTCGACGAAGTCGATCGAGGCGCCCTGCACGTACGGCGCGCTCATCCGGTCGACGGCCAGCGTGACGCCACCGAAGTCGACGGTCAGGTCGCCGTCGAGCGAGCGGTCGTCGAAGAACAGCTGGTAGCGCAGGCCGGCACAACCACCCGGCTGCACCGCGATCCGCAGCGCCAGGTCGTCGCGACCCTCCTGGTCCAGCAGCGCCTTCGCCTTCGCGGCGGCGGCGTCGGTCAGAGTCACACCGTGGGTGGCGGTCTCGTTCTGCACAGTCATGAACTCTCCTCGAGGAACCTTTGGTGAACCCGTGAACAGCGCACGGGTCGTGTCGGTCAACACCACTCGGCCGGCTGCTATTCCTCCATCTTGCCACCACCTGATCCGCTCTGACACGCAACCTCCGTGACCCCGCACACTCCCGGCGAATCGGACCGCATTTCTCGCCGCGACACCCATCGAATAGCCTGGTCGGTGTGAAATTGTTCCGTCGCGGCGAGTCCAGCACCACCGACGCGACCGCCGAATCGACGGTGGTCACGGACGGCGACTCGGCCGCGGGCACCACCCGCACGACAACCACGTCCACCGCGGGCAAGGGCCGCCCCACCCCGAAACGCCGTGAGGCGCAAGGCAAGCGCCGCGGCCCGGTAGCACCCGCTCCGCTCACCGCGAAGGAAGCTCGCGCCCGGCGCAAGGCCGCGCGGGGCACCAAGCAAGACCGCAAGGCCGCGGCCGCCAAACGGCGCGAAGCCGCCGCGGATCGCCGCGAGCGCATGCTCGCAGGCGAGGACAAGTACCTGCCGCATCGCGACCAAGGCCCGGTCCGGGCGTTCGTCCGGGACATCGTCGACGCCAGGCGCAACCTGGTCGGCCTGTTCATGCCGATGGCGCTGGTGCTGATCCTGTCGATGTTCGTCGCGCCCGCGCTGCAGACCATCGTCACGCTCGCCATGCTGGTCATGATGCTGTTCATGGCCATCGAAGGCTTCTTGCTCGGGCGGGTCGTGAACAACCGGGTCAGGGAGCGTTTCCCGGAGACCACCGACATCGGGTACCGGCTCGGCTGGTACGCCTTCGTCCGCGCCTCCCAGATCCGCAAGATGCGCGCTCCCAAGCCGCGCGTCAACCCGGGCGACGCTGTGTAGTTTTTCCAGCGCCTGCGCGCGCATATGCGCGCGTGGGACTGGTCAGCGATGGTGGGCGCTTCGCCCCAGCATCGCCGTCAGCTCGGACCGTACGCGGTCGGCGTCGCGATCGATGACATCCGACGAGCCCGCGCGGCCGGTGCCGTAGGCGACGAGAGTGGCGAAAGCCACGATGACTGCCAGGGAGATGAGAAAAGTAACCATGGCAGTAATTTTGCGGACGCTGCTTTAGTGCCGAAAGTGGCGGCACTGACATTGTTCGTAAAGATACGGCCAGTAGACTGACCACATGCTGTCGAAGGTCGCCGTGGTGCTGTCCGACCGGATGGCCATGTTCGAGTTCGGCGTCGTCTGTGAGGTTTTCGGCCTCGACCGCACGGCCGACGGATTGCCCGCCTTCGATTTCCGGGTATGCGGGGCCGAGCCGGGCGTCCCGCTGCGCTCGACAACCCCCGGACTCACGGTCACACCCGAGTACGGGCTCGCGGAGTTGGCGGCGGCCGATCTGGTGGCCATTCCGGCCGCCGCCAGCGACAGCGGATTCGATCCGCGGGTCGTCACCGCCGTCCGCGACGCGGCGGCAGCCGGAGCGACGGTGCTCACCGTGTGTTCCGGCGTCTTCCTGGCCGGGGCGGCCGGGCTGCTCGACGGCCGCAAATGCACCACACACTGGCGTTATGTCGAAAAGCTCGCCGCCGAGTACCCCGCGGCGACCGTCGACCCGGACGTGCTGTTCGTCGACGAAGGGGATCTGATCACCAGCGCGGGCACCGCCGCCGGAATCGACGCCTGCCTGCACCTGGTGCGGCGTGAGCTCGGCAGCGGCGTGGCCAACGCGATCGCGCGGCGCATGGTGGTCCCGCCGCAGCGCGACGGGGGGCAGCGCCAGTTCATCGAACGTCCCGTCGCCGCCTGTACCTCCGACAGTCTCATCCCGACCCTGGAGTGGATGAACGAGCATCTCGACCTACCCCACACGGTCGAGAACCTGGCCATGCGCGCCAACATGTCCACCCGCACCTTCGCGCGCCGCTTCGCCGCCGAGACCGGGACCACCCCGGTGAAATGGCTTACCAACCAGCGCGTACTGCTGGCCAAGCAACTCCTCGAGGAAACCGATCTCGGGCTGGAACGCATCGCCGCCCGCTCCGGCTTCGGCTCCGGCGCCCTCCTGCGCCACCACTTCCAACGTCTGGTCGGCATCGCCCCCACCGAATACCGGCGACGCTTCGGCCGAAGCCCGGAGACGTCGGCCTGATCGCGGAACGAGACATCGGCCCGCGCGCCCGGCTTCGTCGATGGTCGGCGCGCCGCGCTGCTGCCGCGAGATGTGTGTCCGAATAGGGCACCGGGAGCGCGGCGTGGTTCCGGAGACGCGCGGCAGGCCGCCGTTCGATTGATACCGTGCACCCGTGTCAGACAGTCCCCCGTTGTCCGCGGCGCCGCGCAGCACCTTCGTCCTCGGAGGCGCGCGGTCCGGGAAGTCGGCGTTCGCCGAGGACCTCGCGGTCCAGGCGCGCGGCCCCGTGCGCTATCTCGCCACCGCGGTGCCCGACCCCGCCGACCGTGATTTCGCCGAGCGCATCGCCAAGCACCGCGGCCGAAGGCCTGCGGGCTGGTCGACCGTCGAAAACGCCGATCCGGCGGAAATCCTCACCGAACCCACGCCGCCCCGGCCACCCTTCACCCTGATCGATGACATCGGTACTTGGCTGACCGCCCGGATCGACGCGCGCGACGCCTGGAACGCCCCACGGGGCACGATCTCGCCCGATACCGACGCACTGGTCGCGGCCGTCGCCGCCTACACCGGCGACCTCGTCGTCGTCAGCCCCGAGGTGGGCATGGGCGTCATTCCCGCCACACGCTCCGGCCGCCTCTTCCGCGACGAGATCGGCACCCTCAACCAGCGCCTGGCTCAAGTCTGCGACGAGGCGTTCTTCGTCGTGGCAGGCCTCCCGCTCCGTCTCAAATAGCTCGTTCACGGACCCGCCTCCTCATGCGTCGAACGGCGCGTTCGCGGACCGGCTCCCTCTCCCGTGGTGCGGCACATGCCAGGACCGGGCGAGATTTCGCCCGTCCGGCGACCGGGGTGGCGAGTTCAGGTCACGGGGCCGACGGCACGAGAGGGCAATGGCAAGATTGGGCGGCGTAGTCGGCGGGATCCGCCATGACCGAAAGGCTCGACAGTGACGCACGGATTCGGACCGGTAGCGCCTCCGGACGCACAGTTTCGTGTGACGGCCGAGCAGCGGCAGGCGCAACTGACCAAACCCGGTGGGGCGCTGGGACGATTGGAGGAACTAGGCAACTGGGTTGCCTCCTGTCAGGGCACCTGCCCGCCGAAACAGTTCGAGCGCGCCCGGGTCGTGGTCTTCGCCGGGGATCACGGAATCGCGCGGCACGGGGTCTCGGCGTATCCGAGCGAAGTCACCGCGCAAATGGTCGCGAACTTCCTCGGCGGCGGAGCCGCGGTGAACGCGCTCGCGGCGGTGGCAGGCGCGACGGTCCGGGTCGCGGACATCTCCGTCGACGCCGACACCGACCCGCGGGTGTCCAAGCACAAGGTGCGCCGCTCGAGCGGGGCGATCGATCGCGAGGACGCGCTCACCGCCGAGGAGGTCGAGTCCGCGATCAGCGCGGGCCGCGCCATCGCCGACGAGGAGATCGACGGGGGCGCCGACCTGCTGATCGCGGGGGACATGGGCATCGGCAACACGACCCCGGCCACCGTGCTCGTCGCGAGCCTCACCGATACCGAACCGGTCGCGGCGGTCGGCCGCGGCACCGGCGTCGACGACGCCGGATGGATCCGCAAGGTCGCCGCCATCCGCGATGCCATGCGCCGCGCCCGCCCGGTGCTCAAGGACCCGGTGGAACTCCTTCGAGTCGCCGGAGGCGCCGATTTCGCCGCGCTGGCCGCGTTCCTCGCCCAGGCCGCCACCCGGCGCACACCCGTCATCCTCGACGGTGTCGTCGTCACGGCCGCCGCGCTGGTCGCCGAAGACCTCGCCGCGGGCGCGAGCGCCTGGTGGCTGGCCGGGCACCGCTCCACCGAACCGGCGCACGACCTCGCACTGAAACAGTTGCGCCTTGAGCCGCTGGTCGACCTGAGCATGCGCCTCGGCGAAGGCTCCGGCGCCCTCACCGCCCTCCCGATCCTCCGCTCGGCGGTGGCGACCCTCGCCGAGATGTCCACCTTCGCCGAAGCGGGCGTCAGCACCGCCGACCCCGAACCGGCAAGCCCCGCGCCGAACCTGCGCAAGTGAAGTCTTCCCGTTCCCGCGACACCTTCCCCCACCCGCCGGGCGGGGCGCAGGCGCTCGACGGGAACTCCGGCCTCGCGACGCACCGGCCGACAGCTTCGTGCGCGAACCAACGCGCCTGGTCAGATCCCTGCCCGGCACCGCAGCCGGTCATCGACCAGGCGCCCGGCAACGCGGTCGAAGCACGGCCCGCCGCACGGGGCTCGAGATGAACGGGGTTCGCTTGGCGATCTCCTGGCTGACGGTGCTGCCCGTCCGCGGGCCGGATGACGTCGATCGGTCGGCGGCCGCACGCGCGATCCTGCTGGCGCCGCTGGTCGGTGCGCTGCTGGGTGCGGGCGCCGCAGGACTGCTCTGGGCTCTGAGCTGGGTCGGGGCGAGCGCTCCGCTGGCCGGGCTGTTGGTGGTCGGCGCGCTGGCGTTGATCACCAGGGGCATGCATCTCGACGGTCTGGCCGACACCTTGGACGGGCTCGGCAGTTACGGGCCGCCGGAGCGGGCCAGGCAGATCATGAAGAGCGGCGGGGCCGGACCCTTCGGGGTGGCGGGACTCGCGTTCGCCATCGGCGTGCAGGCCTTCTCGTTCGCGGCCTTGGCCGATTCCGGCAGATGGGTCGCGGTGGCCCTCGCGGTGGCGACCGGCCGCGTCGCGGTGATCCTCGCCTGCCGGGGCGTCCCGGCCGCCCCCGGCACCGGGTTCGGCATCCTGGTCGCGGGCACGCAGTCGGCCGTCGCGGCGGCGTCCTGGTCGGTGGCCGCGCTCGCCCTAGCCGTCTTCGCCGTCCCGAGCCGCCCGTGGCTCGGCCCGCTGGCCGTGGCGCTCGGCCTGGCCGCCTCGACGGTTCTGGTCCGCCACTGCGCCCGGCGCTTCGGCGGACTCTCCGGTGACGTCCTCGGCGCCGCGGTCGAGACCACCGTGGCGCTCACGGCGGCCGTGCTGTCCCTCGCCGTCCAGCCGGGCTGACCCGCCACCGGCGTTGCCGTTCCATGCCCGAATTGAACGTCGGTCCGGTTCAAATCGAGCTCAGAGTCTGGGTCACTGGAATTTTTCCGGCCGTGGCGCGCGGATCGTCTGGGTCGGGCAATAAGGTGGGCGGTATGTCTTCTGAGCGACTGTATTTTCGCCAGCTCTTGTCGGGACGCGACTACGCCGTGGGCGATCCGATCGCGACGCAGATGCGCAACTTCGCGTATCTGATCGGCGACCGGGAAACGGGCGAGTGCGTGGTGATCGATCCGGCCTACGCGGCAGGTGATCTGGTGGACATCGCAGAGGGAGACGGTCTACGGCTCAGCGGCGTGCTGGCCACGCACCATCACCCCGATCACGTGGGCGGAACGATGCTCGGCTTCACCCTGCGCGGGGTGCGCGAGCTGCTCGAAAAGACAAGTGTCCCAGTGCATGTCAACGCCAAAGAGCTGCCGTGGGTGGCCAACGTCACCGGGATCGCCGAGAGCGAACTGACCGGCCACGAGCACGGCGACAAGGTCACTGTCGGAGCCTTCGACATCGAATTACTCCACACGCCCGGCCACACCCCGGGCAGCCAATGCTTCCTGTTCGACAACCGCCTGATCGCCGGTGACACCTTGTTCGTCGACGGCTGCGGCCGCACCGATTTCCCGGGTGGCGATTCCGACGAAATGTTCCGCAGCCTGCGCTACCTGGCCGGTCTTTCCGGCGACCCGGTCGTCTACCCGGGCCACTGGTATTCGCAGGAACCCAGCGCCGCGCTGTCGACTGTCCGGGACAAGAACTACGTCATGCGTCCGCAGACGCTCGAGCAGTGGCACATGCTGATGCCGGGCTGAGTGACATCCGGCGTCACATCCGACGCATCCACCCGTGGGTGTCGGCGAAGGTGCCGCGCTGGATGCCGGTGAGGGTGTCGCGCAGAGCCATGGTGACCGTGCCGGGCTCTCCGCCTCCGATGGTGAATTCGCCCGCCTCGGAACGCACCCAACCGACCGGGGTGATCACCGCGGCGGTGCCGCAGGCGAAAACCTCGGTGATCTCACCGGATTCGGCGCCCTTGCGCCATTCCTCGACCGAGATCTTGCGCTCCTCGACCGGGAAGCCGGAGTCGGCTGCGAGGGTCAGCAGCGAGTCGCGGGTGATGCCCGGCAGCAACGAGCCGGACAGTTCCGGTGTGACCAGCCGCGCCTCGGAGCCGGAACCGTAGACGAAGAACAGGTTGTTGGTGCCCATTTCCTCGACATAGCGCCGCTCGCACGCGTCCAGCCACACCACCTGGTCGCATCCCTTGGCCGACGCTTCGGCCTGGGCGAGCAGCGACGCGGCGTAGTTGCCCGCGACCTTCGCCTCGCCGGTGCCGCCCGGCGCGGCGCGCACGTACTCCGTGGACAGCCAGACCCGCACCGGCTTCACGCCACGCGGGAAATACGCTCCCGCCGGAGAGCCCAGAAGCAGGTACTTGTACGCCGCGGCGGGCTTCACACCGAGCCCGGCCTCGGTGGCGAACATGAACGGCCGCAGGTACAGCGATTCCTCGCCGCCCGCCGCGGGGACCCAGTCCCGGTCCACCTCGAGCAGTTGCCGCACCGACTCGATGAACAGCTCGTCCGGCAGCTCGGCCATCGCCATACGACGAGCGGACCTGCGGAAACGCGCGGCGTTGGCGTCGATGCGGAAACAGCAGACGCTGCCGTCGCTCTGGCGGTAGGCCTTGAGTCCCTCGAAGATGGCCTGGCCGTAGTGGAACACCATGGTCGCGGGATCCAACGCCAAAGGGGCGTACGGCTCCACCCGTGCGTTCGTCCACGTGCCGTCGAGGTAATCGATCGAGACCATGTGATCGGTGAAGTATCGCCCGAACCCCGGCTCCGTCAGTACCTCTTGTCGCCGCTGCGCCGCGAGGGGCGCGGGATGCGGAACACGGGTGAACTGTGCGGCAGCGGTCATGCCGACGATCCTATCCGGCCCGATTCCTGCCATACCGCCATGGTCCACGCCCCTTTCTCCCGCCGCACGTCGCGAAGGACAGCCGGTCTTCGCAACCCGTTACCGGGCGGGAGAAAGCGGGCGGGAATCACTTGGTGCTGGAGGGGACGAACGGGGGGCGGACGATTTCGCAACGCAGGCGGCGTCCGCGGACGTCGACCTCGACCTCGGCGCCGGGTTCGATGGCGGCCGCGGTGTCCAGCAGAGCCAGCGCGATGCCGACCTTCAGGGTGGGCGAGAAGGTGCCGGACGTGGTCGAGCCGACCGGCTCGCCGTCACGCAGCACGGTTTGCCCTTGCCGGAGCACACCGCGGTCGAGCGCTTTGAGCCCCAGGAGGATTCGGCGCGGACCGTCCGACTTCTCCTGTTCCAGAGCGGCCTTGCCCCAGAACTCCGGCTTCTTCCAGCCAACCGCCCACCCGCAGCGCGCCTGCACCGGGGAGATGTCCAGCGAGAGTTCGTGTCCGTGCAAGGGGTAGCCCATCTCGGTGCGCAGGGTGTCGCGGGCGCCGAGCCCGGCCACCTGCCCCTCGGCGGCGCGCACCCGCTCGGCCAGAGCGCGGAACAGCGCCTCGGCGTCGTCCCAGCGCGGCAGCAACTCGTAACCGTGCTCGCCGGTGTAGCCGGTGCGGCAGACGCGCACGGGGCGGCCGTCCCATGCGGCGTCGGCATAGGCCATGTACTCGAGGTCGGCGGGCAGCCCGAGCGCGGTCAGCACCTCGGCCGAACGCGGACCCTGCACGGCGAACACGGCGTAATCGCGGTGCTCGTCGGTGACCGTGACGCCCTCGGGGGCGGCCTCGCGCAGTCGGGCGACGACCGCCGCGGTGTTGGCGGCGTTCGGCACCAGGAAGATCTCCTCGTCGCCGACGTAGTAGGCGATCAAGTCGTCGATCACTCCGCCGTTCGGGGCGCAGCACAGGGTGTATTGCGCCTTGCCCGCCCCGATTCGGCCGAGGTCGTTGGTGAACGCCGAGTTCACCAACGCCGCGGCGCCCGGGCCGCGTACCGTCGCCTTGCCGAGATGGCTGACGTCGAACAGTCCCACCGTGGCGCGAACCGCTTGGTGCTCGGTCACGGTGCCCGCGTAGGACACCGGCATCTCCCACCCGCCGAACGGCGCGAAGGTGGCGTCCAGCTCGACGTGCACGGCGTGAATGGGTCCCTGCAGGAGGCTCGTCTCGGTCACCAGCCGAGCTTATCGGGGACCGATCCGCGAAGTTCCGGCTCGCCGCGCTAGGGCCGGAACCACATGGGGATGAGGGTCGGACCGTTCTCCGGCAGAGTGTGGGTCGTCCCGGTCGGCGCGAACCCGCAGCGGCTGTAGAGCCGAGCGGACCGTTCGGTGCTCGCCTCGAGAAACGCGGGAACAGCCGCTTCGGAGGCGGCCTTCAAGCGGTCGGCGAGGATCACCGCACCGGCCCCTTTGCCGCGGTGCTCCGGCCTGGTGACGATCACTTGCAAGTACTGGTGCGGGAATTCTCGGGGATGCTCGCGGGCGAGCAGGTCGGTCAGGATCGCCACCCTCCGCAGCTCGCCCATGTCGGGAGCCTGTTCGGCCATGGTCCGCATCTCGGCGGCTTCCTCGGCGAATCGCTCGACCGAGGTGACGTGCTGCCAGATCGAGATCGACCAGATTTCCTCGCCCGCTCCCGCGACCCAGATCTCGTCATCGCGTAACGCCCAATCGATGACGCCCGGCACGAAGGCCGTGCGGATGCCCGGGTCGGATTGACCTTCGAGTACCCAAGCCGTCACCACCTCGTCGGCGCTGGCCGCGCCGAATGCCTCGATCAGCGCGTCCCGGTCCCGGGCTTCTGCCCGGCGAGCGGCGATTTCCATCCGCCATCCCCTTCCAGTGAACATCGTATTTCGACTACCAATCTAGGCAGGTCAGCGCGACCTCGGTATTATTTCGTCACACTCGTTCGTGTGTCGAAATGGAACCCCGCATGACGTGCGCGCTCTGCCGCAACGACCTCGCGCAGCCCGCCCGGGGCCGACGGCGCAAGTACTGCTCCCGCTCCTGCCAGGCACGCGCCTACCGCGCCCGTCGCGCCGCGATCCCGATGCGCCGCGCCACCCGCCCGGCGCGGCTCACCGCCGTCGGCATCGCCCGCATGGCGGTGGAGCTGGCCGACCGCGACGGGATCGACGGCCTCACCATGCGCCGCCTGGCCGGCGCACTCGGCGTCGCGACGGCCACCCTCTACCGTCACTTCCCCGACCGCGAAGCGCTGCTGGCGAGCATGGCGGAGCTGGTGCTCGACGAGATCCCGCCGCCGGCCGCCGAATGCACCGGCTGGCGCCCTCGGCTACGGTACGAGGCGCACGAGGAGTGGCGCCTCTACCGCAGGCATCCGTGGATGTTGCCGCTGCTCGCGCGCACCCACCCGCCGCTGGGTCCCGCGCTGCTGGACGTCCTGGAACGAAACTTGGCCGCCCTCGACCACCCCGGCCTGACCGGGCGAACCGGACTCACGATCTATCTCGCGCTGTCGGGCCTGGTCCAGGGCCTGGCGCTGTTGTGGAGTTCCGATCGCGCCGATCGGCTCGGCGATCCGCGCCGCGCCGCCGAGGCGACCGCGCCGCACCACGATCTCGCCGAGTTGCTCGACCCGGCGATCCGCCCCGTGCTGCACCGCGTGCTCACCGAGCTGGACGCCGATTTCGAGATGGACTTCGACGACCTGCTCGCCACCGCGGTGGAACTCCTGCTCGACGGCGTCGCGGTGCGACATCGGGAACGCACCGAATAACCTGTGCCAATGACCGCTGTTGCAGATCGCTCGCTCGGACCGGAACTGGCACGCACCGAGACCATCGGCGCGGACACCGATGTGCTCGTCATCGGGTTGACCTCCTCGGAGGACGGCCCCGTCATCGTGCCCGAGGACCTGTTCGGCGACGTGCTCACCGCCGAGGTGCGCGGCGAGTTACTCGATCAGCTCGGTGTGGTGGGAGCGAAGGGCAAGGCCGAGGAGCTGACCCGCATCCCGGCGCCGGCCGGGCTGGACGGTGTGTCCAGCGTCCTCGCCGTCGGCCTCGGGTCCGCCGACAAACTCGACGCCGAGCAGATCCGCCGCTCGGCCGGTGTCGCCGCCCGCGCGCTCTCCGGCACCGAACTGGTGGTGACCACGCTGTCCGGGCTCGACATCGCCGCCGCGGCGGAAGGCTTCTACCTGGGCGCCTACTCGTTCACGCCGTTCCGATCGGACAAGTCCGCGCCCAAGCCGGACGAGCGGCCCGTCGCCCGGGTCGAGCTGCTGGTCCCCGAGCCGGGATTCGGCGAAGAGGCGCTGTTCCGGGCGCAGCTCACCGCCGAGGCGGTCGCCACCGCACGGGATTTCGTGAACACCCCGCCCAGCCACCTGTTCCCCGCCGAGTTCGCCTCCCGTGCGCGTGAACTCGCCGAGGCCGCGGGCCTCACCGTGGAGGTGCTCGACGAGAAGGCGCTGGAAGCAGGCGGTTACGGCGGCGTGCTCGGCGTGGGCAAGGGTTCCTCGCGACCGCCGCGCCTGATCCGGATCACATACGCGGGTGGCCCGAAGAAGGTGGCGCTGGTCGGCAAGGGCATCACCTTCGACACCGGCGGCATCTCCATCAAGCCCGCGCAGAACATGGAGAACATGACCTCCGATATGGCGGGCGCGGCGGCCGTGATCGCCACGACGCTGCTCGCCGCGCGGCTGAGCCTGCCGATCACCGTCACGGCCACGGTGCCGATGGCGGAGAACATGCCGTCGGCCACCGCCCAGCGCCCCGGCGACGTGCTCACCCAGTACGGCGGCACCACCGTCGAGGTGCTCAACACCGATGCCGAGGGCCGTCTGATCCTCGCCGACGCGATCGTGCGCGCGAGCGAGGACGAGCCGGAGTACCTGATCGACGTGGCCACCCTGACCGGAGCGCAGATGGTCGCGCTCGGCACCCGCACGCCCGGCGTGATGGGCACCGACGACTTCCGCGACCGGGTGGCTCGCATCTCCCGCGCGGTCGGCGAGAACGGCTGGTCGATGCCGCTTCCCGCCGAACTGCGCGCCGACCTGAACTCCAAGATCGCCGACCTGGCCAATGTCGCACCGCACCGCTGGGGCGGCATGCTCTCGGCCGGACTGTTTCTCAAGGAGTTCGTCCCGGAGAACGTGCAGTGGGCCCACCTCGATGTCGCCGGTCCGGCCTACAACACCGGCGGCCCGTTCGGCTACATCGGCAAAGGCGGCACCGGCGTCCCGGTCCGCACGCTGATCGCCGTGCTCCAGGACATCGCCGCGGAGTGAAGTCGGAGTGCGTCGTCCGGGGCGTCCCGGGCGACGCACTCGAGCGCACCCGGGAGCCTTCGGACACGCCCGCGGAAACCGGGCGGAACGGACGATCCGACGCCTCAGAGGTCGTACAGATCTCGCTCCAGTTCGCGCTGCCGCTCCACCCGCTTGCGGGCGTCGTAGTCGCGCATCCGCTGCGGATAGCCGGTCTTGTGGACGTCGTAGACGGGGATGTGCAAATCCTTGGCAAGTCGTCGCGCCCCGCGCTCGCCGACGATCCGGCGCGTCCATTCACCATCAGCGGCAACAAGGACGACTGTGACATCTGTCACCGTGGTCTTGGGTTCGATATAGCCCTCGACGCCCACATGCGTGCGCACCCAGTCGGCCAGATACCGGGCATCCTCCCCGGCCACCGAACCCCCACGTAGAGCGCGGCCACCCCGAGTAGCGCCGCGGCGGAAACGATCTAGCAAACCCACCGACGCCGACCTCCTTTCCTGCACCGGAGAATGTTCACCGCCGGTCTTCCCATACTGCCAGCTCTGTGCAGTTGGCCGCCCTGTGCTACATGGCTTGCGAGCGAGTGCAAGGATGGACCGCGGTACAAGAACCACACACGGATCTCCGGTGCCACGCACAATGATCGGTGGCTTCCGGACTACCGTCGCGACCCGCGGCGGGCGTCCGCAGCGAGATCAACTGTTGTAGAACCCCGTCGAGCAGTCAGAGGAGTCAACGGACATGGCCTTCTCCGTCCAGATGCCCGCTCTTGGTGAGAGCGTCACCGAGGGAACGGTGACCAGGTGGCTGAAGCAGGAAGGAGACACGGTCGAGGTCGACGAGCCGCTGCTCGAAGTCTCCACCGACAAGGTCGATACCGAAATCCCGTCCCCCGCGGCGGGTGTGCTGTCGAAGATCGTCGCGAACGAAGACGACGTGGTCGAGGTCGGCGGCGAACTGGGTGTCATCAGCGAGCCCGGCGAGGCGGCATCGTCGGCCCCCGCACCTGCCCCGGAAGCCGCGGCGCCCGCCCAGGAGGCTCCCGCCCCTGCTCAGGAGGAGCCCGCGCCGCAACCCCAGGCCACTCCCGCCCAGGAGTCCGCGCCCGCCGCCCAGGCCGCGCCCGCGTCGTCCGGTGACGGCACCGCGGTGAAGATGCCAGAGCTCGGCGAGTCGGTCACCGAGGGCACCGTCACCCGCTGGCTGAAGTCGGTCGGTGACGAGGTCGCCGTCGACGAGCCGCTGCTCGAGGTCTCCACCGACAAGGTCGACACCGAGATCCCCTCGCCCGTGGCGGGCACCCTGCTGGAGATCACCGCGCAGGAAGACGACGTCGTGGCCGTCGGTGGACAGCTCGGCGTGATCGGCAGCGGTTCCCCGGCGGCCGCCGCCCCGGCTCCCGCACCGGCCCCGGCTCCCGAACCTGCCCCGAAGCCCGAACCGGCCCCGGCTGCCGCCGCGCCCGCTCCGGCCCCCGCTCCGGCTCCGGCTCCGGCCCCCGCTCCGGCTCCGGCTCCAGCTCCCAAGCCCGAACCGGCCCCCGCGCCCGCCGCCGCGGGTGCCGAATCCTCCAACGGCGCAACCCCCTACGTCACGCCGCTGGTCCGCAAGCTGGCCGAAGAGAACAACGTCGACCTGTCCTCGCTCACCGGTTCCGGTGTCGGCGGGCGTATCCGCAAGCAGGACGTGCTCGCCGCCGCCGAGGCGAAGAAGGCTCCGGCTGCCACGGCGACCGCGACCGCACCCGCCCCGGCGAAAGCGCCCTCCGCGCCCGTCGCGGCGAGCCCGGAGCTGGCCCACCTGCGCGGCACCGTGCAGAAGGCCAACCGTATCCGCCAGATCACCGCGACCAAGACCCGCGAGTCGTTGCAGACCACCGCGCAGCTGACCCAGGTGCACGAGGCCGACGTCACCAAGATCGCGGCGCTGCGCAAGCTGGCCAAGGCGGCGTTCAAGGAGCGGGAGGGCGTCAACCTGACGTTCCTGCCCTTCTTCGCCAAGGCCGTGGTCGAGGCGCTGGGCGTGCACCCGAACGTCAACGCCAGCTACGACGAGTCCAGCAAGGAGATCACCTACCACGCCTCGGTGCACCTCGGCATCGCCGTCGACACCGAGCAGGGTCTGCTGTCCCCCGTGATCCACAACGCCAGCGACCTGTCGCTGGCCGGACTGGCGCGCGCCATCGCCGACATCGCCAACCGGGCCCGCAACGGCGGACTCAAGCCCGACGAGCTGGCCGGCGGCACCTTCACCATCACCAACATCGGCAGCCAGGGCGCGCTGTTCGACACGCCGATCCTGGTTCCGCCGCAGGCGGGCATGCTCGGCACGGGTGCGATCGTCAAGCGCCCGGTCGTGGTGACCGACGAGACCGGTAACGAGTCCATCGGCGTCCGCTCGATGTGCTACCTGCCGCTCACCTACGACCACCGCCTGATCGACGGCGCCGACGCGGGCCGCTTCCTGACCACGATCCGCCACCGGCTCGAGGAAGCGGCGTTCGAGGCCGATCTCGGGCTGTGAGGAAGGTTCCGCGGCACGTATGAAGGTCGTGATCGCCGGCTCGTCGGGGTTGATCGGGACAGCGCTCGTCGCGGCTCTGCGCCGCGACGGGCACGACGTCGCCCGGCTGGTGCGCAGAACAGCGGCGGGCCCGGACGAATTCGCCTGGAACCCGGCCCGCGCCCAGCTGGACGAGCGGGCGCTGCGCGGCGCGGACGCCGTGGTCAACCTGTGCGGCGCGGGCGTCGGCAGGCGGCGCTGGACCGGCAGCTTCAAACAGGAGTTGCGCGACAGCCGGATCACACCGACCGACGTGCTGGCCGGCGCGGTCGCCGCCGCGGGAGTGCCGGTGCTGCTCAACGCCAGCGGCGTGCACTATTACGGTGGCGACACCGGCGATCGAGTGGTGGACGAAACCTCCCCCGCCGGTTCCGGCTTCCTGGCGACGCTGTGCCGGGACTGGGAGAAAGCTACCGAGCCCGCCACCGCCGCCGGTGTGCGCACGGTGCTGCTGCGCAGCGCCGTGGTGCTGTCGGGTGCCGGAGGCATGCTCGGGATGCTGCAACCGCTGTACGCGCTCGGGTTGGGCGGGCGGCTGGGCAGTGGCCGTCAGTACGTGCCGTGGATCTCGATGGCCGACGAGATCGGCGCCGTGCTCTTCGCGCTCACCCACGACACGGTGTCCGGTCCGATCAACGTGGTCGGCCCCGCTCCGGTCACCAACGCCGAGTTCAGCCGCGCGCTGGGTCGTGCGCTGCGGCGTCCCACTCCGCTGGTGGTGCCCGCGTTCGCGCTGCGTGCGGTGGTCGGCGAGATGGCGCAGGAGGCGATCCTGCGCGGGCCAAGGGCGATTCCGACTGCCCTCGAGGAGGCGGGCTACCGGTTCGACCACCCCACCATCGGCGCAGCGCTGGCCGACGCGGTGGGACGATCCGGAGACGCTCGATGACCGATCGACTCGACACCGGGCTCGCCACCGTCATCCGCGACGCGACCACCGATGACCTTCCGGCGATTCTCGACATCCACAACGCGAATATCGCCGCGTCCACCGCGATCTGGGACACCGAGCGGGTCGGCCTGGACGAGCGCCTCGGCTGGTTCCGCGCCCGCACCGGCGCGGGGTTGCCCGTGCTGGTCGCCGAGTTCGACCGCGAGTTGGCGGGTTACGCGAGCTACGGGCCGTGGCGCACCAAGTCGGGATACCGCTACACGGTCGAGAACTCCGTCTACGTCGACGAGCGCTTCCACCGTCGCGGCATCGCCACGGCGCTGCTCACCGAGCTGATCGAACGTGCGCGCCGGGCGGGCGCCGTGCACGCCATGATCGCGGCCATCGAATCCGGCAACACCGGTTCGATCCTCCTGCACGAGCGCTTCGGCTTCCGGACCGTCGGGGTCCTGCCCGAAGTAGGCCACAAGTTCGGCCGCTGGATGGACCTGACCCTCATGCAGTTGACTCTGCCCGTCGACGTGCCCTGAATCGGCAGCCGCAGGACCCTCGCATACCGCGTTCACACTTCGCAGATGCATCAGGCGGCGTGCGGCGCTATGCGCCCGATCCGAGATCGCGCGGGGCACGGCCGTGCTCAGCATAGGTCCACCCCAAGTGGTGCAACCCGATTCGACACGTGACGTTCAGGCCTGTTCCACGACTTGGCCGAAGCGCGGACACTTCTCGACCAACCCTGAACCGAGCGGATCGACGCGCTGTGCGAGCGCCTGGATTCGGATCGGGACGCGCAGTTCGACCCCACCCGCCCGCAGCTTTCCGATAGAACTGCCGGGAATCGGCGCTACCCGATCGGTATGAGCTCGCTTCGAGCAAGGAAGCCGGACATTCCACGCTCGCGCCATACTCACGTTCGGGACGCGAGATCACCCGGTCGGATCCCTCGGCCGCTGGACCACGGCGTGGCAGGCGCAGCAGCAATCTCTCAGCGCTGCCCTGGCAACCCACTCCCGCTGTGGCTGTTCCCACATCGAGGTGCTGGAACCGGCTGACCCCTGGGCGTACCGTCATGCTGTGACCCACACGCGCACCACCCTGTCCGCCCGGTCCGACACGACTCCGATCGTCGTCGAGGATCTCGGACTCATCGACTACCACGCCGCCTGGGACCTGCAACGCAGCATCGCCGAGCAGCGGGCCGAGGGCAGCGGATCCGATCATCTGCTGCTGCTCGAACACCCCTCGGTCTACACCGCGGGCCGCCGCACCGAGGACGAGGACCTGCCGATCGACGGCAGCCCGGTGGTGCAGGTCGACCGCGGCGGCAAGATCACCTGGCATGGCCCCGGTCAACTCGTCGGCTACCCGATAGTGCGGCTGGCCGAGCCGATCGACGTCGTCGACTATGTGCGCCGCCTCGAGGAGGCGTTGATCACCGTCTGCACCGGCCTCGGCCTCGTCTGCGGGCGGGTCGAGGGCCGGTCCGGCGTCTGGCTGCCCGCCACCGAGTTCCACGCCGAACGCAAGATCGCCGCGGTCGGCGTGCGCGTGCAGCGGGGCGTCGCCTTGCACGGCGTCTCGTTCAACTGCAACGCCGCCATGGACGGGTTCCAGGCCATCGTCCCGTGCGGCATTCGCGATGCGGGCGTCACCACTCTGACCCGTGAACTCGGTCGCGAGGTGACCGTGGCCGAGATCAAGCCGCTGGTGGCCGACGCCATCATCCGCGCACTCGACGGCGAGCTGCCGGTCAGCGCGCACGATATCGCGCGCGTCACCCCTGGCGACACCCCTCCGCAGTCTCGAGCCGCGACGGCGTAAGGTCGATCGAGTGACCTCAGTCGACACCCCGACACCACACAACGCGGCCACGGCAGCCGAACCTGCTGCGGCACTCCCGGGTCCCGCCGTGGCTACGCAGGCCACCTCCTCCGGGCCCGACGCTCGCGCCGCGAACGGCCGCAAGCTCCTGCGCATCGAAGCCCGCAACGCGGAAACCCCCATCGAGCGCAAGCCCAAGTGGATCCGTACTCGCGCCACCATGGGCCCGGAGTACTCCGAGCTCAAAGGCTTGGTCAAGCGCGAGGGCCTGCACACCGTCTGCGAGGAAGCGGGCTGCCCCAACATCTTCGAATGCTGGGAAGACCGCGAGGCCACGTTCCTGATCGGCGGCGAACAGTGCACCCGCCGCTGCGACTTCTGCCAGATCGACACCGGCAAGCCCGCCGCCCTGGACCGCGACGAGCCCCGCCGCGTCGCCGAAAGCGTCCAGGCCATGGGCCTGCGCTACTCCACCATCACCGGCGTAGCCCGCGACGACCTTGACGACGGCGGCGCCTGGCTCTACGCCGAAACCGTCCGCGCCATCAAGCGTTCGAACCCGCACACCGGCGTGGAGTTGTTGATTCCCGACTTCAACGCCGACCCCGACCAGCTCGCCGAGGTCTTCTCCTCGCGCCCGGAGGTGCTGGCGCACAACCTCGAAACGGTCCCCCGCATCTTCAAACGCATCCGCCCGGCCTTCCGCTACGAGCGCTCCCTCGCGGTCCTGACCGCCGCCCGCGAAGCCGGTCTGGTCACCAAATCCAACCTCATCCTCGGCATGGGCGAAACGCCGGAGGAAGTCACCCAGGCCATGCGCGACCTGCACGAGGCAGGCTGCGACATCCTCACCATCACCCAGTACCTGCGCCCGTCCCCGCGTCACCACCCCGTCGACCGCTGGGTGAAGCCGGAGGAATTCGTGGAGCACTCGAAGGCGGCCGAGGAAATGGGCTTCGCAGGCGTGATGGCCGGTCCCCTGGTCCGCTCCTCCTACCGGGCGGGTCGGCTGTACGCCCAGGCGATGGCGCATCACGGTCGCGAAATCGCGCCGGAGATGGCACATCTCGCCGAGGAAGGCACAGCGTCGCAGGAAGCCAGCTCCGTGCTGGCCCGCTTCGGCTCCTGACCGACACTCGGACCTAACTCCAACCTCGCATTTCACGCGCATGCGCGAGGTTCGGTCGTCTGCGCGTCTACAACTCCAGCGCCGACGGCCCCTAGGCGAGTGTGGGGTTTGCACGTTGGAGATCGATCAGTCCGGCTCCGCGAAAGTCCTCAGTCGGACACCCCTCCCTACTCCAGCACCCGGCTCGATTACCGGAGTAGCTCGGCGCCAGCCTCGCCCAAACGGTCGAATCCGGGCAGTGCCGGAGTGATGCCCGCTGCGATGCGTCGAGCACTCACCTGCGGTAAATCGGCCCGCGGCTTGTCGGTGTGGCTGGCCGCCGTTCGAGCGCCGCGCAGGAGGACGACCTGGCACGCCGACGCAGGGGCCACGCAATGAGGACCGCCGACCGTCGAATTCTCCGATGCCTTGTATGGGAGGGCATCAATCGGATGCAACACCCCGTCCGTTGGTCGGTGATCGGATCGAGACGAAACGTAGAGCTCGATAGGGAGAATTGCATTTTGTGGTGCACATCACGTTTGAGGTCAAATCGTATATATAGGTAGGGTTTTGAATGCTCTGACCAGCTATTCCAAGATCGGCAATTGCATTCATTAACTGCTCGTTTGCCTGATGTTCATCTGCCGTGATCAATCTGAGATCAGGTCGCAAGACCTGAGAAACCAGCTCCACAGCCCACGGCTTGTTTCTCTTCGGGTACGGCAGCGGCATCGACGGGGCACCCGCCCCGAGTAATCCACCGCGTCGCGCCGCCAGGAATGCGAACCCTGGCTTTCACAACGAAATCCGAAAACAGCACACGAGCCGAGACGGCGAACACCGCAGCTGGTGCCCGCCGTAGGTCCGCTCTTGCCTTCTCGAGCCGGATCCCCGCACGATCAAGGAACTGATTTCTCGATGCCCGACGCACGCCTCTCTCGTTTCCGCCACCTGTCGCTTCGTAACGGCGCCGTTCTCGCGGCCACCATCGGCGTCATGGCCGTCGGCTTCTCCGCCGGTGTGGCGGTGGCCGATGACAGCGCTCCAGCACCCGTCACGCCGGTCGCCGAGGCCGCGCCGATCAATGGTCTGGCCTTGCCCGCGCTGCCCCCGTTGCCTGCCCTACCCGCGCTGCCGCCCCTGGGGTTCCTCCCCGCGCCGCCGCCGGTCTACGAGGACAACCTCGACGGCTGGATTCGCCAGTCCCTCGACGTCATGCGCGTGCATCACATCCCGGGTAGTTACGAGGGCATCCACCGCAACATCATGCGGGAATCCGGCGGCAATCCCCGTGCGATCAACCTGTCGGACTCCAACGCCGCCAAAGGCACACCATCCAAGGGCCTGCTCCAGGTGATCGACCCGACGTTCAACGCCTACCACGTCGACGGCACCCCCTTCGACATCTGGGATCCGGTCGCCAACATCACCGCCGCGTGCAACTACGCGGCCCACCGCTACGGCTCGATGGACAACGTCAACGGCGCGTACTGAGTTCGGCCACACCTCGACGGTGCCTCCTCGTCTCACCGATGGGGAGGCACTGTCGTTTCCCGGTACGACCACGGGTTCACCACGATGCATTACTGCCCGGCGATGCCGCTTTCCCACATTTGTGGTGCCAGCGGATCTCGCCCAAGCGCGGCGAGTGCCCTCGGGAAGGTTCTCCCTCGACTCCGAAGGCGGTGACGGCCGGGGCGCACCGTGGTGCCCGACCGGGCGTGCCGCACGCCGCGCTGGGCTAGACGTGCGCCGCTCGCTTCGCCAAGAACTCTCGTACTTCGGGCACTGCGGAGTGGGCACGAACCTCAGCCACGATTGCGTCGATTCTCTGGTGCAGGCGCGTGGAAGCCAGGCCCACGATGGTGTCGTAGTTGTCGGCGAGCAGCGAGCATGCTCGGGCAGCATCACCGGCGTTGACGAAGTTACGTGCGAGGTTGACCTGCCCCGCCGCTCGCTCTCTCGGCCAAGCCGCAGAACTGTCGATAGCGGCTTGTATATGAGTGGTCGCTGCCTCGTGTTCACCCGCCCACATCTGGGCTTTCCCGGTAACGAGGTTCAGTTCGGATTCGGGCAAGAACACCCATTCGGGATCGTGCCCTCGAGTGGATTCGTACGCGCGGAACGCCCGGCTGAGCGCCGCCGTCATCGCGGCCTTGTCTCCACGGGCTCCATAAGCTTCGGCTTCTCGAATCGCCATCAGCGCTCGCAATTTCGGCCCGCCTTCACGAAGAGATGCCCGCGACGCGGCCTGCGCGTACTGCACCACCAATGGGTTCTTCTCCATCTCTCCGGGGAGGCTGATCATGAGGCAGCTGGTATTCCCCAGCGCATGCGCGGCCGCGATCCCGTCACCAGCCGCGTTCGCGGCGTTCGCCGCATCCGCGTAATACCGCCGCGCGTCATCGACACGACCCGCGTCGTAGTGCACCCACCCGGCGGCGGTCATCATCTCGGCGGCCGCGCTGGTGAGCGACCGTCCGACCGCTTCGGTATAGCTGCCGTGGTGGAGCAACTGTTCGACATAACGGACTTGATTGGCCGCCATCCGGCACAACCGGTCGCCGCCGACCACCAGATCCAGTTCATGGATCTGGTTCACGCTGTCGATAATGGCTTCCACGTCGCTCGCGCCGACTTTCGCACCGGAAGGCGACGCGGCTTTCGCCGGGGAAGTCGCCGACATCATGACGGCCCCCGCGCTTCCCAATGCCCCTGCTCTGAAGAAGTTGCGACGGTCCACATCTGCCTCCTGGTCCGACTCCACCACCAGTATGGCAAGCGGAACCTGAAGCGCACGGGCTACGAGCCGTAGCACGCGAACGTCGTGCGAGGCCGGGCCACCGCGCTCCAGACCCGAGACCGCGGGCTGCGAGAAGTTGATGAGCGCGCCCAGCTCCGTCTGGGTCATGCCGATCGATTTCCTGATCCGCCGGATCACTTCACCGGTGGTCATGTACATGGCCCAGCGTCCCCCGATCGTTGGTCGATTTCCCCCACAGCTTCGCCCCCTGAAGCGATTGTCCGCGCAGAATATACGGCTCCCCGGATAGCCGGAACGGAAACCGGAATCCGCAGTCCCGCCTCGCTGTTCGCCGCGCATAGCTTCGGTCGCGGGCGCCCGGTGCCGGGCCGACGCCGCCCGCCGCAGCGGCGCATCGGCCCGCCAGAGTGGCGGGCCGATGGCGAGAGCCCCCGGCACCGAGCGCCGTCCCCAGACCGGTGTTCGACACAGAGAGGCATCCCGTGTCCACGAATTCCCTCGCCATCTATCAGCTCATCGCCCTGTACGACGTAGCCGCGCACCAGGCGCCGATCCTTCCGTTCACCGTCGGTCAAGCCCACGAGGTGATGCGGATTCACATCGCCTGCCGCGCGAAACACTGCGCCCGCAAAGCGGCGGCGCGGCAGGTGCTGATCGACGCGGGGCGGATGGTGCCCGACACCAGCAAGCCCCGGTGAGACCGCAAGCCCCAGCCGATCCGCCCGACCCGCGTCGAATCCGCCACATCCGCATCGAATTCGGTGAGTTGCGTCTGGACTATCCGGCCGGCGCGGAACAGGCCCGCGATGTGGCGGACCACCTGGCCGAACACTGCCCAGAGCTGCTCGTGACGGTCGACGACGAGCTGCGAGACGACCTGCCACCGCTGCCTTGCGCACAACTGTGGGAGGACACGCCTTCCGGACTTCGCCCGCCTTCCGCGAAATCGCAACGCACCAGGCTCATGTCACCCGGAACTCAGCTCCAGCTGCCCATCCAGCCCGACGCATCGGCAGTGGCTGCCCACCTATGAGCGCGACCGAACTCATTCTCATCCGGATACGCTCGGTACCGGCGCAGTGCCGCGCTCCGTGTGCTGGCACACCGTGTGGATACGCTGTTGCGCAGTGCTATTCGCGCACGAAGTAGACGCCAATACTCTCCGGTAGCCGCGCATACCGAGTGAGCAAGCTGTCGATCACACATCGGCCCTGGTCACATCGGTACTCCCGCCAGTGACAACAAACACACACATAGCGACACCTACGCTTGCCCTATGCCTCGCTGGAGCACGCACGATCGGAAATCAGCGAGAGTAGGTCGGCTGGCACGACTCGGCGGCGATCTTGAAACACTCTCAGCGACAACGCTTTCGAGTGCCAGGACAAGATCGGTCAGTTCCCCTGTGAGCAGACCGGAGGCGCAGTCGGATGCCGACAGCGAAGCAACAGGACCAACGTCTCCCACCGTGCGCCCGGGCTCGATCACGCCGAAGACAGAATCCGTCTCGCCGACAACGGCAATGGCGATGCCCCCGCTTCCGCCACCACGGCGGCGGGACGACGAGCCGCATCGACCGCACAACTTCGGCGCGGCCGCGCTCGTCGGGCTCTGCATCGGACTGGTGCTCGTCGTGGTGTCCGGTTGTCTACTCGTCGACCGCTCCACCGGAACGACGGCCTCGGCCACGCCGATCCGTGCCAGCGCGCCGACCACCACGACACCTTCGCCTACCGTCCGCACGACACCTCCACCTACCGTCCGCACGCCTCCCCGAGCCGCTCCACTTGTTTCCCGCCTCGGAATCGGGATGACCTTCGGGAAAGTCACCGCCAACGACGGCACGACCCTGGTGGTCCGAAACGCGTTCACCACCGGCACCGCCAAGGTCCGCACCGACGCCGACACAAAGGTGCACGTCCTGGCCGCCAAACAAGCATCCGACATACGCATCGGCGCCATCGTCGCCGTCTACGGTCGGCGATATGTCGATGACGCGATCCTCGCCGATGTCATCACCGGCATCTCCGTCGGCTCACCCCCCAAGTAATTCTCGTTCGTGCGCTTGCCGCCGAGTCAAGGCCGCCCGCGTAACGCGGCTTCCACCTCCACCTCATCGACGGGCTCTCGCTGTCCCCACACACTCCGTGCCAGGCGCAGCTTCCCGGCCATGCTGACCACCAACGCCACCTCCGCGGCCACATCTCCGGCTCCCTCCCGGAGCAGTTTGCTGTAACGGACCGCATCGACGACGACCGATTTGACCCGCTCGTGGTCGAGGTACGTCCGCAGGTCACGACGCCACTCGCCGGTCGCGGCCTCGGGCTCGGCGGCGATCCACTCGGCGAGGAACGCCTCCTGTTCTTCCGGGAGATAGCCCATCTTGTGCAGATGGGTGGCCACGTCGTAAACCGGGTCGCCGTACAGGGCGAATTCCCAGTCGAGGAACACGACCCGGCCGTCACGCACGATCATGTTCTTGCGATGCACGTCGGCATGCACCATCCGAAAGGGTCTCGGCTCGAGCGTGTTCCACGACGCGTGGATATCCTCGAGCGGCCGATCGGGAACGCCCAACCGGCGGTAGAGGTCGCCGAAATCCGCGCTGCTCTCGCGGTACACCCGGGTGGTGACAGCCGACAGTCGCCCGGCGAACCCGGCGGGATCGTCGGTCCAATCGGTATCGACCGGTGGCAGCAACTCTCGTGGGATGCGCCGGAGTTCCGCGAAGAGCGCCGCCACATCCGCCGGAACATGAGCCGGAACCGGCACGCCACGCGGCGCGATGCCATCCAGCAGGTCGCCATCGATGTAGTCGTGGATCTGGTAGGCGGGGCGGGCCGATTCCCAGCGCAACTTCGGCGCCGAAGCGACGAAGGGTTCGATCGAGATCAATACCGCCGCTTCGTGCCACTGCCGCAGATCCATCACGTCGGCGCCTTCGACGGGAATCCGCACGTTCACCGCTCCGGACACGCCGTCGACCCGCACATTGTGGTTGTAGTACCCGGCGGCCGATTGTGAGCGGGAAAGCGCGTCGTCGTACATCGCCTCGGCGTCGACGCCGAGTACCCGCGCGATCACCCGTGCGGCCTCGCGGTCCATGTTCGTTCCGGGCGTCGGCGGCTGGATTCGCGACCGCGCGCCCGCGGCGGCTTTCGAGATGTCGGGTTCGGTCCAGCCATACAGTGCCAGGACCGCTCGCGCCACGAGTACGAGACCGGGGTAGACGTTGGCGCCCTCGAACTCCGAGATAGCCCATCGCGCACTGCGTACCGCGTCGTCGCGTTGTCCTCGGCGCGCGAAGACCCCTGCGCGGAACAGCTCGGCCCTGGCCCGGCCCGATCGGTACCCGGCCTGTTCGAGGATCTCGCACGCTTCGGCGAGCGCGTGCTCGGCGGCGTCCAGCTCCCCGAGCGCCAACCGCGCCAAACCGAGTGCCGTGTAGGCCTTTCCGAGCTCGTGCAGGGCGCCGAGTTCCCGCTGCCGCACGATCGCGGTCCCGGCGGCCTCGATCGCCCGCGACGGGTCGGTGAGCGCCAAGAGTTCGGCCACATTCGTCGCGATGTTGGCCTGCCCGACGACGCTCCCCGCGGCCAGGTAATGGGTATCGGCCTCGGCCAGATACTGTGCGGCGCGCTCGGTGTCGAACGCCAGCCGGTAGGCGAGATGACGCAGCCGCGCCACATCTCCCAGGAACTCCCGGTCGTCGCCGTCCGTCATGGCCACGAGTTCCTCGCACATGGTCAACGCCTGACGGAATCGCCCCTGGCACATGTGCAGGTCGGCGGCCCACTGACCGGCGACGAGCCGTGCTCGCCCCGATCCCCGCGACCACACACTCTGGTAGATGGCCAGCGCGTCGTCGGTGTCACCGAGTATGCGGCGGGCGTTCGCCGCGGCGACGGCCAACCGCTCCGCGATCGGTCCGGTCCTATCCAGAGCGACGTCCCTGGTGAGCCGATCGGCTTGCTTGGCGTCGCCGAGCAGCACCGCCGCTTCCGCTTCCAGGCACCGCGTCAGTTCCGACAGTTCCGCCATACCTGCCAGGTTCTCATGTGGATCGTTCAGGTAGCGGTCCAGATCGCTGATCACTCCGCCGATCCCCTGGCTGCCGCCCGCCGCTTCGATCCGATCGACGTAGTGCAGCAACGTCACCGCGGACAGCATGCCCGAACGAACACCGTGATATCCCGCCTCCCGCAGGGCGGTGACCCGGCCGGTCGGCCGTTCCGCACGCACGAACCAGAGGTTGTGCAGCATCGCGTGCAGGGTGCGCCGAACATCCGGATCCAAGCGCCGCTGCAACGCGTCCACCATCAACTGGTGCAGCTGGAAGCGCGGGCCTTCGTCGCTTTCGTCCGCCGCGTACACGAACGAGTACGCGATCAGGGACTTCCACGCCGCGATGTGATGAGGCAACTCGAACTGCTCGGCCACCGCCGTGAAGATCTCTCGATCGAAGGTACGAGGTAGCCCCAGCAGCTCCAGCATCCGGACCTCGTCGGGGCGCACGTGCTGGAGGAAACGCTCGAGAATCGTTTCGGGGGATACCAATTCGGCAGGGGTCACCCAACCCGCGCGGGTGCGGGCGTCGATGGCCAGATGCAGATAGAACGGGACACCGGCACTCGAAGCGGCGATTGCCGCGCGCTCGGCGGGTTCCTCGATTCCCGACGAATTCAGCAATTCGAAGCGGGCATCCATCGGCAGGTCGTCGACCGCGACCGCCCGAACTCGGGTGGACCACTCCGGATCGTGCCGCTCCCAGCCCAGTGGCTCGCGGCTGGCGATCACCACCAACCCGGTGTCCAATTGCGCCACTACATCGCGGAGCCAAGCATCGGACGCCGCGGCGCGGCCTTCGCGGTCGGTGCCGCCCATCAAGGCTTCGTAGGCGTCCAGGAAGACCACATAGGGCCTACCTTCCGTCCCGCTTTTGAGATCTTCGGCGAACAGGTAGGAAACGGCTTCCTCCAAGCTCGCCAGGCTCAGCCGGTCGAGTTCCTGGAGGATCGGATCGTGCCGTATCCGATGTGTGCGGATAGCGCGGCGCGCACCGAGGTCGAGCAGCCGGGTCGCGGTGCCGAAGACCGGTATCCCGGTCGCGTCGTTGAGGATCTCGGTCAGGATCTCACTGTGCTCGGCGAGCGCCAGCGAATCAGAGGTAAGACGCAGATGCGGATGCATGCGCTGCCACAACACGGCGCAGGCGATGTCGAAGCGGTGGAATTTGATCTTCTGCGCACCGAACTGGACCCGCAGCACCGCGAGCCCGTCCGCGGCCTGACGATGACTCGGCACTTGCAGATCGAGCACCGCCGCCGGATGTTTGCGCTCGACCCGCGCTCGCAGCTCGGTGACCAACCGGGACTTACCGATTCCGCCGATGCCACTGAGCAGCATGACCCGGGGGTGGTCGGCGGCTTCGGTCAGTAGTTCGTCGAACCGGCTCAGCACCTGCTCACGATCGACGAATGGACGGCTGGCCGATCCCGGCTGAAAACGCGCGGTCAACACCATGGTGTGTTCCCCCTCGTGACGAGCACGCAACGATTCTGCCAGAGCGGGTCGCGTTCGGACCCGCCCTTCAGTTGCGGCGCCCGCGGGACGGGTGATGGAATCTGACATTCGATGGAACCGAACGTCGGGCCGCTACGTCAGATTCAGCAACGGACCGAATTCTCGAAGTGGGGGTTTGCAGGTGCAGGACAGTGGGCGCGACGCGACACAGCCATCCACCGACGCGCTGCGTGATCAGGTCGATTCGCTGCTGGAGGTTTTCGAGCAACAGCGCAGAGACCTGGCCGACGCTCAGTCCGCGATAGCGAGCACCACGGTCACGGCGTGGTCCTCGGACAATCTGATCCGGGTGGTCAGCAACGCCGCCGGTGTTCCGGTGGAAGTCCACGTCGAGCCGGAGGCGTTCAAGCGCTCCACACCGGACAAGCTCGGGCACTCCATCACCGAGGCCGTCCAGGCCGCCGCCCGGCTGGCGCTGGAGGCGACCCGACAGGCCGTGGCCCCGATCGAAGCGTCAGGAGAGGGTATTCCCGATCTATCGGATCTGGTGCCCGGCGCCCCGAGCATCCGTGATCTGGTCCGCACGATGTTCCCGGAACCTCCCACGCCACAGAACGAGCCCGCAACGCTGGACGAGGAATCCGAGGACGAGTACTACCGCAACCGCTCCTACCTGCGGGACCGCCCGTGAGTTGTTTCCAGTCGGTCCGGATTGGCTGCGAGCCAATGCCTTCGGATTGCCGGGGCAACTGCGTCCCGCCATCCGATCGGACCGATGAGAACACAGCCGGGCCGATGGCTACGGCCATCGGAAGTCACTGATCTGGTGATGACAACAAGCGGGCGCTCCTACCTGCTTGTGCTGCACGTTACTTGCTTTCGAGAGGTGGGATTCTGAGTTGAGCCCGTCGAGCTGCTCATGGATGTCGGTCGCTGTCCGAAACCGCGACGGGGAGCGGTGATGGCAAAGCACAGTATTTCGGACTTCATGGAGCCGTATTTCCGGCGCCGGATCTTGCCCGAGCCAACGGATTCGGACTATGCCTGGGCGCGAGCGAACCCCGGCAAGTGGAAGTACCTCACGGACCCGAGGGCCGACAAGTCGGCGATCCGGAAGGAGAACGTGCTCGGCGGGTGGTTGGCCGACGACAACGGCGGGATCGCCGAGTACTGGGTGAACCCTGAATTCGTGCCGGTCCCGGAGTCGGCCGGCGTGGAACTCGCGAACGAGTTCGAGCTGGTGCTATGGCGAGCGACGTGGGGGTTCAACACCATCGCCTGGCTCATCGAGGCGTTCAGCCGCAGCGAGTTCACCGTGGTACTGGCCGCGGACGATCCGCAGGCTCAGCGTGGGTGGCCGTTCCGCGTCCTCGATACGATGACCTCTTCCAGTCCGATGATGATGTTGGATATCTACACCTCGCCGGGCAGGTTGCCGAAGGACGTGAACCCCTGGCTGCGGCGAGTTGTCTCGGGCCGGGAGTTGCTCGAGCAAGTGTGTCCGCAGGAATCGGTTTGGCTGTCGGTCAACCCCGTTCCATCCCTCAACTCGGCCGACGACTTCCTTTCCGCCACCATTCCCGGTTCGGATCTGACCGATTGGTGGCGTGAGTGGTCGGACGGCCAACGTACCCGTCCCGCAGCAGAATCCGATGCAACGTAAACGCCTGGAACGGCCCTCCGAGTACTACCGCGACCGCTCCTACTCACAGGATCGCCCGTGACCAACTTCCGTGTCGACCCGGATGCGCTGCGCGCCACCCGGCCAGGCTTCACCGACGTCGCCGACAAGATCGCCGCTGCCGCCGCCGACCTGCGGCGGGTCATCGAGACCGAGGGCGAGTGCTGGGGTTCGGACAAGATCGGCCAGAGCTTCGCCAAGAACTACACACCCGATGTCCCCAAAGCGTTGACCAGCGTCGACAACCTCGGCAAGACGATGACCAACCTCGGCGACAGCATGGTCGCCATCGCGAACACGGTGCAAAACCGTGACCAGGCCAACGCCGCCCAGATCGACCGGATCACCACCTGATGGGTATCGAAATCCCGGAGTGGCTGCAATGGGTCGCCAAATGGGTGGTCGGCGCGGGTGATTGGCCCGAGGGCGACGAAACCGCGATGCGGCGAGTAGCCGACGCATGGTCGGGGATGTCGGCCGCACTGAACGAGCTCGACGACGACGCCGCGCACACGATGCAGCAGGCGTTGGCGGCGATCGACGGACAAACCCATGACGCGATCGCCGCACACTGGGACACCTTGGCAGGCAAAGAAGGTGCCTGGCAGGCGCTGGTCGGATATATCGACAAATTGGCCGACCAAATCGGTGACGGCGCAGCCGATATCGAGCACACCAAGCTGGTCATCATCGGCGCGATGGTCATCTTCTCGATCGAGGTGGCGCCCTTGCTGCTGACCGCCTGGACCGGGTTCAGCGCCGGAGGCGCCGTCGTCCTGCGAATAGCCACACAGGTCACCATCCGCATGGCGATCAAACAGCTGATCGCCCGCCTGCTCACCCGCGCCGCCGCCAAAGCCGCCGCCCGGGTGGCCCTACTCGGCGCGATCAACGAGGCACTGGAGGAAGGCGGCCTGGAACTCGGCGTCAAAGTCTTCCAAGCCGCCACCGGGCGCCGCGACGAAATCACACTTCAGGACGTGAAGGCCGCTGGAATCGCCGCCGCCGCGGGCGCGGCGGGCGGCGCGGTCGGTGGCGGACTCGGCCGCAGCGGACTGTTGTCCGGTGTCGACGACGTCGCCGCCAGCCGCCTCGGCCGAGCCACCGTCGCCGCCACCACCGAAACCGCCACCGGCATCGCCGGCGAAACCGCCGCCGCAGCGACAGTCGCCGCGCTCACCGACCAACCCTTCAACCTCACCCTCGAAAGCATCACATCCTCCGCCGCACAGGGCGTTCCGCACGGCCTCCACTCCGCTGCCAACGACACGGACACAACGTCGTCCCCACCCGACCTGAGCGATTCGGGCCCGGACCTACCTGCACCCAGCGACAACCAGCCACCCGAACGCACTCAACCCGCACCCGGCGACACCGGAGACCGAACACAGCCGAGCAGCTCTCAGCCGCAACCCGAAGCGACCCAGCCCGCGAGCACCCCCGCCGACGCCGACGGGACCGACAGCGACTCCGTCACGTCGAATCCCCCGGAGAACACCACGCCTGCCTCGACGAGCTCGGCACAGCCGCAGAACACGACGGCTCACACGAGCGAGGTCGGCAACGAGAACTCCGGCCCCACCCCGGCCGGCAGTACCGATTCGACCTCGAACAACCCACAACCCCAGACTCCGGCCGCAACGCCTGTCAGCGCCGAGGGAACCTCGACTCCGTCACATGCCGACAGCCCATCCGATAGCAGCACCAGCACGGTGATTCCGGATCCGGGCCCACCCACGCTCAGCGGCACCCAGACGACGTCCATCGACGACACAGCACACAGCAACTCCGACGAGCAAGACCCGACCGGAACCACGACTTCGCCCGCCCCTGCGGCTTCAGCACACATTTCGAGCGAAATAGGCGGACAACCGACCGCCCCATCGAATCCCGCGCCCGCTGCCTACGATGCGGCTGATCAATCCGGCTCCCAACCCAGCATCCAGAACCGGTCGACCGCCGACGATTCGCCGCCCCTCCCCGACCGCGCCGCCCCGGCACCTGGCCAGCGCGTAGACGCGTCGACCGCACCGGACACCGCGACACCGAGCACGACCGGCCCCCTCGCCGCGACACCGCCCGCGACGCCTACATCCAGATCGGATGCCCAGGCCGATTCGCCATCGGACACCGTCACCTCGAGCGCTGTGGCAACAGCATCTCCAGCGGCCGTGCCGCCCAACACGCTCGCCGGACCTTTCGCGCCCGCCATCGACCCGGGCCAGCGCTCGACCGTTTCCACTCCAGACCCCGCTGCATCCGTCGGTCCAGCACAGTCTGCGACCGCCGCCACACCTCGGCCCGATCACCCCGCGCGCCCGAGGACTCCCCCGCAACCGGTCTCGCCGCCGACCACGACCAGCGAGCCCGGCAGCACCGGCGCCCCACCAGCCGACCTGGCCCACCGCGCGAGCCCAGCCGACCGTGCCTCATCGGGCGGTACTGCGCGCACGGCACCTTTCTCCGACCGCACCGCGGCCACCGATATGCCTAGACGGGACGACACGTCGGAGGCGGCACAGCCCAATCGACGAGCCGACCCGAGTACTCGGCGGCATTCGAACACGAACGATCCAGGCGCCACCGATTCCGAGGCGATGTCGTATTCCGGTGGCGCCGTGCGTCCACGCGACGACTTCGCGGCGTTCGAATGGGCGGAGGACGCCTACGACCATTTCCGCCGCGACGACGGTGACATCGATGACATCGCGCGCACACTCGGTGAACATCCGCGCACCGACGGCTCACATTTCACCCGCGACGATGTGGAGCAGATCAAGAACCATCTGTTCCGCGAAGAACACCCCATCATCGACTATGACGGCAACCTGATTCGACGCAGGTTCGACGCCGATCCGGCCATCGCCGAGGCATGGATCCGGTTGCGCGCCGGACATCCGCTGCCCGCCGATATCGTCTTACTCGAACACGAGCTGGCCGAGTCCACCTACCTGCGTGCTGATCCCGGCTCGACGTATCAGGACGCACACGCCCACGCGAATCTCGACCATCACTGGTCCAACGACATACCGCCACGAACTGGCGAACGCTACGACACACTGTGGGGACGACACGATGGCACTGCTGATCTACTACAACCAGACCAAGGACAACCCGAGCGAAGTGGAGTACCGGTTCGGGGAGACGAGGGACAACCTCGATCGCACACTGATCATCGACAAGACGAGCAACACCGCCCGCACGGACCAACCGGAGGACGGGATCTTCCGGGCGGCGGCAGGACAGATCATGATCCGGGCCAGACGCGAGAAGCAGTGGCCTCGCAACGGCGTGATCGCCTCGTAACCGAGGACAACCGTCCGCGCCCGGCACACTCGCAAGCGGACACTCCACGCCCGCAGGAGTCCGACCGTGGACCCCAGGGGACGACGGACCGTGTGGCAGCGGTGCCACCTCGTGACGTTCCGGATTCTTCGGGCACCGCGCCGCATCGACCTTCGTCGCCGCGCGGGCCGGTCGAACTCAGCTACAACGACCTTCGGGTGATCGAGGATCACGCCACCAGGCACGGTCTGGTGGCCGCCGACATCGTCCGCGGGGTCCAAGACGGCACGCTGCGTGTCGGACAGTACGGCGTCTACAAGAACCCGGAACAACCGCCACTCCACGAGACTCCCGACAAGCTCGACCCGGAGTACCTCACCGAGGTCGTGGATCACGACCTGCGCGATCCCGTGCGACGGCGCTACGCGAGCGTCGAACCCGACGCATTCGAACCCGGCTGCGCCGACAACCTGCTGCCCGATCACCTGACCCGGTCCATGCCCGGCCAGGCGCTCGACGACGCGACTGCGCCGATCGACCCCACGAGGTTGGTGGTCAACTATCCCGGCGACGGCCTGTCGCCGGTATGGCGGGACAGGAGCGCTGAAGACGCGTTCCTGGACGCCCGCAACGCCCTGTTCCGCATGGATTCGCGGGGGCCGGAGATCTTCGACCTCGGCTTCTCGCCACGCGATCCCGACAACCTCAACATCGGTGCGCACGTCGGCCACACCGGCCCCGGCCAAGCAGACGGCTTCGTGTCGCTGTCGAGGAGTCCGGAGCACACCATCGCCCGGGAAACGGACATCGCGGGCAACGACCTCGACCGGCTCGCCGATGAGGGGCAGCTGACACGTCTGCCCGACGGCACCTTCCGGCAGACGATGTATATGCACGAGCTGTACCACCCGCACGGCATCGACGTAGACGCCACCTTCCACGACGCCACTGCCCATAGCCGATACAACGCGGGCAGCCACAGGGAAGCCGAGGTACTGGCCCCTGGCGGGATATCCGGCGACACCGTCTACCGCGTCTGGCCGCGGGAGATAATCGTCGACGCCAACGGGAACCTGGTATCCGTCAGGGTCGGCGAGCCCGTCTACAACCCGCGCTTCGCCCACCTGGACAACCCCCGCTTCGCCCACACCCACGATATTCCCGCTGTCGACCGAGGACGACAAGCGGGAGAGCACGCTCAGCAGCAGGATGCGCACTCCGGGCAGCACAGTCCCCTAACGGAACACGCACCACCGCACACGCAGGTTCCCCGCCCGGAACCTCCACCGCACCGGTCGGGTTTCGATCCGAACGTTCACAGGTACGTCGCGCATTTCAACGACGGTCGTGTCATCCCGCACGATCCCTTCTACTACGGCCGATACAACCCGCACATCGGCCGCTACCAGCCGACACCGCAGGAGACCGAGGCCGCCTACGCCCACCCGCTGGGGCAGAGCCCATACGACATCCAGGTGCGCAACTGGCTCGACGGCCACCAACAGCACACCGACTACCGGGCTCCCGAATCCCAGCCTCCGACACAGCAGGACCCGTGGCGGTCGATGCGGGCGCCGGAATCGCTCCCGCCGACTACTCACGAGCCGAGACAGCGCGCACAAGAGAACCCTCGTTCCCATGGCGAGACGCAACGCCTGAGCACACAGCGCACGCAGAATCCGTATACCGAGCGCCCGCACCCGGACGCTCCGCACGTGCGGGAATCCGATCGTGGCCGGGTGCCGCCACGCGCGCCCGAAGCACGCGCACCCGTAGCCGATCTGTCATCGATGCGAGCCCCCGAATCGCTGCCACCACAGCCGCGTGTCCCATCACCACCAAGACACGTAGCGGAACCACACTCACCCGTCGCTCCCCATCGGTCGGGCCCCTCCACGTCTGCGCCACATAATCCGAGACGACCTGCCAACCGCGAGCCCAGACAACACCTCGACACGCGCATAGAACGGCACATGGGATCGGGACCACAGCGTCAGGACCCTCATGTCACTGTGCCACTGCATGATCCGCACAGCTCCGCACCCCCTACCGAGGTACCCGATCGTCGCCGTCCGATAGACCCGGAAACACAACGGGCACTCGAAGCGCGCAATGCGCGCGAGAACTACCGACGACGAGCACCCGATCGAGTCATCGCGGTTCGGCCGGACCGAACGCCCGGCATCCCCGCATACGAGATGCGGCGGTACGCGGAAGGACCCGAGCATGTTGCCGTGGTCAGCGTGCGGATCCACCTCTCAGCCGGTCCGCAGATCTCCCCGCAGGAAATGCGGAATCTGATCGAAAACGCTCACTTGGCGACAGACCGTGCCTTCAACTACGGCCACCGATTGCTCAGCGGTGACTGGCTGCTGGTCGACGTCGTTTTCACCGACGACCCGTCCACCGCCCACCTGTCCGTCGACGTCAACCGCGAAACGGCCGACCCGAGAAGCTGGCATCCACACGACAGCTCCGAAACGCTCACCAACCACCTGCGCGAGCATCTCGGACTGCCGGCCGACAGCCGGAATCAGCCGACCGTCCGTCCGGAAGACCTGCGACAGATCAGCAACGACATCGCCGCAGCGAACACCCCCACCAGATTCACCGGTCTGCCCGAGACTCGCGTCATCGACCACAACCGGCTGACCAACCTCGAAAATCGCTCCTACCAGCAGATTGTCGAGGACTCGCTGCGTGACGGCGACCGCTTCACAGTAGGTGCCGACCCACGTACCCACCCGTACGGGCGACTGATCAACGACGGCGGTCCCGGATTCCCCGGACGCGGCAACAACTGCCTGGACAGTGCACTGGCAGCGCTGTCATCGTTCTTCGGCAGGCCGCAAGTGTCGCTACCCCGCTACCCGGACCGGCTTGCCGACGGGACCATCGACCAGACAAGCGGCGAGCGCAATGGCCCGCAGCGCGCAGCCGACTGGCTCGGCAGCAGCTTGCGAAACCACGCCGGTACGCCCGTGCCGGATCAATTCATGGCGCTGCACAATCAGATCAGCGCCCACGGGCCTGGATCGGCCGCCTTGGTCATCAACGAGTGGCACGCCCGTGACCCCCGAACCAACGCCTTGCTGTACCACCAGGACGGGGCACCGGTCATCGACGGCAGCCATGCCACCGTCATCGTCTACCCGCTCGGCGCGAGCGGCCCGGTCTGGTGGGACCCCCAGCAAAGCACCTTCTCGGACCGGCCTCCAGCCGACATGATCCACAACTCCGCTGGCTTGTGGTCGATACCGATCCCACCGAATCAAGGAGTGAACAGTGCCGGAATTTCGAACCAGAGAGCAAGTGGAGCAGTATCTGGCACAGATCTTCAGCCCCGACCAGGAGTATCGGATCTACCAGTTCGAGCACTGCTGGGTCTGTCGGCCGATCTCGACTCCCGAGCAGATCGCGAACGGTCAGAGGCTGGGCTTGGGGAACTACGTGGTGAACGCCGAGACGGGAGTGGTGACAGCTCACGCGAGCCTCGCGCCGACCATGATCGGGGAGAGGTACGACGAGGCGATCCGCACGGGCCAACCGGTACAGGGCTACCAGGTGTATCCGCCGACTTGGCGGGTGTCTATCGAGCGGACACGGGAAGACGCGAAGGAGATCGAGTACCTGCTCCGAGCGACGTCACTGACCGATCCACCGGAACCGAGCAGCGAACACCAGCTCGTGATCGACAAGAACACCCTGTCGTTCAGTCCGACGGACAGCACGTCGGCGAACGCGGTTTCCTGGGCCGAGATGCGCAACCGGACGGATGGGACCTGGCCGCGACAGGGGACGTTCGACTTCTAGACGGCGCCGCTGAGCACGACGGCCCAGCAGCCTCCGTACCAACCTCCACGCAAGCCACCTCACCGAATACAAACACGCAGGTACTACCGATCCCAGCCCGTCCATCGGCGCCTGCCGACCCAGGACGCTCACGGGATCGTTCCGACGAACCCGCTGACCGCCGACATCCGCCGAATCCTGCTCCGGGCCCGAGCGCCGAAGATGCACGACGCTACGACCCCGCGTTCATCGAAAACCTACGAATCAGCAACTCCACCCCTGCCGACCGGCCCGACACACGGCCCGTCGAGCGAAGCGCCGACCCCAACGCCGCCACGATATTCGCCGAAAACCAACGCATCACCAACCCCACACCCGACAACCGCCCTGAGACGCCGCACGTCGAGCGGAGTGCCGAGCCCCCTCCCCGAGATCTCGGCATGCGCGGTGCGCAAGGGCAGATCCCTATCGAGAGGCTCGTCGACAGCGTTCGCGACCGTGTTGCCCAGGACCCCAAATTCGAACTCAGCTACAGCGAAAGGGATCTCAACAACCTGATCGAGCACGGACGTCGACTGGGAATCGATGATCGCGGCATCGCCGACCTCATCCATATCGGTTCCCGCCTTGCGAAGCCCATCACCGCTGACGTGCTCGCACAGCACATGGAGAACTGGGCCGATGTGGTTTCCGATCGCGGCTACCCATACCGCTTCGAAGACGCCGGTCACTTCAACGCGTTCGCCAGGGATCTCGATCGAATCCTCCACGATGCCGGATTCGGTGACCACGGCATCTTTGTCCAAGGATCGGCGCTGCGGAGCCCCCAAGCGAACGACATCGACATCGCTGTCGTCATCGACCGTGACAGGTTCCATGCAATCCTCGTGGAGCGCTACGACGGACGGATAGCGACCAAGGCCACCGATGCGGCACCAGGCGGTCCTCTGACCCTGAGAGGGCTCACGCGGGCCGAACTTCAGGCGCTGGCCCAACGGATACACGAAAACCCGAAGGCTTACAACAACCAGGCGCTTACATTCGCCAATGCAGTTCGAAAAGGCGTGATCCGATCGACGCACGACATTTCGAAATCACTCAAGGCGGCAGGCAAGGAGATTCAGAACAAATATCCGGAGCTGAACATCGAGGATATTTCACTGATCGTCCCGGGCAGCGACTTCGATTCCAGTCCCGAGTTGCCCGTTGTCGAAACCACCGACAAGGATCGCGCGCACGAACTCACTCGCAGACTGGAGGCCGCTCGGGAACTCGAATTCCAGCGTGACCTGGCCGACGGCCAACGCGGGAAGTTGCTGGCGCAGCTGAACCCGCATATACGGGAAATCGTGCAACTGTCGAGAGATCTCGCCGAGACGAATCGAGTGCAGAGCGCGGCGGAGTCGCTAGGGTATATCCAGGCTCGCGAGGCGCTCGATCGGATCCGGGAGGCACTCGAACGCGGCGCTCCGCTGACCGACGTGAGTAAAGATGTCGCACTCGCGAAGGAGCGCATGGCCGCAGCGCAGCAACTCGAACTCCATAGCCGCCTCGACGCGCTGCGTGAACTTCAACTAGGCGAGCACAGACAGGTTGTCGCACAAATCATCGAACTCGATGTGCGCGAGCGGAACCTCTCGACCACGACCCAGCTGGAGATCACTGAGCGAGCACTCGTCGAGGTAGCCACCCGAGAAGTACTGGAATTCCGCAACCAGCAGCCGGACGTGCGTACCCCCTCCCTCCAGCTCGAACTGAATACTGCACGCGAATACGAGCAGGCCCTCGCGCGCGGCCAGGCGCAGGACCTCGGCGAGGTGACCCGGAATTTCGACGCAATACAGCGCGCCATCCGGCACGAGCAGGCAATAGAGGCGCGCCGGATCGAAGAGCTGGGGCTGGATCCAGCGCATCGGCAAATTGTGACCCAGGCGCTCGACACGGACCGCGCTCGCACACTCGGCAAAGCAGCGGAAACGTTGGGCAAGGAAATCGTGCGACAGCACCACAACGAGATCGTCGGGCCGAGCAGAGTTCTGCAATTGACTCCGGATCAGGCAAGGCGCCTAGATATACAGACTTATTCGCTGTGCCTGGACCTCACACCGACAAATTTCGATCATGAAAGGAGTGTGTACGTGTACGAGCCGCCAGGGCGACCTCCCGTCCATGTTCCCTACGATTCGCCGGAGCGCCGATACGCGCAGGCTGTCAAAGCCATACGAGACGGGCTTTCCCCACAGGTGGTCGAGGTCGATTACCTACGGTCGATCGGCCACGCTACGGCAGCGGAGGAAGCTGTCCGCCGAAATCCCGAGGTGTCACCGCGAGTAACCAGAGCGCGGGCGCTCGAACTCGAACGTGCACGGCAGCTCCGTATCGAACGTGACCGTTGAACGTGGCGAAACACGCTACGGCAGATGCGATTGTGGTGATCATATGACGGAGTGGCAGACGACGACCGCTGCCGAGCGGAGGGAAGTGAACCTCCTGAAGCGACAACTGACACTCATCCTCCATGGCCCGCTCGACCAAGTCCATCTCGACCGGTTGCGAGACGAACTCGGCATGACCTCGACTGGCTCCGCCACCGACCCGGTCGGCACCCGATTCGGACAGCGCCTCCGACATCACCCGAAGTATCAGACGATCACAATGATGGTGCTGACCGTGCTGCGCACCGATATAAACGAATGGTCGGTTAGGCTCGACGCCATACCGGGCACCGACTTCTCCGAATGGAAGCGCCTCGCTGAAATCAGCGCCCAGAAAACAGGACTCACCATCGCCGAACGGCAGCTGCCGTCATCGACGCCCCTCTCCGATATCGGTGATCCAGAGCCGGCGACTCGCATCGGCCGATCCACCGATGAACTGTCAACGGCTGGCGCCGCGAGCTCCGCCGCCCCGCATCCGATGCCAACCCCCCTGCTCGGTCTCAGTACGATGTCGCCTACCGGCCGCCCAAGCTGGGTGGACTTGCCTGCATACGACGCCGACCTCATGGACAGAACGATCCGGCAGCTCGAAGCCGTGCCGCGCTACACTCCACCGCAGCCACCAGTCCATCGACCGGAGCTGGACGACGCAGAGTTGGTTAACCTCGTCACCGGACTTCGCAATCTGATCTGGTCATGGCGAATGGATGACCTGGTGACCGTCAGCGCGCGAGCCGGGCTCTGGACGATAGAAAGACGCGAAACCGATCGGGTGGTATTCACCAGCAGATATGTGGCCGGTGAGTGTTATGTGAACGGAAGTGCCCTCGATGTCCATTCCATAGATTTGCCGGTCGCGACCATCATGCCTGATAGCGACGACTGCCGGACACCACCACGCGACGCCTTCACCCGAATGACCGCAGCACTCATAGACATATATGGTGAACCCACCGCACGCTCGTCGGGGACGACTTCACAGATCGAATGGACGGGAACGGAAAATGCACTGATCCTCGCCTACCGACATCCTTCCGTCCGGATCATCGTACGCCTCAACCCGAGAATCACCACTATTTATGGAGAAGCCGAGAGCACGCGCCGCAAGCGAAATGAAGAGCGGCGCTAGTATCGACCGCTTCACTCTCGACGAGTGATCGGCGTATGATCTCGTGTCGAGCCACATCGAGATTACACCTAAAAAGGATACTCATGACCATTACCTCGTACCACGGAACCTTTTATACCGATAGACCGGAGGTGATGGAACAGATTCTGAGAGCGTGGGTAGCGAAACAAGCTCTGCAGATGAAGCCGCATCGCGGGTTTCAGGTGCACTATGAGACCGACGGATTCGAACTCTATTGTTACGATGCGGGTGGGCCGGAAGCGCCTATCTACTTCCTTCTCGAGGGCCGCATCGAGGACGCGGCCGACTCCGCTGCTGATCGGCTTCGGAACCTTGCAGAACACTCCAGAAACGCAGGCCTGGAATTCAGTATCGACTACGAAGAAGTCGATGCCGAAGGGAATCCGTTGAGCGCCGAAAAAACACTGAGCTGATCCGCTCGAGTTTGCTCTGTGTGGCCGCCGTCGTCGGTGACGCCGCGCGTTACCGCCCCTGCCCGACCGGTGGTCGGAGCCGACCTGGCGACCCTCCGAGGTCACGCACTCAGTCGCGCCTGGACGAACTGCTGTGCGTGCGGCGGCATGAGCTCGACAGGCATCAGATACCACCCCCCGACGCGGAACTTCCACTCCACGACGTCGCCACGGAGTCTGAAACGCCGGATATTCCGGTAGGCGATGCGCGAATCCTCGACGGGCGTGCGCAGGGCGAAACCCTCACCGTCGTACTCGACATGCACCAGTGCGCCCGGAAAAGCGTAGGTCGCAATCCGTTTGCGGGTCAGGTTCCATCCTCGGAAGGAACCGATGACCATGAAGAACAGGATGAAGCCGAGCACGAACGCGATGCCGCCGACCGCACCGTCGCCGAATCCCTCGGTGCCCTCGCGGATGACATTCACGACTACCTGCAAGCTGAACAGCCCGGTGATCACACCGAGGAACAGCAGAAACCGAGTCGGATCGAAGCTGGCGAAGAAGGCCGCGCGATCGAGACGTCCCGCGGTCTGCGCGTCGGCGGCATATTCGAACACGAGCCGCTGGTCCCCGGCCGCCGGGACGGGCTGGTGGGGCTGCGCGTTCGACGGCGAGTACTGGCCGCCGCCCTGCTGCGGCGCCGGATATTGCCGCGATGGCCGCGGATCGGGTGGTGTGGCATTCACGTGCGACGGCCGCGGATGTGACCACGGCGCTTGCGGTGGCGTTGCCTGCGGATATGGTTGCTGTGCCTGGGGTTCGGGCTGCGATTCATACAGATGCTGTGGTGGCACTGGTGGATACGGTGCCCCCTGCGGCGGATGCCCGCCGTACGCGCCTGACATCGTGTTCGGATACGGCTGCCCAGCCGGATGCGGTTTCACGTCGTTCGAGTTCCTTCCCCTGCCGAGACAGGCTAACGCTCGGCCTCCGGTTCTCATAATGACAAGGCCTCCGACGCGAGGCACGCCGAGTGTCGGTCCCCCTTGCTAACTTTCGTCCTGTTCTGATCTGACGAAACCAGGCGAGGCGCTATGACTATCGGGGGAACCACCTATCTCGAGCTGTCCGAGGACAGCGGTTCCGCGCACAAGTTCTACGAGGTGATCGTCGCGGGCACCCAGGTGAGTGTTCGTTTCGGTCGCATCGGGGAGCAAGGGCAGACGAAGGTGAGTTCGTTCGCCACCGAGGAGAAGGCGCAGGCCGCCGCGGCCAAGAAGGTCGGCGAGAAGGTGCGCAAGGGCTATGCGCCCGCGGTGATGGGGGCGCGGGGCAGGCGCCCGGTGACCCGGCGGGCGATCAGCAGCGGCCGCTCGACCGCGAAGGCCGCGCCCGTGCTGTGGAGTTTCGACTCCGGCGCCGCCGCATTCGGCATCTTCGTCGACGAGCGTCGCTGCTGGGTGGGCAACGAGAGCGGTGACGTGTTCACCCTGACCCCGGACGGGGTGGTCACCGGTCGTTACCGCTTGCCGGACGCCGTCAAATGCATTGTGGCCGATGATTTCTGGATTTACGCCGGATGCGATGACGGTCGCGTCTACGACTTGTCCGGCAAGGTGCCGCGCGCGGCGTACGACATCGCGGCCGATGTCGACATCTACTGGCTCGACATCCACGACGGCATCCTCGGCGTCTCCGACCGTCAAGGCGGCATCACCGTCATCGACTACGAGGAGGAGTCGCTGTGGACCCGGCGCAGCACCGGCGATTCGGGCTGGATGGTGCGTATCGACGCGGACGGCGTCTACCACGGGCATTCCGCGGGCGTCACCAAGTACGACCTGGACAGCGGCAACCCTCTGTGGCAGGCGGGCACCGGCGGCGACGTGCTGTTCGGTTGGCAGGAATCCGACGCCGTCTACGCGGGCACCTCCCGTAACCAGGTGCGCATGGTGACCAAGAGCGGCCGGGCCGAGCGCACCTACCAGTGCGATGCCGCTGTCTTCTCCTGCGCGACCTCGCCCGACGGCCGCTACGTCTTCGCCGGCGACAATTACTCGTCGGTGTACTGCTTCGATGCCGCCGGGAACCGCGTATGGAAGTTGGCCACCGGCTGCGGCTCCGCCTACTCCATGCAGTATCACGACGACAAGCTGTACCTGGTCACCACCACCGGCACGCTGGCCTGTCTCGATGTCAGCGAGGCCGCCATTCGCGATGCCGAGCAGGGCGTGCTGCCCCAGACCGTTTCGGTGAAGGCTCCCGAGATCTCCGCCGTGGTGCCCAGCAATACCGTCGAAGTCACCTCCGACGCCGGAACGGGCGTCATCGTGGAGTGCGTGAACCACGGCAGTTCGCTGCGCGTGCGGGTCGTCTCGCCCGGATACCAGCGCGGCTGGAATGTGCAGTTCCCCAAAGACATCCGGCGCGCGGGCGCTCGTTACGTGGTCGACGGCGTTGCCGAGTCGGCGCGCGGTGGTTTCTACCGCGTCCGCGGGGACATCCGGCAGCTGACCTGAGCGCACCGACAGCGCTCACCCGAGGAGCGTTGCTCGCACGTCCTGCGTGACATGCGAGGAACGCTCCTCGGAGAAACCGGCTCGCCGACACACTGGATGCGGAGCCTCCGCCCGGGAGGCGGATACGCGCACTTCGACAATTTTTCGCCAACGCCCCGCTAGTACCAGCCCGGCGCTCTTCGGCGGGGTAGGCGCGATTGGCGTCCCCGATCTCCGGCTCGCCTGATACCTCCGCCTGCTCGCACGGCGATCAACTGAAGCCGTAGATCCTTCACGCCAGGACTCAGCTCTCCGGCGACCTGAGCTACAGCTCGGGGACGATGGCGTTCGGCCGATGGCTCGGGCCACGACGGGGCGCGGTTGGGCTACTCCACTCATCTCCCGGCACGGCGACTCCCGCGGATCGAGGACGATTACAACGATCGAGAATGTTGGTCGCTTCGGCGCCCAAGCGTTCACCCCGGTCACCGCGACGGCCACCGAGGTGACCGATGTCGGCCCGGTCAGCTCCCCCGCCCGCTGTTGCCCGCCCGCACACCCTGATCTGCCGATTCGTCGGCGGAACGCCTCGCCCGGTGGGAAGGTGGACGTACGGCAGGTGTCAGCAGAGGAGCGAGACACATGGTGGACAAGACCGACGGAGCTGCCGCGGGCGACGGCGGCGTGGTGACGGCGGACCGGCCCGAGCAGATCCGCAACGTGGTCCTGGTCGGGCACAGCGGGTCGGGAAAGACCACGCTCGTCGATGCCATGGCGCTCACCGCGCGGGCGGTCAATCGCGCAGGGCGGGTCGAGGACGGCACCTCGCTGTCGGACTACGACGAGATCGAGCATCGCCAGCACCGATCGGTGCAGCTGTCGGTGGTGCCGGTGGCATGGGACGGCATGAAAGTCAATCTGGTCGACACGCCGGGTTACTTGGACTTCGTCGGCGAGTTGCGGGCGGGTCTGCGCGCGGCCGATGCTGCGCTGTTCGTCATCTCGGCGGCCGAGGGCGCGGCGGGGATCGCGGGGGCGACCAGGGCGCTGTGGGAGGAATGCGCCGCGGTCGGGATGCCGCGCGCGATCGTCATCACCCACCTGGACACGGCGCGCGACGAGTACGACGTGATGACCGACGCCTGCCGGACCGTGCTGGGCGGCGGGTCGTCGGAGACCATCCTCCCGCTGCATCTCCCCGTGTACGGCCCGAAGAATCCGGATGGGCACCGGCCGGTCACCGGCATGGTGGAGCTGCTGCCGCACTGCGTGGGCGACTATTCCTCCGGCGTGGAGGTGCAAGGCGACCCGTCGCCCGATCAGGTGCCCGAGCTGGAGGAAGCTCGCAACCGCCTGATCGAGGGCATCATCGCCGAGAGCGAGGACGAGACCCTCATGGAGCGCTACTTGGAGGGCGAGGAGATCAGCCTGGCGACGCTGATCGCCGACCTGGAGCGCGCGGTCGCCCGCGGGAGCTTCCATCCGGTGTTGTTCGCCGCCCCAGCGCCCGAAGGAGCCAAGCAGGGCCTGGGCACGGTCGAGCTGCTCGACCTCATCACCGGCGGCTTCCCGACGCCGGCCGAGCACCCCATCACCGCCACCAACGGCGCTGAACCGCATCCGCTGCGCTGCGACCCGGACGCGGAACTGGCCGCGGAGGTCATCCGCACCGCTTCCGACCCGTACGTCGGGCGGGTCTGCATGGTCCGCGTCTTCTCCGGCACCCTGCACGCCGACGATACGGTGCACGTCAGCGGCCACGGCTTGGAGGACCGCGGCCACGAGAGCCACGAGCTGGACGAACGGGTCGGCGCGATCTCAGCTCCCTTCGGCAAGCAGCAACGCCCGCTGCGGCAGGCGATCGCGGGCGATATCGCCTACGTCACCAAGCTCGGTCATGCCGAAACCGGCGACACGCTGTCGTCCACCGACAATCCGCTCCGGATCGAGCCGTGGCCGATGCCCGATCCGCTGCTGCCCATCGCCATCCGCGCGCACAGCAAAGCCGACGAGGACAAGCTCTCGCAGAGCCTCGCCCGGCTGGCGGCCGAAGATCCGGCGCTACGCCTGGAACACAACGCGCAGACGCATCAGCTGGTGCTCTGGTGTCTGGGTGAAGCCCATCGCGACGTCGCCTTGGAGCGGTTGCGGACCCGGTTCGGCGTGCAGGTCGACGTGATAGAGCATCAGGTGGCGCTGCGAGAGACGTTCGCGGGCAAGGCGTCCGGGCGCGGCAGGCATGTGAAGCAGTCCGGCGGGCACGGCCAGTACGCCGTGTGCGAGATCGAGGTCGAACCCCTGCCCGAAGGGTCGGGCATCGAGTTCGTGGACAAGGTGGTCGGCGGAGTCGTTCCGCGCCAGTTCATTCCGTCGGTGGAGAAAGGCGTGCGTGCCCAGGCATCCCGCGGGCTGACCGCCGGATATCCCCTCGTGGACGTGCGGGTCACCTTGTTCGACGGCAAAGCCCATTCCGTCGACTCCTCCGACGCCGCGTTCCAGACCGCCGGTGCGCTCGCCTTGCGCGAGGCCGCGGCAGCCGCGGGAATCCGGGTGCTCGAGCCGCTCGCCGAAGTATGGGCGCTGGTCTCCGACGAATTCGTCGGCCCGGTACTGAGCGATCTGTCCAGTCGCCGCGGGCGCGTCCTCGGCACCGAGCCGCACGGCAGCGGACGCACCCGCATCCACGCCGAAGTCCCGGAACTCGAACTCAGCCGCTACGCCATCGACCTGCGCTCGATCTCCCACGGCACCGGCGATTTCACCCGCGCCTACGCGCGGCACGAGCCGATGCCGAACCAGCTGGCCGCCTCGGTGCGTGGGGAGAAGACGCGCGCGTAGAGGACTCGCCATCCGAGCCGCGACTCGCGTCGCACCCGCGAGCATCTGTCGGCGCCATCAACCGCAGCGAACGATTCCGGCCGGGTCAGACCCCCTGCGGTGGTGGTGAAACGGGTGGCGGCGCGGCAGGCTGCGGCGCCGCGGCCACGGCCGGCGGAGGTGGCGCCGCGATTCCAGGAGCGCTACCGGCCGCCGTGTCCAAACCGGTCGGGTGAATGAAGCCCGCGAAATTGCCGTACTTTTCCTTCAACGGAGGATTGTTGGGATCCAAGGGAACGAGCTGGCCATTGTCGAGGACGAACAGGCCGTTCTCGTTCTTGACAACCAGCGCACTATGCTTCTCCCACTGCAGAATATCGCCGGTCTTCAGCTCACCGGGGCCATTGACCACCGCAGGCGGATGCTCCGCTGTGATCTCCCCCGCTGTTCCCTTATATGCCGATACCGCATCGAGAGCGACGTTCTGCGTCTGCTTCTGCAAAGCCTCCGCCACCGGCGGCGACGCGTTCACGGTCGTATCCCCGATCTGGACCGCGGGCGTCGTTCCAGGTGCCGTTATCGGCGGCGGAGTACCCGCGTAGGTCGGCGGCGTCACGCCGGCAGGGCCGGTTTGCTGAACGGCTTGTTGCGCGGTGGTCGTCTGGGCGTTGCGGTTGCGCTCTCGTTCCTCGCGCTTCTCCCGCTCCTGTTCTCGCTCCCGCTCCGCGTAGGCCCGCTCGAGTCGCTCGTCTTCGGGCTGACGCCCTTGGTTCATCATTCCGCTCATGGCGCTCATCATCGCCATCTGCTGCATCGCATTTGCCATACCGTTGTCGCCGCTGTTGGCGGCGGGCGCAACATTGCCGGAGTTTGTGCCAGTGTTCGCACCGGGCCCCGTACCAGTCGCGGATCCGGTTCCCCCCTGCAGTGCCGAACGAATGGCGGCAAGCGGATCCGTATCCGAGGACGTATCACCGGTTCCGGTGGCCGAGATGGGTTGCGTGCCTGTAGTCGGATCGGTCAGCGAACCATCGGTGTCGGTAGGGCCGCCCAGCAAGTCGTCGAAGGTAGATCCCCAGTTATCGTTCGCGGTAGTGCCGGACGGTAGCGTGGAAGCATCCTGGGTCGGCATTGGAGGAGTACCGGTGTAGACAGGCGGCGGAGTACCGGTGTTCGTAGGGGTTTTGGTCGTACCGGTAGGGGTGTGTTGAGTGGCGGGCTTTTCGTTCGGGTCTTTACCAGGCTGTTCTTTAGTGGGAAATCCCGGGAACTCACCGAACTTCTTCCCTGCACTCTCGGCTCGATTCGCGTATGCGGTGACCTCCTCTACGCAGAACTGAACAGTGTCGCGAATTATTCCATATATCGGCTCCTCTTCCACGACGTTCTGAATACCGGGAGCCGTAAAGTTGTCTTTACTGAAAGTGCTTCCGCCGAAGTATCCCGCGTGAGGTTTCATCAGCGTCGCCCAGATATCCTCATGCGCAGATTGGACTTTGTCCCACATTTTCCGATATGTGCGGTCATTGTCGGCAGTGAGCTTCAGGTTCTCCGTCTTGAATTGGTCGTCTCTGGCCGCCCACTGGGCATCCAACTCGTCGAGCAACTTGGAAGTCGAATTGTATGCTTCAATAGACTCGCCCTTGCCCCCGGCTTGAGCCTCTGCACCGTTTCCCATTGCATCTGTGAAGGATTTACTCAGGTTATTGTCCCAGATAACGGTGTCGTCACCCTTCTCCGGAGACGCCAGGGCGATCGGCTTCTTTTTGTCCCCCATCTGTTTCTTGAGGTACTTGAGCTGATGGTTCGCCAGACTGACGTACGTCGTCAGGTCTTCCGAAGGAGTACCCGGAGGCAGCTTGATCTTCAGCGGAAAGTCATCGACCGAGTCCCCCTCTTTCGGATCCTTGTCCAGACCCTCCATATATTTTTTCTTCTGCTCCGACTCGGTCGGAGAAGGAGGAGGGGGCGCTTTGCGATCATGTTCCGGGAGGCGCTTGTCCGGGTCGACGCGCGTTACGTTGTCGACAACTCTCTTTTTGTATGCCTGCCCATCCGTAGTGACGAGGTAATCCAGGCGGTTGTAGGGCCACGAGTCCAATTTCTTGGGGTCCCCACCCGGGTTCGCCTCATACAGCGTTACTTCGCCCCCGGGCTTTTCCTGCGCGTAGTAGTAGCCGGACTCCGGACGGCTCTCTGATTTTGTATAATTGCCGTGCTTGTCGTGAGTGAAGTAGTTGGTCATGCGTCCTCCTAGACGGGCAGTTCATCGCGGCGCCTGTCGCGAGAGCCCTGTCCTGATGCCGTTGCCTCGATCGCCCGACTGCGGGAAATACCGCCACTTACCCGCGCGTGGGAGTTCCGCTCGATAGTTCGCATCCCTTCAACACAACCCACGATCAGATCGATGATTCCAAGCGATTCGCGAGCGGATTGCAGCCATTCGAGATCCTCCCGCCGGCTACGTGGCGGCCGCTGAGGATCAGGCCTCCGGCGACTTGCCTCGAATCGTTGCGCCACCCGCGCCGTCGGTGTCCTCGATCACACCTGCCGTCGAGTGGGAAGTATCGGCAGTATCCTGACGACCATCCGCCACCGAGGTCCAGCCGACCACACGATCACGCAGGTGCGGACGTCCGGCAATCTGCAGAAACGCATAGGCCGCATAGCCGTTCGTCGCGATGAAATTCGCTTCGTAATCAGGATCGTTCTTCGCGCGCTCCCGGGCTGCCGGGACCATGTCATGGTTTACGCCGCGAAGTCGGCGCCACTCTTGTGGATCCTGATAGAACTCGGTGGTCATATCGACGAACCCTCTCCACTCCGACCGACCTCCCCATTCTTCAGCATCCCCATACCTGGGGATAAAGAGAGGAAGCCGAGAGCTGGAGTTCAGTAGCCTGAGCCGAACTCCGCCTTCTCCATGAGGTTGTACTCGGCCTCGGTGGGCAGCCCCAGCGAGTCGGCCAGGCGCGGCAACGCGCCGTTGTACAGCAGCTCCGCGCGCCTCCCCACCCGGGACTTCTGGTAGGCCAGCCGGGCGACCCGAAGAATCTCGGCGGCGAGCCAGCTGTCGGTGTTCTCCCACACCTCGTCGCCGAGGTGCAGACCGACGATCATGCCGCTTCGATCACAGGCAACTCCGACGGAGTAGTCGGGATTGAACACCTCGTAGATCAGATTCAGCCAATCGGGCGGCGTTTCGGCCTCAGTGGCGCCCGACACGCCCAGCTCTGTCACAGCATCACTCCTGGGTATGGGGCCGACCACAGCGGCAAGTTACGGTTCGGGCCATGACACCTTTGGTGGCCACGTCGTCTGCTGGATGGCAAGCCGGTGTTGCCGTAGGGCGTCTTCGGTGCTGTCCCGAATCGCCGCCATGATGTCGGCCACCAGCTCCTGACTACTCGACGAATGCGCAATCGTCCCGTCGGCGATGTACAGATCGACGAGACGGCCCATCCCGTCGACCTCCGGAATCACCCGGGCGCTTGGCGAGGGCCGCCGAGCGCGGACTCCCTTGATCCGCTCCATCATGTCATCGACGGCGTGCACGAACTCACGGCCGGATTCCAGCGCTGCCGCCGTAAATGGATGCATCATGAGTGTCTTGTCCTCCGCAACGATCGCCGCACGCCGCGCGAGTGAGGGGCCTTCATCCCGGCTACAGGACAGAGACCCGGCAGCGTCCGAACAAGCATGCCGGATCGCACGGTCATCCGACACTCGATCGAGTCGGCGCCCAGCACTTTCCGCATGCCACCTCCTGCTCTGGATGATACGGATCCATTCTTCACGCTCGGCGCGAGCTTCCCATGCATGAGAACGGAGCCACATAGCTCGCGATGACAGCCCGGTGTGCGTTCTGGTCAGGAACGCAAACAAGCCCATCTACCCGGCGACCACAAGGTGATCACAAAGCAGATGGGCTTCGTCGGCTCGCACGCACAGCTGCGAACGAAGCACCTGGTTGCCGGTGCTCCGATCACAGGGTGGCGACCTTACGACTTACACGTCGAAGTACAGCTCGAACTCGTACGGGTGCGGCCGCAGGTTCACCGGGGCGATTTCGCCCTCGCGCTTGAGAGTGATCCAGGTCTCGATCAGGTCCTCGGTGAAGACGTTGCCTTCGGTGAGGTAGTCGTGGTCCTGCTCGAGGCGGTCGATGACCGACGCCAGGCTGGTGGGGGCCTGCGGGATGTTCTTGGCCTCCTCCGGCGGGAGCTCGTAGAGGTCCTTGTCGACCGGGGCCAGCGGCTCGATCTTCTTCTTGATGCCGTCCAGGCCTGCCATCATCATGGCGGCGAAGGCCAGGTACGGGTTGCCCGAGGAGTCCGGTGCGCGGAACTCGAGGCGCTTGGCCTTCGGGTTGTTGCCGGTGACCGGGATGCGGACCGCAGCGGAGCGGTTGCGCTGCGAGTACACCAGGTTGATCGGGGCCTCGTAGCCGGGGACCAGGCGGTGGTAGGAGTTCACCGTCGGGTTGGTGAACGCCAGCAGCGACGGCGCGTGGTGCAGGATGCCGCCGATGTAGTGACGCGCCAGGTCGGACAGGCCGCCGTAGCCGGCCTCGTCGTGGAACAGCGGCTTGCCGTCCTTCCACAGCGACTGGTGCACGTGCATGCCCGAGCCGTTGTCACCGAAGAGCGGCTTCGGCATGAAGGTGACGGTCTTGCCTTCCTGCCACGCGGTGTTCTTGACGATGTACTTGAACAGCTGCAGGTCGTCGGCCGCGGCGAGCAGGGTGTTGAACTTGTAGTTGATCTCGGCCTGGCCCGCGGTGCCGACCTCGTGGTGGCCGCGCTCCAGCTCGAAGCCGGAGTTCTGCAGGTTGGTCGAGATCTTGTCGCGCAGGTCGACGTAGTGGTCGTAGGGCGCGACCGGGAAGTAGCCGCCCTTGTTGCGGACCTTGTAGCCGCGGTTGCGGCCGCCGTCCGGGTCGAACTCCGCGCCGGTGTTCCAGGAACCGGAGACCGACTCGATCTCGTAGAAAGCGCCGTTCATGGCCGAGTCGTAGCGGATCGAGTCGAAGATGTAGAACTCCGCCTCGGGGCCGAAGTACGCGGTGTCTGCGATGCCGGTGGAACGCAGGTACTCCTCCGCCTTGCGCGCGACGTTACGCGGGTCGCGGCTGTATGCCTCGCGGGTGAACGGGTCGTGCACGAAGAAGTTGAGATTCAGCGTCTTGGCGGCGCGGAACGGGTCGATGCGCGCGGTGGAGAAGTCGGGCAGCAACAGCATGTCCGACTCGTCGATGGACTGGAACCCACGGACGGAGGAGCCGTCGAACGCTAGCCCTTCCTCGGCGAGGTCGGTGGTGAAAGCCTTCCCCGGGATCGAGAAGTGCTGCTGCACACCGGGAAGGTCGCTGAAACGGATATCGACGTACTCGATGTCCTCATCAGCGATGAATTTGATGACCTCGTCGGCCGTGCTGAACGTCACTTGTTCTCCTTACGGATCGGTTCCCAGCCAGTGTCGCCTTGCGTGGGTTCGTCGCGACCCGACGCTATGGATGCCGTGTTTCCCTGCAGTCAAGGATGTGTTTCGCCGGTGTTACACGTGCGTCAGGCAGCGTGGTGCTGACCACCCGGACTCGATTGAATGGTAGTCCTGCCCCCGGCACGGCGCGCCCCGACGCTGAACTCCGCTTATGCGGTACCGGGCGCCGGTCCGCGCGCGCCTATCCTGGGGTGCATGGCACGCATCACCGGCTCTTGGCTCTCCGGTCCTCCGGCCGACTCCGGCGGTCCGGCAACTCCCGAGTTCCCCGGTGAACACCTCGGCCTGCCGCAGACCGGAGCGGGCTCGCTGGCCGGCATGGGGCGCCGCATCGCCGCTCTCTTCGTGGACTGGATGATCGCGCTCGGCATCGCGGCGCTGCTCGCCCGCACCACTTCGGCGTCGAGTCTGACGCTGCTGATCTGGTTCGTGATCGGCGTCGGCGCGGTCACGCTGTTCGGGTTCACGCCAGGGCAGTATTTCCTGCGGCTGCGGACGGTGCGCATCGACGCGCCCGCCCCGGTCGGCTTCGTGCGGGCGCTGGCCAGGCAGGTCCTGCTGCTGTTCGTGGTGCCCGCGTTGTTCACCGACGCCGACGGGCGCGGCATGCACGACCGCGCCACCGGCACGGCGCTGGTGCATGCACGCTGAACCCGGGCACGGCCGACGGGACGCCCTGGCCACCGAAATCGATCACGAGACAAAGGCCCGCCTCCCAACAGGGACGCGGGCCTTGTGCACAGCGGTCAGCGCCGGCGGATGGTCCGCTGCACGCCGCGCATCTTCGCGCCGGCGGGCATGGGCCCCTTCGGCAGGGCGGGCCCACCGCGCGCGCTGAGCGCGGACAGCCGGCCTTCGATGAGGTCCATCCGCTTGGTGTCGATGTTGCGCGGCAGTTTGGTGAGGTAGCGCTGGAGATCCTTGAGCGGCACCTCGCCTTCGTCGTTGCCGATGACGATGTCGTAGATCGGGGTGTCGCCGATCAGCCGGGCCGTGCGCTTCTTCTCCTGAGCGAGCAGCGACTTGACCCGCTGCGGGGCCCCTTCGGCGACCAGCACCACGCCGGGCAGGCCGATCACCCGGTGCACGGCATCCAGTTGCGTGGTGGCGGCGATGCCGTTGCTCACCCGCCACTTGCCCTGGAGATTGTCCAGCACCCAGGCCGCGGCGCCCGCCTGGCCCTCGGCCTTGCGGTAGACGCTCTTCTGCACCCGCCTGCCGAAGATGATGAACGCCAGCAGCGCGCCGAGCACCACGCCCAGCGGGACGAGGAACCAGGTCAGCCCGAAGATCAAGCCGATCACGACGAAGACGGCGGTGCTGCCGACCAAGGCGCCGATCATCAGCGGCAGCAGCAGCTTGTCTTCCTTGCGCTGCATCTGGAACGCCTGCCACAACTGCTTGCGGCGTTCTCTCGACTGCTGCTTGCGGGCCGCTTTCGCCGCGGCCTTCGCTTCCTTGGTGGGCTTGCCTGCTGCCATGACTCTCAGGATAGTGCCCAGGTAGTCGCGGCTTTGCCGTGCCCAGCCGGTCTCAGCCGCGGTGGGCGATCGAGCCGAGTGCGGTGAGATCCAGATCACCCGATGCTTCGGTCCATCCCATGGCGCGCAAATCGGCCGGGGCAGCCACACCGAGAGCGTCGCGCAAACCGACAGCGACCGAACTGGCGAACTCCACCAGGCTGTTGGGGGCGATAGGCCAGAAAAGGGTCCGGGTCCAGTTGTCGGCGTCATGCCGCACCGCGGGCTCGTGCCAGCCCTGCGCGCGCAGTTCCTGTGCGGCGGTCTCCGGAATCGGGTTGCTCAGGTAGTGGTTTCCGGCCAGTTCAGCAGACAGTTTGATGTCATATTGGACGAACTGGACGTAGCGATTCCCTGGAGCGGCGATGATCAGGGTCGCTCGTGAAGGCAGCTCCGAGAGGCAAAGCGCCAGCGCTTGCACGAACCGTTCCCAGTCCGCGGTCGCCAGCTCACGCATTATCAATCCCCCAAGCATTCGCACTGGGCTGATCATACGCCGACCGAGACACCGGACGAAGTATCTGCGACATCGCGGCGTTCATCCAGTCGGTACCGTTCGCCGTATCCTTCGTCGTCCCCGCGCCGCAGGGCCACAACCTGCGGCAGCTCCGGCGCGACCTACCCTGCGCAAACACCGGCTCGCGGCCGGGCCTCCGCGGCGGCCGGGACGCGGCGGCATGCCGCGAAGCGAAATTCGGATCGGAATCGAGAATGTCGATCGGTTCCGGTTTTCGCGCCGACCCTTCGGGCCGTCACCTCCTGACCGGGATCACCCCCGGAAGGTGACACCGCGCCGCAGCTCACCGCCATGTGGACGTGGCAGCGTGCGATTCGGACGGCGGCTCGACGACCCATGGTTCCGGGGGCTGGACATCCACGCGGGAAGACTCGATAGTCCAATGGTGAGCGAACGAGCCGTTCTGTTGCGCGCCCTGGGCGGGCTGCTGCTCCTGCTGGGAGCCGTCACCCCCGTGACCGCGGTCGCCGAGCCCCTGCCCGTGCCGTACCAGTGGAAGCAAACGTTCATCGACGGCACGGACGGCACCCGACTGCACGCCGATATCCTGCGCCCGGCCGGAATCTCCGAGGAGACCCGCACTCCCGTCATTCTCACCGTCAGCCCGTATCGCGCGCACCTGGCGTATTTGACCGAGCCGCGCCTCACCGGGGGGCCGTCCACCGACAACCTCACCGCCGAGATGTTCCTCAACGCGGGCTACACCTACGTCATCGTCGATCTTCGCGGGTTCGGCGGCTCGAACGGCTGCCCCGACTATGGTGGCCCCGGGGAGCAAGCGGATGCTGCCGCGGCCGTGGAGTGGGCGGCGAGCCAGCCATGGTCTACCGGCAAGGTCGGGATGTTCGGCACATCGTACGAAGCCTGGACCGGCCTCATGGGGCTGGCGGGCGCACCGAAAGGCCTCGCCGCTGTGGGCGCGTTCGCGCCCGTCGGCGACCCGTACTCTTACCTTTACATGCAGGGCATCTCCTGGAAGTTCGCCGGCAAGCCGATCACCGAGAGCGGTGTGCGGCCCGCCGACTTAGCGGGGTTGGAACACCTGCTCATCGCCTCTACCCCACCGCATCCGGAGGACTCCGGCGAATATCAGGCGAATGCGACACAGTTGCCGTGGCAGTGCTACCGGCGGTACCTGGCCGAGATCGGCGATCACAATCCGGACACTGCCTTCTGGCGCGACCGCGACCTCGTCGCTCGATTGCGCGGCAATACGATTCCGCTTTTCCTCGGTCAGGGCTTCGTCGACTACAACACCCGGGCCGACCGGGTGTTCGACCTGTGGAACGGCCTCGGGCCCGGCGAGCACCGGGCCTGGTTCGGCCAGTGGGGACACCGCACCTGCCATGACAAATGCGGCACACCGCACTTCGACACCGAGTTGCTCGCGTTCTTCGACAAGCACGTCGCAGGCCGCGACGTGGTGGTTCCCGGACCGCGAATCACCGTCGGCCAGTTCGACGGACGCTGGCGCGCCGAGACCGCGTGGCCGCCCGCCGACGTGCGGCGGGTCCCGGTGGGACTGCGCACCGGCGAGTACACCGACCGGGGCCTGGTCCCCGGGCCCGACCGTGAACTCTGGTCGGTCTCCGCGCCGCTGACCGGCGACCAGCACCTGTCCGGCATCCCCACCGCCACCCTCCGGCTGAGCGGCCCGGCGAGCGCGACGGTCGCGGTCGAACTCTACGACATCGCACCCGACCTGCGCGCCACCGTCATCACCCGCGGGATCGCACCCGTCCGCGACGTCGCCGAAGTCCGGCTGCTCGCCCAGGATTGGCCGATCGCGGCCGGTCACCGGATCGGCGTGCGAGTCACCGACGTGGTCGACGACGTGTGGTCGCACTCCCCCGCCTTCGCCTCGGTCACAGTGACGTCCGCGAGCATCGAATTGCCCCTGCTGACCGCAACTCGTCACCCGGATCTGCCGGGAGGGCTCACCGAAGGCATCGTGAAGTGGCGAAACGAGAAGACGATCGCCTTGGACCCGAGCATCCTGAACAATGCAACCGTGTCGATGAACCTGCCCGACCGCACCGGTGACCGATGACGGAACCGGTCGACGACCTGACCGCCGAACGCCTCGCCGCCGCGCTGCGCTGTGCGACGGTGTCCACCGACGACCCGCGCGATGCCGACAGCGCCGCGTTCGACCGCCTCGACGCTCACCTGCGGGCGTCGTTCCCCCGCGTGCACGCCGAGCTCGAACTGCGGCGGTTCGAACACAGCAGGCTCTACCGCTGGCCGGGTACCGAGCCGGACCGGGTGGCCGCGATCCTGCTCGCGCACCAGGACGTGGTGCCCGCGGACGATCCGAAGCGCTGGACTCACCCTCCCTTCGCCGGAGTGGTCGACGACGAATACATCTGGGGCCGCGGCGCGATCGATGACAAGAGCCGCGTGCTCGCCATCCTGGAGGCGGTCGAGTCGGCGCTCGTCGCAGGCGTACGGCCGCGGCACACCGTGTACCTGGCCTTCGGGCACGACGAGGAGGTCTTCGGCGGCGACGGGGCCGAGCGGATGGCCGATCATCTGCGGCAGGCGGGCGTGCGCGCGGATCTGCTGCTCGACGAGGGCGGAGTGATCACCGCGGGCATCGTCGAGGGCGTGCGGCAGCCGGTGGCCACGATCATGCTCGGTGAGAAAGGCTACGCGACGGTGCGGTTGTCGGTCACCGAGGTGGGCGGGCACTCGTCCATGCCGGGCAAGCAGACGGCGGTCGGCCGGATCGCGCGGGCGGTGGCCCGCGTCCAGGACCATCCGATGCCGCTGCGCCTGACGCCGGTGATCGCGGACATGCTGGCCAGGTTGCGCGACGTCATGCCGGGACCGCGACGGCGTCTGCTCGGCCTCGCCGGCATCGCCGGACCGGTGATCACCCGCGTGATGGCGACCCAGCCGCAGACCGAGGCCATGGTGCGCACCACCACGGCGCCGACGGTGATCCGCGGCGGCGTGCGGGCCAACGTGCTGCCGCAGCGCGCCGAGGCCATGGTGAACTTCCGCATCCTGCCGGGGGACACGGTCGCCTCGGTGCTGGCGCACTGCCGGAAAGTCGTGCGCGACAAGGGCATCGAATTCGAGCTGGTCGGCATGTCGTCGGAACCGTCGCGGATCACGGAGCCGGGCCCCACCTTCGAGCTGATCGCCGATCTCGCCCGCGCCGTCGTCCCCGGTATCGCGGTGACCACCGGCATCGTGCCCGGCGCGACCGACTCCAGGCACTACGACGACCTGGCGCGGACCCGGTGCAATTTCGCGCCGATCGTGCTGGACAACCGTGATCTGGCCTCGATCCACGGAACCGACGAACGCCTCTCCCGGGTCAACTACGCTCGACTCATCGAGTTCAACCGGCGGCTGATCGAGCATTTCGCGACGGTCGGCGCGCCATCGACGTCAGGAGCGCAGGCATGACGACCGAGCCGACGGCGGGCGACAGCGCGCCCGCCGAGCCGCCCGCCATCCGTACCGCGTCCGGGGAGTTCGACGGGATCGGCAGCGGAGTCGCGTGGCGCGCCTGGCTGCCGGAGGGCGCCGCGCGGGCCGTGGTCGTGCTGGTGCACGGTGTGGCCGAGCATTCCGGCCGCTACACCCACGTCGGACAACGCTTGATCGCAGCGGGTTTCGCGGTGTACGCGCTCGATCACATCGGGCACGGGAAGTCCGCGGGCGGCAAAGCCAACATCGGCTCCATGGAAGGCGCCGCCGACAACGTGGCCGCCATGCTGGCCATCGCGAGCCGTGAGCAACCCGGGGTGCCGCGCTTCCTGGTCGCGCACTCGATGGGCAGCCTGATCACCCTGTATCTGGCCACCCGCGCGCCGATCGACGTCGCGGGCCTCGTGCTGTCCGCCCCGCCGTTGGACATCCCGGTGGGCAATCCGGTGCAGCGCGCGCTCGCACCGGTGTTGAGCCGGTTCGCCCCGAATCTGGGTGTGCTGAGACTGGATTCGTCGCAGATCAGCCGCGACCCCGCGGTGGTCACGGCCTACGACAACGATCCGCTGGTCTACCGGGGCAAGCTGCCCGCCCGCACCGGCGCCGAGATGCTGAGCGCGACGGATACGGTCAAGCAGCGGCTGGCGCAGCTCACCGTGCCGGTGCTGGTGCTGCACGGCACGGCCGACGCGATCGCCGCGCCGTCGAGTTCTGATCTCATCGAGCGGGGCGCGGGGTCGAAGGATCTCACGGTGATCCGCTACGAAGGCCTCTACCACGAGGTGTTCAACGAGCCCGAGCAGCAAAAAGTGCTCGACGACGTCGTCGGCTGGCTGGAAGCGCACCTTACCGAACAGTAGTATCCCGGCATGAGAACTACCGGATCCATCGCGTTCATCCGCGCCAGCTGGCACAGCTCGATCGTGGGCAAGGCGTACGAGGGCTTCCGCACCGAATACGCCGACCTCGGTTTCGATCCCGCCACCATCGACGTCTACGAGGTGCCGGGCGCGTTCGAGATCCCCCTGCACGCCAAGCGCTTGGCGCACTCCGGCCGGTACGCGGCGATCGTCGCGTCCGCGCTGGTGGTGGACGGCGGAATCTACCGGCACGACTTCGTGGCGTCGGCAGTGATCGACGGGCTGATGCGCGTCCAGCTCGATACGGACGTGCCGGTGTTCTCGGTCGTGCTCACCCCCCACCACTTCCACGAGCACAGCGAGCACGTCACGTTCTTCACCGAGCACTTCGTGACCAAAGGCGCCGAAGCGGCCCGTGCGCTGGCGGGCACGCTCAGCTCGCTGCGGTCGCTGCCGGTGTAGCCGCGGGCAGGCGCTCTCGCCGTCCACGACCGACGAGAGCGGGTCGTCGCCCGCCATCGGTCCGCTACGTCGGGCCAGGGCGGATACGTCGGGCCAGGGCGGATACGTCGGTGCCGATCCGGTCGGCCCTCGGCGATACGACACCCGCCGGGCGACGGTGGTCCCCGAGCAGTCGCGACCGACCCCGTCGTAGTCGAACCGCGGCGGCCGCGACACCTGGACGATCCTCGTCAGCGCGGCGCTCGGACCAGTCGGCGCGGCGACTTCCGCCCGGGTCAGTGCAAGCGGATGCGGGCGATCAGCGCTCGGTGGTCGGAGCCCGGAACGGAGAGGGTGTGCAACTGTTCGGCGGTGGCGTCGGCGAGCAGGATGTGGTCGATACCGATCACCGGACCCCAGCTGCGGTCGTCGGGAAAGGTGGGCAGCAATCCGGCGCCGGTCTGGTCGGCCGCCGAGGCGAAGCGACCGCGCACGAGGTCACGGTAGGCCGTGTGGTCCCGGGTCGCGTTGAAGTCGGCGCCCACGATGGCGGGACCCCGTTGCGCCGCGAGGATTTCCCGGGTCCTGCGCATCTCCGCCTGCCACGCGGGGAAATCGAACGGCGGCGGGACCGGGTGGAACGCGAAGACCGCGATCGGCCCGCGCTCGGGGTGATCCATAGTCGCGGAGACGTTGTTCAGGATGTATCCGTCGTACTTCCTGTTCTCCCGCAACGGGTGCCGACTGTAGATGCCGGTGCCGCCACCGCCGTCGCGGGTGGGCTCGAGGTACTGATACGGCAGTTCGTCGAGCAGGCCCGCGCCCGCCAGCCGTTCGAGCGCGGCGTCGGTCAGTTCGTCGACGGTCAGCACGTCGACCCGGTTGTCCCGCACCGCACGCACCACCGCAGCCGGATCGGCCCGGCCGAACAGCAGATTCGATTGCATGACGGTGAGCGTCGGACCGCTCGCCGCCCGCCCTTCCGGCACGAACGCGGGCACCAGCGTCCACAGCACCGCCACGGCCAACACCCCGGCGAGTGCCGCGCTGCGCCACCCGCGTGCGACCAGCAGCAGCACCAAGCCTGCGAGGGCGCCGAACATCAAGTACGACGCCCCCGACGCGAGCAGTACCAGTCCACGCTGTTCCCACGCCCCGAAATGCAGCACGATCCCGACGGCGCCCACGACCACAGCGCACCACCCCGCCCCGAGCAAGGCTCGGTCCATCCATTTACGCATGCGGTCGAGCCTAGGCAATGTCTGTGGGGACTCGGTGTGCGCCGAGTGTGGATTACAGGTGCGGGACACTTCGGCGGCTTCACCGTGTGGCGCGACCCGGCCCTCCTGAGCTGGCCGCGGAGCGTAGGCGACATGGCGAGGGCAAGGAATATACGTCGAGGAATTTCGAGCGACGGGACCGCTGACGGCCGAGATCGCCGAAGACCTGGCGGCGGTGGCGGGTGGGTACCGTCCATCGGCTCGATCGCAAGCACTACACCAAGGCTCGCGTGGTGCGCATCGAAGCCGCCGGACGCCCCCCGCAACCTGAGGGTTCGACGGGACACACCGCGACCGACCGCGTCACGACACGCGCCGCCTCATCAGCTCGCTCAATTCCGTCGTCTCGGTGGTGAGTGATCCGCCGGTGAATTGCAGCGTGGCACAAGCTCTCTCGGCCGCCTCCGGATGCCCGGCGCCGCATGCGTCGGTCACGATGATCGGCAGATAGCCCAGGTCCAGGCTGTGCCGGACGGTCGGCTCGATGCCCACTTCCATGGCGATGCCTGCCACGGCATAGGCGTCGATGCCGCAGTCGCGCAGCGCGAAATCCAACGGCGTCGCGGCGAACGCCGACATGGTGATCTTGTCGAACACCACCTCGTCCGGTCCGGGCGTCAACTCGGGCACCAACTGGAACTGCGCAGAGCCCTGCGGGAAGCTCGATCGCAGGGCAGCCGGGTCGTCCACCTGCTGCCAGGACATAGCGGTGCGCAGCTGCGCGACACCTGACGCCGCGACCGGCAGCGACATGTGCCGGGTGTAGAACACCCGGAAGCCACCCGCCCGTGCGGCGTCGCGCAATCGGACGCAGGCGCGCACGATCCGCTCCCCCTCGGGAATCTGCCGCACGATGCCCACCTGCATGTCGTAGATGAGCAGCGCCATCCGCGCGGGGTCGCAGGCGTCGGGCACGGTCTGCGGGATGCTCAGGCCGAAGGCGTGCCGCATGCTCACGCCGTCCGGTCGTAGGGCTCGGCGACGTCGACGGCCGGATCCATCAACGCTTCCAGCGGCAAGGGCGCCTGAACCGGCACGAATGTCCACTCCAAGTATCCGGCCTTGGTGAGCGGAAAGTCCGCGACGTACTTGCGCGCCTCCTCGACGCTGTCGACCTCGAAGACGATGACTACGCCGGGCTCGTCGGCGCGCGCGTAGTTCTCCCGGACGATGCCCGCCTTCCACAGCCGCCACACATTGGCGACCTCCTCGGGCAGGTACGGATTGATCGTCTCCAGGGTGACCCCGGGCTTGAATCAATCGAAAACAATGACCTTCATAGGATTTCGCTCCATGTCTGCGGTGGTTTGCTACGAACGGCATCCATGGAATCGCGATGATTACAGTGTTACAAGAACGCACTTTTCGGTGCGTAGGGTGAGCAGCCAGGAGGTCCGACGCGTGCCCGACAAGCGCTACCACTGCGCCGTGGAGGTGACCGTCGACCTGATCGGCGGCAAATGGAAGCCGGTGATCCTCGCCCACCTGAAAGAGGGGGTGCACCGCTATGGCGAGCTGCGCAGGCGGATGCCGACCACCAGCGAGAAGATGCTGATCCAGCAATTGCGCGAACTGGAATCCGACGGCCTGGTCCGCCGCACCGTCTTCGACACGGTGCCTCCGCAGGTCGAATACACGCTCACCGACGAAGGCCGCACCCTCGTCCCCGTCCTCACCGCCCTCTACGACTGGGGCGAGCAGCGGGCGGCCCGCAGGGGTCTCGCCCTGGGAACGTGAGTCCGGCTTCGCGGACACGCTTCGTGCGGCCGCGCGCGGAGAGCGGCGAATCGCTACGGCACAGCCTCAGGCGCCGAAGACTCGTTCGACGACGGCTTTGGCGCGCCGCGTGACGCGCATGTAGTGGTCGAGGAATTCGCTCCCGTCGTCGTTGGGCCAGCCCGCGACGCGCGCCACAGCGGACAGGAGCCGGCCCGGCCCGGGGAGCTGGTCGGTGGGCTTGCCGCGCACCAGGACCAAGGCGTTGCGCGCGTTGGTCGCGGTCAGCCAGGCGTCGCGCAACAGCGCCACATCCTGCGCGTCCAGCAGTTCGGTCTGCTCGATCACGTCCAGCGCTTCCAAGGTGGAGGTGTTGTGCAGGCCGGGCACCTCGTGGGCGTGCCGCAGCTGCATCAGCTGGACCGTCCACTCGATGTCGGCCAGGCCGCCGCGCCCCAGTTTGGTGTGCGTGGCCGGGTCGGCGCCGCGGGGCAGCCGCTCCGCGTCCACCCTTGCCTTGATCCGCCGGATCTCGCGCACCGCCTCGGCCGACACCCCGCCCTCCGGGTACCGCACCTTATCGATGACGTGCAGGAAGCGCACCCCGAGTTCCTGGTCACCGGCCACCTGGTTGGCGCGCAGCAGCGCCTGCACCTCCCAGGGTTGCGCCCACTGCTCGTAGTACGCGGCATAGGCGGCCAGCGTGCGAACGAGCGAGCCGTTGCGACCCTCCGGGCGCAGCCCGGCGTCGACGTGCAGCGGCGGGTCCGTACTCGGCGCCCCGAGCAACTGCTGTACCCGGTCGGCCACCCCGATGGCCCATTTGACGGCCTTGGTCTCGTCGGCGCCCGGCCGTGGGTCGCACACGAACAGCACGTCCGCGTCGGAGCCGTAGCCGAGTTCCATGCCACCGAGCCGGCCCATGCCGATCACCGCGATGTCGGCGGGCGCGGGCTCGCCCCGCTCGGCCTCACTCGCCCGGATCACCGCGCGTAACGACGCTTCCAGTACCGCCACCCACACCGACGACAGCGCCCGGCACACCTGCGGCACTTCGAGCATGCCGAGCAGATCGGCCGACGCCACCCGCGCCAGTTCGTGCCTGCGCAACGAACGCGCCGCGGCCACAGCGCGTTTCGAGTCCTCGTACCGAGCGGCGGCGGTGAGGATGCCGCGGGCCACCTCGTCGGGCTGCGGACCGAGCAGCAGCGGGCCGCCGGGCCCGTCGGCGTACATCCGGATCGTTTCCGGCGCGTTGATGAGCAGGTCGGGCAGATACTCCGAGGAGCCGAGCACGATCATCAGCCGCTGCGCGATCGCCCCCTCGTCGCGCAGTTCGCGCAGGAACCAGATCTGGTCGGCCAGGCCCTCCGACACCCGGCGGTAGGCCAGCAGGCCCGCATCGGGATTCGGCGTGTCGCCCAGCCATTCGAGCAGCGTCGGCAACAGCAGGGCTTGGATGCGGCCTTTGCGGGACACGCCGCCGGTCAGGGCCTTCAGGTGGCCGAGGGCGTGTTCGGGCGCCGCGTAACCGAGGGCCGCCAACTGCCGGATCGCGGCCTCGGGGCTCAGGCGCAGCGCATCGGGATCCAGGCGCACCACCGAGTCCAGCAGCGGCCGGTAGAACAACTTGGCGTGCAACCGCCGCACGCGCACCGCGTTCCGGCGGATCTCGCTGCCCAGCACACCCACCGCGTCCTGCCTGCCGTCGGGCCGGATATGGGCGGCGCGCGCCAGCCAGCGCATGCCCTCCTCGTCGTCGTCGGCGGGCAGCGTGTGAGTGCGACGCAGCCGCTGGAGTTGCAGCCGGTGTTCCAGCAGACGCAGGAACTCGTAGGACGCGGTGAGATTGGCCGCGTCGTCGCGACCCACGTACCCGCCCGCGGCCAGCGCGGTCAGCGCCTCGACGGTGCCCTGCACGTGCAACGTGTCGTCCACCCGCCCGTGCACCAACTGCAGCAGTTGCACGGCGAACTCGACATCCCGCAGGCTGCCGTGCCCGAGCTTCAACTCGCGTTCGCGCAGATCGGCGGGCACCAGATCCTCCACCCGGCGGCGCATCGCCTGGACGTCGGCGACGAAGTCGGGACGCTCCGAGGCCGACCAGACCATCGGCATCAGCGCGGCGCGGTACTGCTCGCCGAGCGCGAGATCACCGGTGGCCGGGCGGTTCTTCAACAGCGCTTGGAATTCCCAGGTCCGGGCCCACCGCTTGTAGTAGGCGATATGCGAATCCAGCGTCCGTACCAGCACACCGGCTTTGCCCTCCGGCCGCAGTGCCGCATCCACCTCGAAGAACGCCTGGCTCGCCACGCTCATCATCTCCGCGGCCAAGCGCGTGGCGGTGGCGTCGGCGGGCTCGGCGACGAACACCACGTCGACGTCGCTGACATAGTTCAACTCGCGCGCGCCGCACTTGCCCATCGCGATCACGCCCAACCGCACCGGCACCGGCTCGTCCTTGCAGACCCGCGCCACCGCGACGGCCAGCGCCGCGGTCAGGGCGGCATCGGCCAGGTCGGTGAGATGCCTGCCGACCACCTGGTACGGCAACACCGGCTCGTTCTCCACCGTGGCCGCCAGATCCAGCGCGGCCAGCAGCATCAGCTGGTCGCGGTACCTCTTGCGCAGCGACGCCACCACAGCGGGCTCGGAGATGCCGGCCCGGTAGAGCATCGGGGCCGCGTTCGGGCCTTGCTCGGGTTGCGCCTCGACCACCGTGAGCAGATCGGCGATCAGCTCGTCGCGGCCGGGCAACTCCTTGCGGCGCAGGACTTCCCAGGCGGACGGCGCGGCGACGAGGTGATCGCCCAACGCGCTGGAGGAGCCCAGCAGCGCGAACAGCCTGCCGCGCAGCGACGTATCCGTGCGGATCGCCGAATCGATGGCGTCCCAGCCGCTTCCGCTGCTCTCCCGCAGCCGCATGAGCGTGCTCAACGCGAGGTCGGCGTCCGGCGCGCGGGACAGCGCCCACAGCACGGGGATGCTCTCGACGTTGTCCCAGCCCAGTTCGCGCAGCGACGCGGCGGCGGAGGGCTCGAGCAATCCGAGCCGACCGACACCGGGGACAGCGGAGCGGGCAGACGGGGGCCGGACCATGGTTCTCAAATTACAGGGCGGAGCGCGCGCGCACGCCGACCCGGCGTCCCTCCGGCTTACAGCCCCAGGTATTCCTTCAGCTCGAACGGCGTGACCTGGCTGCGGTAGTCCGCCCATTCCCGGCGCTTGTTGCGCAGAAAGAAGTCGAACACGTGCTCGCCGAGGGTCTCGGCGACCAGTTCGGAGCGCTCCATCGCCTGCAGCGCCTCGTCCAGGGTGCCCGGCAGCTCGCGGAAGCCCATCGCGCGACGCTCGGCCACGGTCAGCGACCACACGTCGTCCTCGGCCTCCGGCGGCAGCGTGTAGCCCTTCTCGATGCCCCGCAAACCGGCCGCGAGCAGCACGGCGAAGGTCAGGTAGGGATTGCACGCGGAATCTGGGCTGCGGATCTCGACGCGGCGCGAGGACGACTTGTTCGGCGTGTACATCGGCACGCGCACCAAGGCGGAGCGGTTGGAACGGCCCCACGAGGCCGCGGTGGGCGCCTCGCCGCCGTGGATGAGGCGCTTGTAGGAGTTCACCCACTGGTTGGTGACCGCGCTGATCTCCGGGGCGTGCTCGAGGATGCCCGCGATGAACGCCCGCGCCGTCTCCGACAGGTTCATCGGGTCGTCGGGATCGTGGAAGGCGTTGGTCTCGCCCTCGAACAGGCTCATGTGCGTGTGCATCGCCGAGCCCGGGTACTCGGCGAACGGCTTGGGCATGAACGTCGCGCGCACGCCCTCGTCGATGGCCACTTCCTTGATCAGGTAGCGGAAGGTCATCACGTTGTCGGCCATGGACAGCGCGTCGGCGTAGCGCAGGTCGATCTCCTGCTGGCCCGGAGCGCCCTCGTGGTGGCTGAACTCCACGGAGATGCCCATGGACTCCAGCGCGTCGATGGCGTGGCGGCGGAAGTTCGGCGCCGAGTCGTGCACGGCCTGGTCGAAGAAGCCGCCGCTGTCGGCGGGGACCGGCACGCCGCCCTGCGGACCGTTCTCCAGCAGGAAGAACTCGATCTCGGGGTGCACGTAGCAGCTGAAGCCGACGTCGCCCGCCTTGTTGAGCTGGCGGCGCAGCACGTGGCGCGGGTCGGCCCAGGACGGCGAACCGTCCGGCATGGTGATGTCGCAGAACATGCGCGCGGAGTGCTGGTGGCCCTTGCTGGTGGCCCACGGCAGCACCTGGAAGGTCGACGGATCCGGCCGGGCGACCATATCGGCCTCCGAGACGCGGGCGAAGCCCTCGATGGCCGAGCCGTCGAAACCGATACCCTCCTCGAAGGCGCCCTCCAGCTCGGCGGGTGCGATCGCGACGGACTTCAGATAACCCAAGACGTCGGTGAACCAGAGACGTACGAAGCGGATGTCCCGCTCTTCGAGCGTCCGCAGCACGAATTCCTTCTGGCGATCCATGCCCGCGAGCGTAAGCACCTGGCGTTAAATCTGTGTTACATACACGCTTAAGATTGCTGACCTGGATGTTTTCGGAAGACTCCGCACAGTCGAATCGTCCGGTTTGTGAGCTTTTGCCCCGGTGTGCAACGACGGCGCCGCCGGTCGGCAACCGAGCCGCCTCAGCAGGTGAGGCCCGGAGCGGGTTCGGTCAGGTCGACCAGATAGGCGATGACCGCGTCGTCCACACAGGACACGCCGCCCGCCAGCGCCACAGTGTGCCGGTTGCCCTGGTAGGTGATCAAGGCGGCGCCCAGTTGCCCGGCCAGGTCCACTCCGGCCTGGTACGGCGTCGCCGGGTCCTCGGTCGTGGACACCACCACCGTCTTCGGCAGACCGGTCACGGAGATGCGGTGCGGCTCGCTGGTGTTCGGTACCGGCCAGGCGGTGCACAGTTCCAGCGGCGCGGCGCCGGTGCCCCGACGGTCGTCCAGGAACGGCGCGGCCTTGCGGTATTCCGCGTCCTGGCGCGCGGTGACCTCGCGGTCGGCGATACGCGGATCGTCCACGCAGCGGATCGCGTTGAACGCGTCGGTGGTGTTGGAGTAGCTGCCGTCGTCGCGGCGGCCGTCGTACAGATCGGCCAGCGCGAGCAACGTGTCACCGCGCCCGTCGCGCAGCTCGGACAACCCGAGCGTGAGTACTTTCCACAGCTCGTCGGTATAGAGCGCCTGGCGCACGCCGGTGAGCGCGTCACCGTAGCTCAGTCCGCGCGGATCGGTGGTGGGCAGCGGCTTGTCCCACAGCGGGTCCACCAGCGCGCGGAAACGCGGCACCGCCTGCGCCGGATCGGTGCCCAACGGGCAGTCCGGCTGCTGGGCGCAGTCCGCGGCGTAGGCGTCGAACACCTTCTGGAAGCCCGCCGCCTGGCGCAACGACTCCTGCACCGGATCCTGCGAAGAGTCGACGGCGCCGTCGAGCACCATGGCGCGCACGTGCGCCGGGAACTTCTCCGCGTACGCCGACCCGATCTTGGTTCCGTAGGAGTACCCGACATAGGTCAGCTGCGCGTCACCCAGCGCGGCGCGCATCACGTCGAGGTCCTGCACCACTTCGCGGGTACCGACGTGGGCGAGGAAATCCTTCCCGGTCCGCTCGGCGCAGCGGTCGGCGTACCGGCGGTTGTCGGCCTCGGCGTCGGCGATGCCTTCGGGGGTGTAGTCCTCCTGCGGCTCGGCACGCTCGGCGTCCTGCTCCTGCGGGGTCTGGCAGACGATCACCGGAATGGAGGAGCCGACGCCGCGCGGGTCGAAGCCGACCCGGTCGAAACGCTCGGCCAACGCCGTCTTGTTGCCGAGTGAGGACATGCCCAGACCGGACTCGCCCGGCCCGCCCGGGTTCATCACCAGCGAACCGATGCGCCGCCCGGTGGCCTGGATCCGGGACACCGCGATCTGCGCGGTGGGCCCCTCGGGCGCCGCGTAGTCCACCGGCACCGTGACCCGCGCGCACTCCGTGCTGGGCGGGAACCGGTCATCCGGCCCGCCGAATCCGGTGCAGTCGCCCCACTGCACCCGCTGGTCGTAGAACTTCTCCAGCCCGGTGGGCGGCGTCGGCATCGGCTGCCCCGATTCGGTGCGGGTGACGGCGCACCCCGAGATCAGCACAGCGGCCGAGGCCAGCACCGCCACCACCAGCGCACCGCGCCCACTCCGCACCGTCGACATGCTGACGATATTGCCATCGGGCAGACGTGGGCGCCGCGCCGGGCGACCCAGTCGGCGCTGTGACCAATTGCACCGGTCATCGGCCTTAATCCGCCCGGGTGGCGGGTGGCACACTGAAATTCGTCAGACAATCCCGGGGACCCGGACGGGCCCCGAGGCGACACAGACGAAAGGGACGATGATGTCCGTATCCGATTCGGAAACCCCTGCCTACGGTGCGGCGCCCGCCGAGCCCGAGAAGGTCGTCCGCAAGACCCGGGTGCACCACCTGCGGCAGATGAAGGCCGACGGCGAGCGCTGGGCGATGCTGACCGCCTACGACTACTCCTCGGCGCGGCTGTTCGAACAGGCAGGCATTCCCGTGCTGCTGGTCGGCGACTCCGCGGCCAACGTGGTGTACGGCTACGACACCACCGTGCCCATCACGGTGGACGAGCTCATCCCGCTGGTGCGCGGCGTGGTGCGCGGCGCGCCGCACGCGCTGGTCGTTGCCGACCTGCCATTCGGCACCTACGAGTCCTCCCCGCAGCAGGCGCTGGCCACCGCCACCCGGTTCATGAAGGAGGGCGGTGCGCACGCGGTCAAGCTGGAGGGCGGCGAGCGGGTCGCCGAGCAGATCGCGGTGATCACCGCGGCGGGCATCCCGGTCATGGCGCACATCGGCTTCACTCCGCAGAGCGTGAACACCCTCGGCGGATTCCGGGTGCAAGGCCGCGGCGACGGCGCCGAGCAGCTGATCGCCGACGCCATCGCGGTTCAGGAGGCGGGCGCGTTCGCCGTGGTCATGGAGATGGTGCCCGCCGAGCTGGCCGGTCAGGTCACCCGCAAGCTGACCATTCCGACCGTCGGCATCGGCGCAGGCGCGGACACCGACGCGCAGGTGCTGGTCTGGCAGGACATGGCGGGCTACACCAGCGGCAAGACCGCGAAGTTCGTCAAGCGCTTCGGCAACGTCGGTGACGAATTGCGCGCCGCCGCCGCGGCTTATGCCGACGAAGTGCGCCGGGGCACCTTCCCGGGCCCGGAACACAGCTTCTGACCCCAGTTCCAGGAAGACGACCGGCTGGGCGGCGCGCGCTCGTCGCGCCGCTCGGCCGATCGGTATCTCAGCGGCTCTTCCCAGCGGAAACGGCCGGTTCGGGCCGGTGGGCGAAATCAATGGCAGACTCGATGCCGACAATGCCGACACGACCAGAGGTACCGATGCCGTACAGCCGTTGGATTTCACGCAGCACCCTGCTGGTGGCAGGCGTTCTCGCCGCCGCGGCGTTGACCGCTTGCGGCAGCGAGTCGGGCCCGGCCCCCACCGGCAGCTCGAGTTCGACCACGGCCTCGGCCACCGCCGCGCCGGGCACGACCTCCGGCAGCGGCACGCCGGCGAGCCCGGAGATCTCCGACGCGGCCGCGGCCCAGCTGTGCGACATGATGCGGCCGGAACTGACCAACTGGCGTATCCAGGGCGGCACCCTGGGCAAGATCGGGCTGAACGCGCTGGTGCACGAGTGGGCGCTGCGCAACGGCGGCATCAACGCCGCGGTGCTGTCGGACAAGCCGATCGTCGACCGCGCCACCACCAAGAGCTGCCCGGACGTGCGTCAGCAGGCCGTGGAGGCGCTCGGCATCCCGGATCTGGCCTCCGGTCTGGCTTTCTGAGCCGGGCCGCCCTATGCGCACCCGTTACCCCGCGATCGAGCCTTATGTCTCCGGCATGCTGGCGGTCGGCGACGGCCAGTCGGTGTATTGGGAAGTCAGCGGGAATCCGGACGGCAAGCCGGTGGTGTTCCTGCACGGCGGACCCGGCGGCGCCACCGCGCCGTTCCATCGGGAGTTCTTCGATCCGGCCGCCTACCGGATCGTGCTGTTGGACCAGCGTGGTTGCGGCCGCTCCACCCCGCACCTGGCCGACGGGGCGAGTCTGGAGCACAACACCACCTGGCGCCTGATCTCCGACATCGAGACGTTGCGCGAGCACCTGGGTATCGAACGCTGGCAGGTGTTCGGCGGCTCCTGGGGTTCCACGCTCGCGCTGGCCTACGCGCAGCGCCACCCCGAACGGGTGACCGAATTGGTGCTGCGTGGCATCTTCCTGTTGCGCCGCAAGGAAATCGACTGGTATTACAACGGCGCCGCAGGTTACGTCTATCCGGACGAGTGGGAAAAGTTCCTCGCACCGGTGCCCGAGGACGAACGCGACCAGGACCTGGTCGAGGTCTATCACCGCCTGCTGCATTCGCCCGACGAACACCTCGCCCGCACGGCCGCGATCGCCTGGTCCACGTGGGAGAGCGCGACGAGTTCGCTGCTGCCGCGAGCGGATCGGGTGGCCGAAGCGGCCGAGCCCCGCTTCGCGCTGGCCTTCGCCAGAATAGAGAACCATTACTTCCGCCACGCGGGATTCCTCGACGAGGGACAGCTGCTGCGCGACATCGGGACCATCGCGCACCTCCCCGCCGTGATCGTGCAGGGCCGCCACGACATCGTCTGCCCGGCGGTCAGCGCATGGGAATTGCATCGCGCCTGGCCCGGTTCGGTCCTGCACATCGTCGACGACGCGGGCCACGCGGCGAGCGAGCCCGGCATCACCCATCACTTGGTGGAAGCGACCGACCGATTCGCGAAAGCGCGGTGAGCATGGTGACCATGGCTGGGGAAGCACTCATCGGCGCTTTGCGCGACGACGTCGACCGCCTGCTGGCCGCCGAGCCGGAAGTCCGCGCGGACGCACCGGATTCGGTCCATCAGATGCGGGTGGCCACCCGGCGGCTGCGCAGCGTGCTGCAGTCCTACGGCAAGTTGCTCGTCAAGAAACCGGCCGCCACGATGGGAGCGGAACTGAAGTGGCTGGCCGGATTGCTCGGCGAGGCGCGGGACGCCGAGGTGCGCGCCGATCGATTCGCCGCACTGCTGGCCGAGCACGCCGAGCGGGCCCGCCGAGCCGACATCGACGCCGTCACCGCGCGCTTGGTGGACGCCGAGCGGGAACGCTACCGCGCGGCGCACGACGAGGTCTTGGCCGCTCTGGACGGCGCGCGCTACCGCGAGTTGCGCGAAGAGCTGTCCGGGTGGCGCACCGATCCGCCGCTGCGTCACTCCCGCGCCGAGACATCCGCCACGGACGTCTTCGAGGAAGTGCTGCGGCGCGATCTCGACCGGCTGCAGTCCCTCGTCCGCGCCGAGCCTACCGTCGACCCGCACGAACGGGTCGAGGTACTGCACGAGATCCGCAAGAGTGCCAAGCGTTTACGGTATTCGTGCGAGGCCGCGGAACAGGTGCTCGGCGACGATGCCGCCGAGCGCGGCCGCCACGCGAAGAAGCTTCAGACCGTGCTCGGCGATCACCGGGACGCGGTGGAGTCGCACGAGGCGATCCTCCACCGGGCAGCCGAGGCCGCCGCGTCGGGTGAGGACGCCGGGCTCTACGAGATTCTCGCGGCCGCGGAGGACGTGGCGGCCGGTCGTGAGCTGAGCCGCTATCCGGCCACGGCGGCGGCGCTGTTCGGATAGGTCCCGCTGCCGTTCACGCGGGGTATGCGAAGGCTACTTTCCGCTCCCTGGGGTCTGCCGACACCAACCGCACCCGCACCGTCTCCCCTTCCGGTGGTTCGCCCACGCACGGCCCGAGCACCGGCGGGTTGGCGATGAAGACCACGGCAGGCCGGTTGCCGTTGGCCTCGCGCAGCACCACGGCGTCGAACTGCGCGCCGATGCGCCGCGCCAGCAGGGTCGACTCGGTCAGGTCGATGCAGGCGCGCTCGATCTTGCTCGCGACGCCGTCGCTGCGCCGCATGGCGTCGGCCGCGCTCGCCAGCCCTTCCCGCACCCAGCGCGGCACCTCGGCGCCCGCGCATCGAGCCAGGCAGATCTCGGTCGCGAACCGGTCCGACAGCCGCCGCAGCGGTGCGGTGACGTGCGCGTACGGAGCGCCGATCGCACTGTGCCGCAGCGCGTCCGGCGCGGGCGGCTCTGCCGCGACGCCGTCGACGATGGTGTAGGAGGCGCCGCGCAGCAGGGTTGTCGCCTCGGACATCAGCACCAGCGCCGCTGGTGTGCGGGTGTCCAGCCGGGCCAGCATCCGCCCGACCGCTTCGCCCGCGGGCCAGGCCACGCCCAGCGCCTGCGCGGTCCGGCGCATCGAATCGATCGCGGATCCGGATGGGGGCGGCATGGTGCGCAGCAGCGCGACCCGCTCCTGGGCGGGCGCGTCAGAGTCCAGCATGATCCGCGCCGCGCACATGCCGGTCAGCAGCGAGACCTGCTCGTTCCAGTCGTCGGCGGCGGTACGCGGTTCCACCACCAGCCGCCAGTGCCCGTGGGCGCGCTCGTCCTTGACGACGGTCTGCGCGGGCAACCGCAACCCGATCGCGCCGCGCGCCACCCCCGCCTGGATGCGCCGCGCGCCGAATTCCGGCAGGGCCGCGATCGAGGGATGCAGCCGACCGGCCTCCGCGTCGGCCTGCACCTGGACGTAGTCGAGCCGGGCCCGCGAGCGCACCAGAGCACGGATCACCGAGTAGTGCACCGGTTCGGCTTGCTCGTCGAGTTCGATGGTCCACAGCGCGGCCGGACGCGTCCGCTCGGGAAGCAGGCTCGCCGACCCCTCCGACAGGGCGGGCGGGTGCAGCGGCACGGTGCCGTCGGGAAGATAGAAGGTCTGGCCCCTGGCGCCGGACTCTTCGGCCAGCGCGCCGTCGGGGGCGATCACGGCGCCCACGTCGGCGATCGCGTAGTGCACGGTGAAGCCGCCGGGGGTGCGTTCGATATGCAGGGCTTGATCCAGGTCCATGGCCCCGGGCGGGTCGATCGTCACGAACGGGATGTCCGTGCGATCGACGCGGTCGCCCGCGAACGCGTCCACCGCGTCGCGGGCCTCCGCACTGGCCTCGGCGGGATACGCCGAGGCCAGACCGAACTCCGACCGTATGGCACCGAAATCGACGGGCGCCGAGACGATCCGCTGGTGGAGTTCCACGCTGAGGCGCCGGTACTACTGGAGCGCCAGCATGGTGCCGTTCAACTGGTCGAACGGACCGTAGACGGTGAAGGTGACCCGGCCACCCGGCACCGAGGACGACACCTCGGCCGCGGCGTCCAGCGCCTGACCGAACGAGGCGGCGGACGGATGGGGCAGCCCGGCGATGGCCAGGCCCACATTGTTCTGGTGCACGAATACCGTGTCGGCGGGACTGAGGTCGACCTGGACCCCGCCCTGCAGCGGAGTCACCGCGACAGCGCCGGCGGAACCCGCACCCAGCACCGCGAAAACCGAAGCGGCGCCTGCGACCAATGCGCCGGCGACCATGGAGCGAACTACTCGCATATGTCTCGAGACCTGCTTTCCCGCGATCGAAGTATGAATCGCCCGATGCTGCCCCGCACCGGGCTTTACCAACGGCGACTACTTTATGACGTCGATCACGATCAGGGCCAGTTCCGTACGAATCGGGCACACGGAATTCTCGCCCGACGGCACGAGCACGCCCGCGCTGCTAACGTGGCCCGCCGTGACGGGCGTCGCGTTCGCCCGCGCATTCGGAAATGTCCCGCACGTCGACAATTGGGAGCCCCCTACCTATGTCATCGATTTTGTTCGACTACCTGTTGCCTCTGCTCGGCCCCGAGCAGGCCGCCTACTGGGCTCAGGTTTTCGTCATCAACCCGGTCTGACCGCGCGATTCTTTCTTCACTACTCGTCGCCTCCCGTTCACCTGACGGGAGGCGGCGGTGGTTGTCGGCCGCTAGCATCCCGCTGCGTGACCAGAACTACCGCCGCGATCGCGGCCAGCGCCACCCTCCTCGCCCTGCTCCTCACCGGTTGCGGCGACGACAAGACCAGCAGTGCCACCTCCTCCACCACGACGGCGGCGGCGCAGGCCGCGACCCAGGTCGACAACGTGAAGGCGGGCGCTTTCGTCGTCAGCTTCCGCGGCGCGTTCCCGAAGCTGGCCGACGGCAAGGACGACGCGAAGATCGCGACGATCCTGTCCGAGACGTGCGCGGACCTCGGGGCAGGCAAATCCGAGGACGACGTCGTCGGCAACATCACCAAGCGGGCGGGCGGCGCCACCCAGCCCAGCTCCGAGGAGGCGAAGGCTATTTACCAAATGGCCAAACTCGTGTGCTGACCCGCTCCTGAAGAGGGCGTGCTTCGCACACCCGCTCGATTCCTCGCCAGGGATCGGGCCGGTGTGCGAAGCAGGCCGGGCGGGCGGACGAGTCGGTCTGTAAGCCGGATCCTGTCCCCGGCCGTGTGGCCGGGGGGCGGCCATCCATCTGGGCACTCCGTCGCCGGGTGCCTCGAGCGGTCCACCCGCAGGCTCGGGCGAGCAGCCCTCGAACACCTGCGCAGCCGCACCGCGAGCGGTGCGACCTTCGACCTTGCTCCGGGCGGGGTTTACCTAGCCGCCCCGGTCACCCGGGGCGCTGGTGCGCTCTTACCGCACCGTTTCACCCTCACCGCACGGCCGCGAGGCCGTGGGCGGTCTGTTTTCTGTGGCACTTTCCCGCGGGTCACCCCGGGTTGCCGTTAGCAACCGCCCTGCTCTGTGGAGTCCGGACTTTCCTCGGCACCGGGCGGCGGCACAACCGTGCCCGTTCCCAGCGCCGCGGCCGCCCGACCAACTCGTCCGCGAGAACAGGATACTGGGTACGGTTGGTGGCCATGGAACGTGTCGAGGTCGGCTTCCCATCCGGAAGCGAGCAGTGCGCGGCGTGGCTCTATCGCCCGGACGGCGCACCCAAGCCCCGCCCGCTAGTGGTGATGGGACACGGCCTGGGGGCCAATCGGGAAATGGGACTGGATCGCTACGCGCGGCGTTTCGCGGCCGCGGGAATGGCGGTCCTGGTATTCGACTATCGGCATTTCGGCGCCAGCCAGGGCACGCCCCGCCAATTGCTGAGCATCGCGCGCCAGCGCGCCGACTGGCATGCCGCCATCGCGTACGCGCGCACACTGCGTGGCATCGACGCGACCCGGATCGCGTTGTGGGGCACCTCGTTCGGCGGCGGGCACGTGCTGTCGGTCGCGCCGGACGATGCCTACCTCGCGGCCGTGGTCGCGCAGGTCCCGTTCACCAGCGGCCTGTCCTCGGCGTTGGCCAAGGGACCGATCAGCCTGATCAAGGTGGCCACCATCGCGGCCGCCGACCTGCTGCTCAGCCCGATCCTGCGCAGGCCGGTCCGCATCCGGCTCGCCGGACGCAAGCGTGCCGCGGCGCTGATGAGCGCGCCGGACGTGCCGGACGGCTTCCGTAGGCTGACCGACGAGAGCGAGACCTACGAGCCCAAAGTGGCGGCACGTGTGGCATTCTCCGCATTGTTCGACGCGCCTGGGCGACGCGCGAAGGCGCTCAAGATGCCGGTGCTGTACGCACTGTGCGACGACGATTCCGTGGCTCCGGTGAAATCGGCGCTGCGCGCCGCCGAACGCACCAAGCACGCCGTGGTCAAGCGTTATCCCGCCGGCCATTTCGATATCTACTTCGATGAGGTCTTCGAGAAGACCGTGTACGACCAGACCGAGTTCTTGGTGTCGGTGCTGCGGCCATGAGGCGTTCGCGGCCCGGCCGACAGCCGGCCGCGAATTCGAGAACGTACTGGTGTGCCGGGCAGGTGAAGCGGCTCGAGTCGACGGAGTCGGCCGATGCTGTCACGATGGCCCGGATGATTGTCAGGCTTGCGCGAGAGGACGACCTCGCCGCAATACTCGAACTGGCGGGGCAGGTCGAGCACTGGTTCGGCGCGATGGTCGACGACGCCGGGTTCCGTGCCACGGTGCTGCGGCACGTCCGGCGCGGCACGGCGCTGGTCGCCCGGTCCGCCGGGGCGGAGGTGCTCGGCGGACTCATGTTCGGATCGCACCCGCCGGTCTACCGGGTGCACTGGCTGGTGGTCGCCGAACAGGCCCGTGGGCACGGCATCGGCCGGGCGTTGACCACGGACGCGATCCGCCGGTACGTGCTCGCGCCGGGCACCCTGGAAGCGGTCACTTTCGGGCCCGATCATCCCGGCGCGGTCTCCAGCGGTGCGCGAGCGTTCTACGCGCGCATGGGCTTCCATCCCGCGGAGGACGCGGCTCCCGGGCCGGAGGGCGGCTCCCGGCAGGTCTACCGGCGGCGCGTTTGAGGCAGGTCAGCGGCCACGGAACGCGCGCCAGAGGATGAAGGCGAGGGTGGAGGCCGGTATCGCGGCCAAGATGGGCTTGTCGCGAAGCGTCTCCAGGAGCGTGCGCCCCGGGCGGCTGACCGGTCCTGGGATTCCCGCCGCGCCGCGTTCCGCCGCGGCGGCGGTGTCCGCCTCGATCTGTTCGGCGCGCTCGGCGGCCCGGCGGACGGACTCCGCTATCGGCGCGGCCTGACTGCTGCCGTCCTCGGCCGAGCGCCGCGTGGCGTATTCCGGCTCCGGTGTCCCTACCGCGCCGCCGGTGTCGCCCGACGTCGCGGCCGCGTCCGCCGAAATCGGCGTCGAAGTCACTGTCTCCGGCTCCGGCTCCCCTTCCGCACCAGCGGCACCGAGGGTCTCCACGGCGGCATCCTCCAGGCCCTGCGCCGAAGTCACCGGTTCCGGCTGCCCCGCCGACTCCAGGACAGCGTTCTCCAAGTTTTGCGCCGAAGTCACGGTCTCGGGCTCCGGTTCTCCTGCGGCACCGGCCGCGTCCGCCGAGACCTGCGCCGAAGTGACCGTCTCCCCCGCCGCACCAGCGGTACCCCGTGCCTGCGCGGCGGCGTTCTGCGCCGTGCTCCCCGGCTCGAGCTTCCGTCCTCCGGCAGCGTCAGCGTCACCGCTCGCCTCGGTGGGCGTGTCCGCGGCTCGCGGTGGAACGGCCTGCCGCGGCTTCCGGCTTGTCCGGGCCGCGCCGCCCACACCGGCCGCCGTACCGTTGGACGGCTGCTCGGTACCGCCCGGCCCGCCGGCCGGGACATCGGTGGCACGCTGAGCGCTGGTCTCCTTGTCCGTGGGTTCGCGGTCGTTCATCGCTGTCTCCTGTGTTCGGCGTCGCGGTGAGGACGGACGTCCCGGCTGCCGTCGAGGCCCGGATACCCTACGGATCGGCAGGCAAACCGGGCTTCGGCGGCCGCCATTCCATCTCGAATTCCCATCGGGGATCGCCCGGAGCCACGGGTCCGCTCACCCCGGTGCGGACGAAGCCGTTGCGCAGGTACAGGCGCTCGGCATAGGCATTGTGCTCGGCGAACTCCAAACGGACCACGGCATGACCGCCCACGACCGCCCAGTCGAGCACCGCGCGGACGAGCCGGTCCGACACGCCGGTGCCCCGAGCCCGGGGCGTCACCCACATCGAGATCAGGTCTACGCCACCGCGTTCCCGGTCGGGCATGCCCGCGACGGTACCCACCGCGGCCCCGCCCGCCTCGGCCAGGAACTGCGCCCGATCCGACAGCGCACCCCGCCAGTCGCTTTCGGTCTTTGCCCGCGCTTCGGCCGAGGTGGTGCCGAAGAATTGCGGTGCGTCGGCCAGCGCCTCGAGCCGGATGCGCCGGAACACCGCCCAGTCATCCGGGACGAGCAGTCTGATCTCGGGTGTTGGGAGGCCCATTCGCATTTCTCTACTCGACAGGCGACTTCGTACGCAAAGGATTTCCCCGTTGATCGCCCGGACGCGCGATCCACTCGCCGCGTGGCGGGATCACCATCACCGCCACGTTCGGCGCCGGGAAGCGGACCGCGGTGACCTCGGGCTCGGAAAGCCGGGTGCCTTTCATGAAGCGGTCGAATCCCTCCCGCATCACCTCGACGAGTTCGGCGGCCCCATGGACGAATTCGCCGATCACCGGGACGAAATAGGCGTCAGCCGTGAACGTCGCGGCGAAGGCCGCACCGTCACCGGGCGCCCAGGCCGCGACTCGCGCGGCGAGCAACCGGGCCAGGGGCGGCCTCGTCGGCTCGGCGGGATCGGTGCCGTACACGGTCACCGCCGTTCACCGAGTTCGCGAAGGCCGGCGCATTCCAGGCCGGCGAAGGTGGCGACCGTCGCCGCGCCGATGAGCAGGAAGACGACGCCCAGACCGGTCAGCGCGAGGACGCCCGAGCCCGCCAGCCCGATCATCCCGACCGCGGACAGGGCGTTCACGGCGACCACCGCCCGCGCGTGGCGCGCGCGGATCACCGGGCGCCGGGCGATCGACAGCAGCGCGAGCGCGCCGCCGAGCATGACGACGCCGAACGGAATGCTCCAGCCGATCGGCAGCCCGAGGGGGCCGCGCAACGATCCGGCCCCGGCGAGCAGCACCCCACCGAAGATCCCGGTGCTCCAGCCGTCCACGCGCAGCGCGGAGCGCAGGAACGCGGCGCTACGGCCGGGCCCGGCCAGGGTCGTGGGGGTCATGTCGTACTCCTGTCGGTCGATCCGAGGGCGCCGATCGGCTCCCGGCACCAACCCTGGCGGCCGGAGGTGGGCGTCTCAATGACCTCGCAGGTCATGGCCGCACCGCGCGACGGCTGCTTAGCTGGACGGGTGGCATCGGTTCAGACACCGTCGAGAGTGGGCGCCCTCCTGCGCGAATGGCGGCAACGGCGCAGGTTGAGCCAGCTCGACCTGGCACTCGCGGCGGACACCTCGGCACGTCACCTGTCCTGCGTGGAGACCGGCCGGGCCGCACCCAGCCGCGCGATGGTCCTGCGGCTGTGCGACACACTGGAGGTGCCGCTGCGCGAACGCAACACGCTGCTGGTGGCCGCCGGTTTCGCGCCCGCCTACCGGGAGAGCAGCCTCGACGACGCGCACCTCATCTCGGTGCGGGCCGCGCTGGACACCATGCTGAGCGCGCACGAACCGTACCCGGCGGTGGTCATCGATCGGCTGTGGAACGTCGTGGTGGGCAATGCGGCGATGAGCGTGCTGATGGACGGCGTCCCCGAGCACCTGCGTGCGCCTCGTCCCAACGTGTACCGGCTGGTACTGCACCCGGAGGGGCTCTCGGTCCGGCTGGCCAACCTCGCCCAGGTGCGCGAACTGTTCCTGGAGCGGCTGGCCAGGCAGGTCGCAGCGAGCGGCGACGCGGAGCTGGCGGCGCTGTACGAGGAGGTATCCGGTTATCCCGATCCACCCGAGGCGGATGCCGCGCAGGCGCAAGCGGACGCGCCGCCGAGCCCGTTCGAGGTGCCGATCCGGATCCGCACACCCGCCGGTGAACTGTCCATGTTCAGCACCATGGCCACCTTCGGCGCACCGGCCGACGTCACACTGTCGGAACTGGCCATCGAATTGTTCTACCCCCTCGATGATTTCACCGCGGCCATGCTGCGCGCGGCGGCCGCGGCGAAGTCGTGAGCGGGCCTCAGGCGTCCAGCATGGATTCGTCCCACTCGCGGTCCAGGTCCGGGTCGGCCGCCGACAGTATTTCGTCCAGCCGCAACCCCACCTCGCCGATGTTCGGCTCGGTCATCATGTTCAGGTGATCGCCCGGCACGTCGATCACCGTGAACCGGCGCGCCGCGTACTGTTTCCAGCCGTTGTCGGCGCTGTCGAACATGCTGCCGACGGTCTGGTGGGCCAGGTCGACGCCCGGCGGCAGGCCCTCGGTGGCGCGCAGCAGCGTGATGTCGCGCTCGTACGGTTCGAGCTTGTAGTCCAGCATCGCCGAGTAATTTGCGAAGAACACCTCGTAGAGCCGCCGGATCGCCTGCGGCGAGCTGTCGGCGGGCAGGATGCCCGACCGCACCGACTCCTCGAGCATCGCCGCGAACAACTCCTCGGAATTGTGCACGTCGGGTTCGAAATCGACCAGGGCGGACTGGCTTCCACGCGCATACCACAGCAGCTCGAGGAAGAACCACCGGATGAGTTTCTCTTCCGGGATCGGCGTGCGGGTGCGGGGGCGCAGCGCCATCGTGTCCAGCAGCGTCACGCTGGACACCTCGTGCTCGGGGAGCCTGCGGGCCATCTCCAAGGCGACATAGCCGCCGAACGACCAGCCCGCCAAGTGATAGGGACCGACCGGATGCACCCGCCGCACCGCCTCCAGGTACGACTCCGTCATCGCCGGAATGGATTTCTCCGGCGCGCTACCGGAGTCCGCGCCGGCCGCCTGCAACCCGTACACCGGACGGTCCGGATCCAGGTGCCGCGCCAGAGCCAGGTAGCACAGCACGTTTCCGCCGATCGGGTGCACCAGGAACAGCGGCGGCTTGGCGCCGCCGACGCTGATCGGCACCAGCGGGTCGAACGTGCGCTGGACCGCACCCGCCCGCACCAGCGTGGCGAGCCCGGCGGCGGTGGGCGCGCCGATGAACGCGTCCAGCGGCACCTCGACGCCCCACCGGCGTGACAGGGCCATCACCACGCGCATCGCGCCGATAGAGGTGCCACCCGACGCGAAGAAGTCGTCGTCCACGCCGATCGCACGCAACCCCGCGTACTCGGCAAGCAGGCCGACCGCCGAACGCTCGTATTCGTCGGCAGGCTCGCGCCGCGCCACCACCGAATCAGTGACGTCTTCCCCGTAGGCGCGCAGCGTCGCGTCGTCACGCTTGCCGCTGGGCGTGCGGGGCAGTTCATCGAGCCAGACGAACCGCGACGGCACCATGTGCGCGGGCAGCACCGAACGCAAATCGTGCCGCAGCGCGGCGAGGTCGGTCTGCTCGGCCGCGCCGACCAGGAACGCGACCAGCGAACCATCGATGCCGCCGAAGCCTCGGGCCACCACGGCGGCCTCGGTGATGCCGGGGAACTTCTCGACCAGGCTCAGGATGCACAACTCGACTTCGGCCGGCTCCACCCGGAATCCGCGGATCTTGACCTGGCTGTCGCTGCGGCCCAGGCAGACGATATCGCCGGAGAACAGGCGGACACCCAGATCGCCGGTGCGGTAGCGGATTCCGCCCGCGTGCGTGGCCACGAAACGCTGCGCGGTGAGCGCGGGCCTGCCCTCGTAGCCGCGGGCGATGGTGCGGCCGCCGAGATAGATCTCGCCGATCACGCCGTCGGGCACCGGGCGCAGCGCGCTGTCGAGCAGTTCCACGGTGTCGCCGTCGACGGCGCGGCCGATGGGCGGCAGCGCGGGGAACTCGTCGGCGGGACCCTCGAGCGTGAATTTGGTCGCGACGTGGGATTCGGTGGGGCCGTACTGGTTCTCCAGCACCAGGCCGGGGACCACCTTGCACAGAGCGCGGATCTCGTCGGTGATGCGCAGTTGTTCCCCGGAGGAGATCAGCACCTTCAACTCGGTCGGGAACATCCGCCGGCCCACGGCGGCCTCGGCGAACGCCTGCAGGGCCACGTACGGCAGAAACAGCCGTTCGATGCCCTCCTCCACCACCGTGTTCAGCAGTTGCTCGACATTCGAGCGCAGGTCGGCCGAACTCACCCGCAGGGTGGACCCCGCCGCGAGGGTGGTGAAGATCTCCTGGAACGACACGTCGAAACTCAACGGCGCCAACTGCAGGGTGCTGAGCAGCCCGGTGCCGGTGGCCGCGCGACTCTGCCAGTCCACCAGGGAGGTCAAGCCGCGGTGCGGCATCGCGACGCCCTTGGGTTCGCCGGTCGACCCGGAGGTGAACAGCACGTAGGCCACCGCGTCGGGCGGAATGTGATCGGGCAGATCCACCTCCGCCTCGGGTGCGGAGTCGTCGAAGAGCGTGACGGCGTCCAGCACCAAGGCGGCGTCGTCGACGATGTCGCGATAGGCGGCGTCGGCGATCACCCGGTGCGGGCGGGCGCGGTCGATCATCAGGTTCAGCCGGGCCCGCGGGTAGCTGACGTCCAGCGGAACACACGCGGCGCCGATTCTGGTCAGTGCGAGCACGAGCAGCACCAGCTGCGGACGCCGGCCCATCAGGATGCCGACGCGGTCGCCCGGCGACACCCCGTGCCCGAGCAGGCGTCGCGCCAGCCGGTCGGAGCGTTCGATCATCTCGTCGTAGGTGACCGACTCGTCGTCCCCGGCCAGGGCGACGCGGGCGGGAGCGAGCGCGGCGGCCTCGGCCACCAGCGTGCCCACGTCGCGGGCGGTCGCGGGGCCGACGCCACGGTCGATCGGCGCGTCGGGGTCGGCGACGATGCCCGCCAGCATGCGCAACTGGGTGAGCGCGACGGTTTCGCACTGCTCGGCGGTCAGCGTGTGATCGCCGTCGACCCGCAACCACATCCGGCCGTCGCGCGGATCGGTCGCCGCGGTCACCAGCAGCTGGAAGTTGGTCTCCTCCCGGGCGTCGAAGCCCAGCAGGCGCACGCCGTCGAGGACGAGCATGGGCTGGAAGACGTGGTAGTTGACGAAGTTGAACGCCGTCTCGAAGACCGGCCCGCCGTCGGCGAGGATCGACCGCAGCGGGTAACGGCGGAACGGATAGGCCTCGCGTTCCCGTCGCGCGATCTGCTCCACCGCCGCGCGCCAGGTGGACGCGGTGGCGTCCAATCGGATCGGCAGCGTGTTGAGGAACAGCCCCGCCACCCGCTCGGCGCCCGCACGGTCCGGGCGACCGTGGCTGACCACGCCGGTGGTGATGTCCGTGCGCCCGGTGAGCGCCCGCAACGCCAGGCAGTGCGCGGCCAGATAGACCGACTTCTCCGGAATCTGGTGGCGCGAGGCGAACGCCGAGACCCGCTCGGCCAGCCTGCGCGGCACCAGCGCACGCGCCTGCGGCACGCCCGCGACGACCGGCTGGTGCACCCCGAGCGCGGTGAGCGCGGTGGGTTCGGCCCCGGCGAGGGCGGTGCGCCAATACTCGCGGGCCGCGGTGTCGTGCGCCGTGCCCTGCTCGGCCCGCGCGTACTCGGCGAGCACGGTGGCCGGGTGCGGTGTTGCCTCGATCCGGGTCTGGGTCATGCCGAGGTGGTTCAGGTAGTCCAGCAGCAGTTCCAGCACCGACGTGGCGACACTCCAGCCGTCCAGGATCGCGTGGTGGAAGCTCAGCACCAGGTCCACCGTGCCGACCGGCTCCTGTGGCCCGGGACGGACGAACACCCGGATGGCGAACAGCGCGGCGACCGAGAAGTCGTAGGGGGCGTGCGTGCGCTCGTGGAGATATATCTCGATCAAGTCTTCGCCGTCCGCCTCGCCGATATCACCGAGGTCGACGATCTCCAGCTCGTAGGGCGGCGCGGGGTGCACGACCTGCAACGGGATCGAGTACCTGCTCAGTTCGAACGACGAGCGCAGCGCGGGTTGGCGCCGCACCAGCCGGTCCACGGCCTCCCGGAACTGCGCGGCGTCCCAGGGTATTTCGAGCCGGTAGCGGAACGCGTCCTTGTAGGTGACCGAGTCGGCGCGCTCGATGCTGTGATACAGCATGCCCAGCTGTAGGGCCGTAGCCGGAAAAGCGTCCTCGACCCGGTACAGCGCCGCGCGGTCGATCAGCGGCACCGTCTCCAAGGGGGCCACGACGCGCGCGCGGCCCGCGTGCCGATCGTCGCGCACGACACGGGCCAGCTCGGCGATGGTCGGCGCCTGGTAGAAGGCGTCCACGTCGAAGTAGAGCCCGGCGCGTTCGGCGGCGGTGCGCACGGCCAGCGCGAGGATGGAATCGCCGCCGTTGGTGAAGAAGTTGTCGTGCACGCCGATCGACTCGACGCCCAGCACCGTGCGCCAGACCTGCGCGAGCCGGGCCTCCACCTCGGTACGCGGCGCACCGCCCACGACCTGCCCGGCGCCGTGGCCGAGAACGAGTTGCTCGGCGAGTGCGCGCCGGTCCAGCTTCCCGTTGCGAGTCAGCGGGATCCGGTCCACCCGGATCAACCGGGACGGCACCATGTAGCGGGGCAACCTGGCCGCGAGCTGCTCGGCGATCTCCTCGCCGGAGACGTCACTCCCGACGAAATAGCCGACCAATTGCACGCCGTGCGCCTCTGAGACCTCGTCCACCACCGCCGCCGCGCGCACCCCGGAGCAGCCGAGCATGGCGTTCTGCACTTCTCCGAGCGTGATTCGGTTGCCGCGGATCTTCACCTGGTCATCGAAGCGACCAAGGTACTCGAGATTGCCATCCGGTAGCCAGCGCGCCAGATCGCCGGTGCGGTACCGGCGTCGCCCGGGCACCGCGCGATCGTCGACGAACGCCGCCGCGGTCAGCTCGGGCCTGCCGCGGTAGCCGCGGGCCACGCCCACGCCCGCGATGTTCAACTCCCCCGGCACGCCGACCGGCACTCGGCGACCGATGTGGTCGAGCACGAGCAGGTCGATGTTGTCGATGGGACGGCCGATCGGCACCACGTCGAGCGGGTCGTCGGGAGGGCAGTCGAAGTAGGAGACGTCGACGGTGGCCTCGGTCGGGCCGTAGAGGTTGACCAGTTGCGGCGCTGTGACCCCGGCCGCGGCGAAGACCGCGTGAAACCGGCGCACCAGCGCCGGCGGTAACGCCTCACCGCTGCAGAACACCCGCCGCACGCTGCCGATCCGCGCGACCGTCGATGGGTCGGCCGTCAGCTCGGCGACGAACGCGGTCAACATGGACGGCACGAAGTGCAGCACGGTCACGCTGTGCACGGCGATCGCGTCGGCGATGCGGCGCGGATCGCGCTCGCCACCCGGTTCCAGCAACGCCACCCGGGCGCCGGTGATCGCCCACCAGAACAGTTCCCACACCGACACGTCGAAGGTGGCCGGCGTCTTCTGCAGGATCACGTCCGACGCGTGCAGTGGGTAGCGCCGCTGCATCCAGGTCAGTCGGTTCACCACCGACCGGTGCTCGATCATCACGCCCTTGGGCACGCCCGTGGAACCCGAGGTGTAGATGAGATAGCTGAGGTCGGCGGGGTGCGAGACATTTTCGACACCGCGCGCCGGAACCGTGTCGGCCACCCCGATCCTGGTGACGCCTAGTTTGTCGAAGACCGCTCGATGCTGCGGCCCGGCCACCACGAAGCGAGCCCCGCAGTCGGCGAGCACGGCTTCGATGCGCGCGGACGGGAAGTCCGGATCCAGCGGCACGTACGCGCAGCCGGCCCGCAGTACGCCGAAGATCGCGACGAGCATCTCCGTCGAGCGGGGCAGCACGACCGGGACGCATTCGTTGCCGGTCGCGCCCAGCGTGCGCAGCCGGGCGGCGAATCCGTCTGCCAGAGCGGATAGTTCGGCGTAGCGCACCGGTTGCTCGCCCGAGCCGACGACCGGTTCGATCGCCACCCGATCCGGATGGCACGCGGCCATGTCGGCGAACAGCCGGTCGAGGGTGGTGTACGGGAACTGTTCGCGCGGACCGGATTCGAACGCGGCGATCGCGGCCAGCTCGCGCGCGGGCATCAGCGGCAATGCCGAGATCGGCAGGCCGGGCTGTTCCAGCGCCGCCACCAGCAGCGCGCCGATGCCGCGCACGACCGACCCGAACGGGAAGTTCTCGTCGAAGACGTCCCGGTCGTAGTAGAGCTGGAGGTTGAGCGACCCGTCGCGCGCGTGCTCCACGCCGAGGATGTTCAGCGCCTCGAGCACGGTGCCCGGATTGACGATGTCGAGCGTGCCGAGGATCTTGTCGAGGTGATCCGACGACGGCATCTTGATGTAGGAGTACGCCACGTCGAACAGCGGCGGCGCGGTCGGATCGCTGCCGAGGGCGCGGGCCAGGTCGCCGTACGGGAAACGCTCGTAGCGCTTCAGCTCCCGGATCTGCGCGGCCACCTCGGACGCGACCGCCGACAGCGGCTGCGCCGGGTCCACCCGGATGCGCAGGGGCACCACGTTCGTCCGGTGCCCGGCGGTGCGGAAGGTCTCCGCGCTGTGCCGGTTGAGCATCGGGACCCCGATCACCACCTCCTCGGAGCGGTGGATGGTGGTCAGGTAAGCGGCCAGCGCCGAAGCCGTGAACGCGAAGACGGAGAAGCCGGTCGCGCGAATCCGGTCGAGGAAAGCCGGTTCCACCACCACGCGCCGACGTCCCCGGTTCACGTTCGGAGTACTCGCCCGGCCGGAGAACAGAGCGGGGACCACTCCCTCGAAACGGCGGACCAGCGCGTCACGATCGGCCACCCACTGCGGAGAGGACAGATACTCCTCGTGCTCGGCGGCGATCTTCCGGTAGGTCGCCACACCGCGGTCGGTCTGCTCGGTGACCGGATCCGGTTCGGCGAGCAGTTCCAGCGGCAGATCCGTGCGGCTGTAGTCGTCCACCAGGGCGCTCCACAGCGCGTTCACGCCCCAGCCGTCGATCATCGCGTGGTGCATCGCCACGTAGAGATGGAAATGGTCGGGACCGTCGACCAGCGCGGCGATCCGGAACGGCTGCCGCGGCGGCGACGGCGTCACGTTGGCCCGGTTCACCCAGTCCCTGCGGGCCGCGGCGGGATCCGACGCCCAGCTCAGATCGACCAGCTCCACCTCGGGTAGTTCGTCGCAGACCCACTGCCAGAAGCGGCCTTCGGAGAACTCGAACCGCAAGCGCAGCGCGTCGTCACCGAGCATCGTCCTGCGCACTACAGCCCGCAACCTGGCCATATCGAACGGCTCGTCCAGAAACGCGCAGTAGGCGTTTCTGGTGACCGGCGCCGGGGCATACCTGTAGGCAACCGACAACACATCTCGCTGATACGCGCTGACGGGCCAGGCTTCGGGAGGTCTTTGGGAAGTAGCACTCGGTTCGGATGTCACAGTCACTCCTATCGCGACAGTCGCGGCACCGGCCGTGCGCGGATCTAACCAAGCCCACCCTGATCACTGAAACGCAAAGCTGCTACCACACTTATCCAGTTATCGATATCGCGAATCACGGCATCGGCTTCGCCGATGCCGCGACTCTGCTGTTGTTTCGTCGTGTATGCGGGCCGGTCAGCAGGCCGACAGCAGCGCGCGCACGCTCTCGTCGGCGAGACGATCGGCTCGCGCACGCGATACCGCGGGCTCGACGTAGCCGATGTTGAACGACAGCTCGTTGTGCGTCGCGTTGGCGGTGGCCATGATGAAACCGCTGACGGACATGCCGGAGACGAACTGCGCGCCCTCCAGCTGCCAGGAGCCGATCTTGTCCGGGAAGGGGTAGTCGCCCAGGTAGGTCATACAGAGGTGGCCCGGGCCGCGGGTGTCCATGAGTTTCACCGTGGACGCGCTGGCGGCCACCGACTTCGGCGCGGCCACCTTCAGCAGGTTCAACGCGGACAGATGATCGCGCCGGTCCATCCGCGCGCCGTACTCGCGCTCGATCTCGGCGGCGATCTCCCACAGCGAGGCCCACGGCGCGTACTTCGCCGGGGTGGCGATCATGCCTTGGTAGGTGCCGACTTCGGTGTCGCCGGCGGCGCCGTCGAGATGCTCGCGGAAGTTGACCGAGCTGCCCACGGTGTACCAGGCGGCCTTCTCGGTGCCCGCTTCCCTGGCCGCCGCGATCAGCAGCGCGGCCGAGAGGACGGACTGCAAGCCGACGCCGTGCCGGGCGCAGCCCGCGGTGAGCGCGTCGAGCCGGTCGGCGTCGAGGCTGCGGTGCACCACCCGGCTGCGCCGCTGCGCGGGCGGCGCCAGCGAGGTGGGCTCCAGTCGGCGCGGCTTGCGCAGCTGCGACTTCTGGTCGCGCAGAAACGAACTCGCGGTGCGCAGCGCACCGCCCGCGCCCTGGAAGCGCGCCGGGAACAGCTCCTCCGGTCCTGGCCGCACCGGCGCGGGCGAGAAGTCGCCCGTGTCCCCGGCGGCTACCTGGAGCACCTGCTTGGCTACCGACAGCGCGCTCTCGCCATCGGCGATGGCATAGTGCAGCGTGACGATGAGCTCGTTGGTGCCATCGGTCTCCTTGATCAGCACGGCCCTCGCCAGCGGGCCGGTGCGCCAGTCGAACGGCTCGCGCAGTTCCACCGCGTCGGCCTCGGTCAGCCAGTTCGTGCTGTCCTCGGATTCGATGACGCGCAGCGGAATCGGCGCCCCCACCGGCACGAAACGCGGTGCGGTGCCGTCGGCTTCGGCGGCGACGGCGACCCGCAGGAGCGGATGTCGGCGCTGCACCTCGTCCAACCCGGCGCGGATCTGCTCGGTCTCGACGCGCCCACGGATCCGCACGCGCGACAGGATGTGCAGCGGCGCGAGCTGATCGGCGATCCAGTGCCAGCGCTCGACCGGCGACAGTGGGCGCGGCAGCCGGGCGGTCGGCCCCTCCGGCGCCGGGAAGGACATCGGTTTGCCGAGCTCGCGCAGGAAGAATTCGGTAGGCGCGTGCCGGAAGTAGGTGTCGCGCACCCGCACCAGGCGCGGGTCGGTGGTCTGCTCGATCTTGGCGAGCGAAGCCGACCCGTTGACGAACATGGCGGTGCGGTCGGCGCGCAGCTTCTCGTAACGGCGCAGGGCCGCGACCGGATCCAGGGAGTTGCGCAGCACGCTCGCCAGCACCACAGCGTCCTCGATGGCGGCGTTGGCGCCCTGGCCGAGGCTGGGCAGCATCGGGTGCGCCGCGTCGCCGAGCAGCGTCACCCGGCCGCGGCCCCACTGCGGCAGCGGCGGGCGGTCCTGCGCGGGCACGGCCAGGATCGCCGCCTCGTCGGTCTGCTCGATGCAGGCGCGCACCTCCGGCGCCCAGTCCGCGTACAGGCGCAGCAGGTCTTCCTTGCCACCCTGCCAGTTCGCGGCCTCGTCGGCGGGCAGCGTCTTGGTGCCCCACCAGTACACGCGGCCGTGCCCGATGTCGTGGATGCCGAAACGCATTCCGGTGCCCCAGAAGTGCGCCGACAGCCCGCGCGCGACATTGGGATGCTCGAACGGGATGCAGGCCAGCCAGCAGACGAAATTGCCGGGGCGCGGCTCGGCGCGGCCGTGCAACTGCGCGCGTACCACCGAGTGGATACCGTCGGCGCCGACGAGCAGATCGCCCTGGGCGACCCGGCCGTCGGCGAACTCGACGCGCACGTGCTCGCCGTCGTCGACGAAGCCGGTGGCCTGCGCGCCGACGAAAGTCGGCGTGTCGCCGATCGCGCGCAGCAGCACGTCGTGCAGGTCGGTGCGGTGCAGCGCCACGGCGGGGGCGCCGAGCTGGGCGTCGAGCCGGTGCACCGGAAGCACCCGGATGGGACTGCCGTCGGGGTTGCAGAAACGGAAGGTCTCGACCCGGCCGCCGCGTTCGAGCAGTTGCTCATCGATGCCGAGGCCGAGGGTGCGCAGTGCGTTCATGCCGTTGGCCTGCACGGAAAGTCCGAAGCCCTGGGCCCGCAATTCGGGACCCGCTTCGTATAGTTCGACGCCGAAACCCGCGTGCCGCAGGGCGGCCGCGGTGGTGAGTCCTCCGATCCCCGCCCCGAGAACGACAACCTTGATCGGACTGCTCATCGAACCTGCACTCTCATCGAACCACTCGACGGCACAGGTGCTTCCAACCGCGACGCGGCCGACGGGCGGCGCTGCCCGCGAGAAACCGTCCCACTGAGCAGCACTGACCGAGGTCACTGCGTCGACCCCGACCAGGCAGGCAGCTAGGACGCCTGTGCCTGACCGTCCGGAAGCCTACCGCTACTGGGCGCGCAAGGCAGAGTTGAAGTGAGATTCACCGCATCACGCGATTGTGAAACGCAAATGTGTTGCAATGGGGCATAATTCGCCCTCCGCGCACCGTGTTCGCCCTCGATTCGGGCCGGGCGGCACTCTCAGAGGTAGGACGTATCGTTCACCAAGCGCACCGAGGACCCGCCGTCGAGATAGAACTCCGCTATCGATAGCGACGCCAGATCCAGATGCAATCGGTACAGCAGTGAGGGGCCGACATCGAGCGCCAGCCGCAGCAGGGTCTTGATCGGGGTCACATGACTGACCACCACCACGTTGGCGCCGGGATACCGCTCGAGCAGGTCGCGACGAACCGCGTCGACCCGCACGCGGACCTCTTCGAAGCTCTCCCCGCCGGGCGCGGCGACGGTGGGGTCGCCGATCCAGCGAGCATGCAGTTCGGGGTCGCGTTGCGTGGCCTCGGCGAAGGTCAGTCCCTCCCACTCGCCGAAGTCGGTCTCGATCAACCCGTCGTGGATCTCGGCCGGTACTCCGAGAGCGGCGGCCGCCGCCTCGGCGGTCTCCCTGGCCCGGCCGAGCGGAGAACTGACCACCGCGGCGATACCGCCCTTGACGGCGAGCATTTTCGCGGCGCGAGCGGCCTGCTCCCGGCCCAGCGGTGTGAGCGGTGGGTTGCCACGACCGGAATAGCGCCGCTGCACCGACAACTCGGTCTGGCCGTGGCGCAGCAGCAGCAACCGGGTGGGACGGCCGACCGCGCCGGTCCAGCCGGGGCCCTGCCCGGCGGCCTCGGACTGCTCGGCGCTGGTGTCCCTGACTTCATCGATCCAGCTCGGCCGGTCGTGCTCGGCGACCGCGAGAGCCGGATCGGCGGCCTCGGTCGGCCGCGTGTCCACGGTCGCGGCACGGCCCGTGCCCTCGTCCATGGCCTCGTTCGCCAGCCGGTCGGCGTGCGAGTTCTCCGCGCGCGGGATCCAGGTGTAGCCGACCCGCGCGAACCCGGAGGCCAGCCTGCGGGCTCGGTCGGCGAGCGGGATCAACGCCGCGTGCTTGATCTTCCAGCGACCGGACATCTGCTCGACGACCAGCTTGGAATCCATGCGCACCACGATCGACTCGGCGCCCAGCTCCGCCGCCGCTTCCAATCCGGCGATGAGCCCCCGGTATTCGGCGACGTTGTTGGTGGCTGTGCCGAGGAACTCACGACGCTCGGCGAGCACCCGGACGTGTCCGGCGTCGTAGACCACCGCGCCGTAGCCGGCCGGACCGGGGTTGCCCCGCGAACCGCCGTCGGCTTCGACGATCACCTCCGAGAAACTCATCGCACGTCCTGATCACCCGATCCCGGCGAGCTCACAGCCCCGATTCCTTGGTCCGGACCAGGATCGCCCCGCACTCCGGGCACCGCACGACCGCGTCGGGGGCGGCCTTGGCGATGCGCGCGATCTCCCCCCGATCGAGCTCGATGCGGCACGCGCCACAGCGGCGCGCCTGCAACAGCGCCGCGCCGACGCCGTGCTGTTCCCGCTGCCGGTCGTAGATCGCGAGCAGGTCGGCAGGCAGCTTGGCCACCAAGCCCGCGCGATCGGTCTCGCAGCGTGTCTGTGCCACGTCCAGATCGGCGAGCGCTTCGTCCCGATGCCTGCGCGCGGTGGCGAGCTCCTCGTCGGTCTTGCTCAACCGCGCGCCCGCGTGCTCGTGGTCGGCAGCGGAGGCCTCACGCCGTTCCATCACCTCGAGCAACTCGTCCTCCAGCACGGAGCGGCGGCGCTCCAGGCTGCCGAGCTCGTGCTGGATCTCCGAAAGTTGCTTGGCGCTCACCGTTCCCGCGGTGAGCATGTCCTTGTCGCGGTCCTCGCGCTTGCGCACCGCGTCGACCTCGCCCTCCAGCTTGCGGATGTCGCGGTCGAGGTCGTCCAGCACGATCTCCACGGCCACCGCGGCGTCGGAGTGCGCGTTGCGCTCGGCCTCCAGCCGGGCCACCTCCTGCTGCTCGGGCAGCACGGTGCGACGGTGCGCGATCCGGGTCAGCTCGGCGTCGACGGCGGCGAGCCGGAGCAGCTCGGCCTGGATCGGGGGTTCGACATTCAATGCGGACAAACTCCTGGACGGGGTGGACGAGACTGGTGTTCAACCGTACCCCGCCGGATCGGTGGACCGCCGTCAGCCGCCGACGGTGCGAGTCTTGATGGCGTCCCGGGAGATGTAGACGTCGTATTCGCCGGGCACCGCGATCACCGCGTTGCCGTACGCGGAGCGCACAAACGGCTGGGTCCACCAGCGGCCCTCGCGCATGTCGGCGAAGAAGTCGCGGTCGCCGTCGTTGAGGAAGATCTGGTTCTGCGTGGTCGCGACGCCGTCGAGGCGCTGGCCGTACAGGCGGCTGATCCGGTAGCCGGAGTGGAAACCGAGGGCGTTCACCCACGGCTCCAGCTCGACGATGCCCGCTTGCAGCACCCACATGTCGCCCTCGACCCGGTAGGTCAGGCGCTGCTCCGGGTGGTTGTCGTCGCCGTACAAGGTGAGGTCGACGTCGAGCTGGTGTTCCTGCCCGGCCACCGGCTGGGCCACCACGTGCGCCGCCTTGATCTCGCCGGTCAGCCCGAGGTAGGTCTGCACCAGGGTCGCGATCCACAGCAGCACCGCCGCCACCAGCAGGAGCGCGAGCCCGCCCGTACCGCGCGCGAGCGATGCCCGCATCCCGACCCGGCGCGCGGCGATCAGGCCGGAGACGATCAGCGCTACACCGACGACCAGCAGCAGGATCAGCCCGATCTGCACGAGCCCGAAATCAACCGGGAAGTTCATGCGGTAGTTGTACCCCGCGCGAACTACTCGATTCACGCAATCCGCCAACCTGTCCCGGTCCGGCTCGGACACGCCCCGACACGCCGTCGCCAGTTCGCCGCCGGGACAACGGCATCGGACGCTCGGCGGTCAGCTCGGGGCGTGTACCGTCCACGGGTCGGTGCGCAGTGTGGACACCCTGGTCTCCAGATCCGGCAGGGCAGTCCGGACGAATGCTTCCGCCTGTGCGCACCACGGGAACTCGGTCGCCCAGTGTGCCGCGTCGACCACCGCGGGACCGCCCTTGCGCAGGTGCTCATCGATGGGATGGTGGCGCAGGTCGGAGGTGACGTAGACATCGACGCCGAGCCCGGCGGCACGGCTCAGGTAGGAGTCGCCCGCTCCCCCGCACACCGCGACGGTGCGGACGGTGCGGTCCGGATCACCCGCGGCGCGCACGCCCCACGCGGTGTGCGGGAGTGCACGAGCCACGCGATCGGCGAAGGCGCGCAACGATTCCGGTCCCGGCAGGGTGCCGACCCGGCCGATGCCGCGCGCCGAGGGCAGCTGGGCGCGTTCGCTGATGTGGTAGGCCGGGTCCTCGTAGGGATGGGCGGCGCGCAGGGCGGCGAGCACGGCCGAGCGCGCCGAGGGCGGGGCGATCACCTCTATCCGGTCCTGCTCCGCGTGCTGGAGTTCGCCCGCGGTGCCGTGCGCCGGGTTCGCTTCGGCCATCGGCCGGAACTGCCCCGTCCCGGGCACTCGCAGCGCGCAGTCTCGGTAGTTCCCGCTCCCGCCCGCACCGGCGGCGAAGAGTGCGGCGAGCACTGCGTCGGCGTGGGCATGTGGCACCTGAATCGCCCAGTTGTCCACGGCTTCTTCTGGTTTCGCGTCCAGCGGACCGGTCACCGTGAGGCCGAGTGCCGCGGCGAGCGCGTCGGAGACGCCGGGGTCGGCGGAGTCGGCGTTGGTGTGCGCGGTGAACAGCGCGCAACCGGAGCGGATCAGCCGGTGCAGCAGCGCGCCTTTCGGCGTGCTCGCCGCGACGGTGTCGACGCCGCGCAGCAGCAGCGGGTGGTGTACCACCAGAGCTTGCGCGCGCCAATCGATCGCCTCGTCGACGACCGCCTCGGTCGCGTCGACCGCGAACAGCACCCGGGTCAACTCCTCGGCGGGGTCGCCGCAGACCAGGCCGACCGAGTCCCACGGCTCGGCCAGCGCGGGCGGGTAGGCCGCGTCCAGCACCCCGATGAGATCCGCGAGCGTGGTCATCGTCCACCTTCCTTCGCTTCGGTCCTGCACTGATTCGTTCGGTACCGGCCCGAGGCCGGGTTCCGGAACCGCACGCGGTCCGCTCCCGCGACTTCGCTGCGCAGGACACGCCCCCGCCCGCACAGCATGCGCATCGCGACCCCGGCGCGCAGTTCGCCCCACGCCCCCAGCTCGGAGGTTCGCACGACGGCCCACCGGCGCGAACGATTCCCCGCGCTCACCGCGCATCCGCCGACCGGATCGCGGCGACCAGCCGATCGACCTCCTCGGCGCCGCGAACGGCGACGCGCAGATGGTCCGGGCCGAGGCCGGGGAAGGTGTCCGCGCGGCGGACCGCGATGCCCTGGACGGCCAGGTGCTTACGCAGCAGTTCACCGTCCGCGACGCGCAGCAGCAGGAACGGTCCGTCCGCGGGCGTGTGGACGTCGACGCCGAGGGCGGTCAGGCGCTCGATCATCGCGGTCCGAGCCACGGCGAGAGCCTCGGCGCGTCGCTCGGCCTCGGCCACGGCGGCCGGGCTCGCGGTGGCGGTGATCGCTTCCAGTTGCAGGGTGCCCAGCGGCCAGTGCGGCCGTCCGTGGTCGAGGCGCGCGAGCACGTCGGGTGCGCCGAGGAAGTAGCCGCAGCGCAGACCCGCCAGCGCCCAGGTCTTGGTCAAGCTGCGCAGCACGAGCAGGTCGGGGGCGGGATCGGCGGCGAGGGAGTGCGGCTCGCCCACCACCGCGTCGGCGAAGGCCTCGTCGACCACGATCAGGCGGCCCGGCTTCCGCAGTGCCCGGATGGCCTCGGCGGGGTGCAGCACGGAGGTCGGGTTGGTCGGGTTGCCGAGCACCACCAAGTCGGCCCCGGTAGGCACCGCGGCGGGATCCAGCCGGTAGGGCGGTCCCAGCACCACCCTGGTCACGGGGACGCCCGCCTCGCGCAGCGCGAGCTCCGGCTCGGTGAACGACGGGTGCAGCACCACGGCCGAGCGCGGCGCGAGGCGGGGCAGCATCGCGAAGCCTTCCGCGGCGCCCGCCAGCAGCAGCACCTCGCCGGGCGCGCGGCCGTGCCGGGCCGCGACCGCGCGGCGGGCGGCGTCGGCGTCCTCGGCGCTCGGATAGCGGCCCAGCTCGGACAACCGCGCGGCCAGCCGCCGCAGCAGCCACTGCGGCGGCGCGGCGCCTTGGACGTTCACCGCGAAATCGAGCATGCCCGCACGTGCGTCCACGTCGCCGTGGTGACGCAGTTTCGCGCGATCGACGGTGTGCTCGGCCACGAGACCACACCCTACGTGGCGGTCCGGTAGCCGGACCGGCCAGAATGGCAGGCGTGGGCCAGCTGCACGTCTCGTTCGTCTGTACCGGCAACATCTGCCGCTCTCCGATGGCGGAGAAGATCTTCGCGTCGCACCTGTACCGGGCCGGACTGGCCAACCGGGTGCGGGTGAGCAGCGCGGGCACCGGTTCGTGGCACGTCGGGGCCGACGCCGACCCGAGAACCAGCGCCACCCTGCGTAGATACGGATACCCGACCGGCCACGTCGCCGCGTTGTTCGGCGCCGAGCACCGCGACGCCGACCTGGTCATCGCCCTGGACCGCTCGCATCATCGCGACCTCGCCCGCCTCGGCATCCCCGCCGAACGGCTGCGGTTGCTGCGCGCCTTCGACCCGGACGCCGACGGTCACGACGTGGCCGACCCCTACTACGGCGACGCGGCGGACTTCGAACTCGTGCGCGCCCAGATCGAGGCCGCCGTCCCCGGCCTGCTCGACTGGGTGCGCGCCGAACTGAGCGCCGCCGCCGAACCGCCCGATCCGCGCCTGGTCCCCGACGAGCGACCGTGATGCGCAGGCTCGCTTTCCTGTTGCGCCCCAGCTGGCTGATCCTGGCCGTGCTGGTCGCCGCGTTCGCCTACCTGTGCTTCACCGTGCTCGCGCCGTGGCAACTCGGCAAGAACACGGCCACCTCGCATCGCAACGAGCTGATCGCCGAGTCGGTGAAGGCCGATCCCGTGGACGTCACCACCGTGCTGTCCGATCCGGGCAGCGCCGCGCACACCGAGTGGCGACGTGTCACCGCTTCCGGCAGCTACGTGCCGGACTCGACGGTGCTGGTGCGGCTGCGCCACCTCGACGGCTCTCCGGGATACGCGGTGCTCGCGACCTTCCGGTTGGACGACGGCCGCGTGCTGCTGGTCGACCGCGGGCTGGTGTCAGCTGTCGACGGGACGCGCCCGCCGCAGATTCCCGAGCCACCCGCCGGGCCGCAGCGCGTCGAGGCCCGGATCCGGATGTCCGAGGGCGTCACGCCGGGTAAGGACCCCAGCGTCCAGGACGGCTATCGCCAGGTGTACTCCATCGACGTCACCCAGGAATCGACGGTTCTGCAACAGCCCTTCACCCCCGTTCCCACCGGCGGCGAGCGTGGCGGCTACCTGCAACTGAGCGAGAACCAGCCGGGCGCGTTCACACCCACCCCACTCCCCCGGCTCGACGCGGGCCCCTACCTTTCCTACGGCCTGCAATGGCTCGCCTTCGGCATCATGGCTCCCCTCGGTCTCGGCTACTTCGTCTACGCCGAGATCCGGGAACGAAGGAAAGAGAAGGCCTCCACCGCGCAGCAGCCCGGCGCGTCCGCCGCCGAACCAGCCCGATCGGCCCCGGCTTCGGCGACCACGCCGAGCGCACCCGCCGCACCGACCACGGAAGCTCGCCTCGCCGACCGCTACGGCCGCGGCCGGGGATGATCCGGCGCGACTTCTCGCCGCGAACACTGTCGACAGGCTGTGGCTCCACGCTGGAGAAGCACTACGGCTGATCCGGACCGAGCAGATCCCACCGATTCCCCGCGATGTCGAGGAAGACCGCCACCCGCCCATACGATTCGCCGCGGGGCACGCTCACGAACTCGACACCCCGCGAAACCATCCGGTCATACGCAGCCTGGAAGTCGTCGACCCGCAGGAAGAACCCGACCCTGCCCGCCACCTGCTGTCCGATCACGGCGGCTTGCGACCCACCGTCGGCCCGGGCCAGCAGGATGCCCGTTTGCGCACCGGGCGGCCTTACGACGACCCACCGTTTCGAGCGGCCGTCATTGGTGAGTGCGGGCGAGTCCTCGAGCAGCTCGAATCCCAGCGAGTCGACGAAGAAGCTGATCGCCGGGTCGTACTCCGCCACGACGATGGCCATGAGCTCGATGCGCACCCCGGAAGCCTATTGGGGTCCGCATCGCGCGGCGAGCGCTTACCGCGACGAACGCTCAGCGCCTCGTCGCGGCTACGACGGCGGCGAGCAGGGTGGCCGCGAGCTGCACGGCCTCGGAAAGGCGGACGGCGCGGCGCAGGTCGTCGACGGTAGGAGCCGGACCGTCGCCGAGCAGCGGGCGCATTTCCACGCCGTGCGGATACTCGGTGCGGCCACCCAGCCGGACGCCGAGCGCCCCGGCCATCGACGCTTCGACCACCCCCGCGTTGGGGCTGGGATGCCCGGCCGCATCGCGGCGCCAAGCGCGCAGAGCCGCTGCGGGGCGGCCGCCGATCAGCGGGGCGAGCGCGGCCGTGAGCAGCCCGGTGACGCGCGCCGGGAGCAAATTGGCCGCGTCGTCGACGCGCGCGGCGGCCCAGCCGAAACGCCGGTAGCGCGCGTTGCGGTAGCCGATCATCGCGTCGAGCGTGTTGACCGCGCGGTACCCGAGCAACCCCGGGACGCCCGCCACGGCCCCCCAGAGGACCGGGGCAACGGCCGCGTCGGAGGTGTTCTCGGCGATGGACTCCAGGGCCGCGCGGGCGAGCCCGTCCGCGTCGAGCGCTTGTGGATCGCGGCCGCACAGCGAAGGCAGCAGCGTGCGAGCGCCGTCCAGGTCACCGGCGGACAACCGGTCGGCCATGACGCGCCCGGTCCGCGCGAGGCTGTGTCCGCCCAGCACGGTCCAGGTCGCGGCGGCGGTCGCGGTCACCCCGCCGCGCCGCACGGCCAGGCCGAGCCCGACCACCGCGCCGACGGCAAGCGCCTCGTGCGCCAGCCCCGCCGCCCGCCGGTCGGCGTAGGTCACCGACTCCAAAGCCGCCACCGCCGTGCCGAATCCGGCGACCGGATGCCACCGTCGCGGGTCACCGAACACCCGGTCGAGTGCGAATCCGAGCAGCAACCCGACCGCGATGGAGGTCCCCTTCTGCACCCGGCGAGGTTAACGGGTGCCCGCCCGCGGCCGTGCACACGGCTCGCGCTGTCGGCGCCGTGTCACACTCGGTGCCCCTGCGTCGTCGACCTGGTGACGCATCCATGAACTCGCCCCGGCGGGGGCCGAACGACGAACGGCGAACAGCAGTGACTTCCGAGCAGCCCTCCTCCGAGCCCATCGACCAGGCCGAGCTGGCCAGGCGGTTCGAGGAGCACCGGCCCTATCTGCGCAGGCTCGCCTACAGCACCTTGGGCAGCCTCAGCGACGCCGACGACGTGGTGCAGGAGGCGTGGTTGCGGTTGCAGCGCCAGTACGAGGCGGGCGCCGCCGGTGAGATCGACAACCTGCGGGCGTGGCTGTCCACGGTGACCGGCCGTCTCGCCCTCGACCACCTCGGCTCCGCGCGCGTGCGCCGCGAACAGTACGTGGGCGAATGGCTGCCGGAGCCGGAGGTGACCAGCTGGGAGGACCCCGCCGACCGGATCACCCAGGACGAGCGGGTCACCACAGCCCTGCTGGTCGTGCTCGAGTCGCTCTCCCCTGCCGAGCGCACCGCGTTCGTGCTCCAGGACGTCTTCGGCATGAGCGGCCCGGAGGTCGCCGAAGTGGTCGGCCGCACCCCGGCCGCCGTCCGCCAGCTCGCTTCGCGGGCGCGCAAGCACGTCGAGAACGGCACCCCGCGTTTCCCCGCGTCCCCCGACGAGCAGAAGAGGGTGGTGTCGGCCTTCGCGCTGGCCTGGCGCTCCGGCGATCTCGGCGCTCTGCTCGGCGTCCTCGACTCGGACGCGAGCCTGACCGCCGACGGCGGCGGCAAGGTGCCCGCGATCCGGCAGCCCGTGCACGGCGCCGAACTCGTGGCCAAGCTGCTGCTCGGCTGGTACCACGCGCCGTCGGCTGTGGGCGGGTGGGGCCGCGCGGTGCTGGTCAACGGCCAGCCGGGGCTGGTGGTCTTCGACGGCACCCACACCGGCGTCTTCTCCTTCACCGTCGACGACGGCCACATCGTCGCCATCGACGTGGTCCGTAACCCGGACAAGTTGCGCGACCTGCCCACCACCGGTGAGCCCGACTGGTATCTGGGCGAGGGACGCACCGAACAGGAGTAGTCAGCCCGCGACGCCGAGCGGTCTGGAATAGCCGTGCGCGGCGGCTACTTCGCCGGAAAGCAGTCGCCCGGCGTCCGCGGTGAGCCCGTGGGCGAGATCGGGGCGCGCGGCGCACGCCTCCTGCCAGCCGAGACCAGCGATCGCCCGCACGTAGGGAAGGGTCGCGTTGGTGAGCGCGATCGTCGAGGTGTGCGGTACCGCGCCCGGCATATTGGCGACGCAGTAGAACAGCGCGTCCGCCACCCGGAAAGTCGGATTCGCGTGCGTCGTCGGGTGCGCGGAGGCGAAGCAGCCACCCTGGTCGATGGAGATGTCCACCAGCACCGCGCCGGGGCGCATGCCCGCGACGAGCTCGTCGGAGACCAGTTTCGGCGCTCGCGCGCCCGGTACCAGCACCGCGCCGATCACCAGGTCGGCCGACAGCACCGCGCGCCGGATCTCCGTGGTGTTCGACGCGACGGTGGTGACCCGACCGTCGAAGCGGGCGTCGAGTTCGCGTAACCGGCGAAGGTCGGTGTCCAGCACGCTGACGCGCGCGCCCATGCCCACGGCCACCGCGGCCGCGTTCGAGCCCGCGACGCCGCCGCCGAGCACGACCACCTCCGCCGGGCGCACGCCGGGGACGCCACCGGGCAGCAGTCCGGCGCCGCCGAGCGGAGCCATCAGGTGATAGGCGCCGACCTGGGCGCCCAGCTTGCCCGCGATCTCGCTCATGGGGGCCAGCAGCGGCAGCGACCCGTCGGCGGCACGGACCATCTCGTAGGCGATGGCGGTGATCCCCGACCGCAACACGGCATCGGTGCATTCGCGCGAAGCCGCCAAGTGCAGGAAGGTGAACAGCACCTGCCCATGGCGCATCCGCGGATACTCCTGCGCGATCGGTTCCTTCACCTTCAACACCAGCTCCGCTTCCCGCCACACCTGGTCGGCGTCCGGGACCAAGCGGGCCCCCACCGCGGCGTAATCGACGTCGGGAAACCCCGATCCGATGCCCGCGCCCGCCTGTACCACAACCTCGTGTCCGTGCCCGGCCAGCTCCCCGGCGCCCGCCGGAGTCAGGGCTACCCGGAACTCTTGCTCCTTGACCTCCCGTGGTACTCCGATCCTCATACCGCCATCGTGGCCCCGCCGACGTGCCGACGCCACGAGCGACGCGCCGGTCGCGCATGACGACCATCCGCGTCCGCTCTTCGAGCCGGTTTCTCGGCACGTTGCTCAGCTGAGCGTGGCACCGCGCTCGGCCGACTGCGGTCTCACGGCGGCCGCCCGTCCCAAGGGCGGGATGCGCAGTTGATCCCCGCGACCGGCGTAGCGGAATATCCGGCTGAGATGGTCGAGCGACTCACTGAAGTGCGCCCAGCCCTCGCCGTGCACCGGCACGATCAGGGCGTCGCCGAGCACCTCGGCGGCCAGCAGCGCGGTGCGCGCGTTCAACGTGAGGTCGGCGTCGCCGAAGTGGCCGATGTTCGCGGCGCCCACGTTGAGCACCGCGACATCGATGCGCCCGATTCGCTCGGCGATCCGCCGCACCACGTCGACGGAGGCGTTGTCACCCGAGACGTACACCGTCGGCTCTCCTTCGGCCCGCAGCACGAACCCGGTGACGAATCCGGTGAACGGTTCGCAGCCCTCGGGGCCGTGCAGGGCGGGCACGCCGGTCACCTGCACTCCGCGCACCGTCACGGTCTCCCAGTTCTGCAGTCCGCGCACGCCCTCGATGCGAGTCGCGGCGCCGGGCGTGGACAGTACGGTCGGCACGGTACGGAGGAATTCCCGGCCGGAGCTGTCCAGGTTGTCGGGGTGTTCGTCGTGGGAGAGCAGCACGACGTCCACCGGGCCGAGTTCTCGCGGCGACACTGCGGGGCCGACAAGTTTGTGCAGCGTGACGCGCCCCGGGTAGTCGCCGGGCTCGTCGAAGGTGGGGTCGGTCAGCCAAGTGCGCCCCGCGTAGCGCAACCGCAGCGTCGGCCCGCCGACGTGCAGGACTTCGAGGGCGGTGGTTTCGATCGTGTCGCTCATGTCGTCGATCCTGTCCGGCCCGCGCACCGGTCAACAGTGGCCCGGGAGCCGCTTATCGTTAAGATCGGGCCATGCGCACGGTAGCCGTCTTCGCGTTCGACGGGATCAGTCCCTTCCATTTGTCGGTGCCCAGCCTGGTTTTCGGGCGGATAGGAATCGACGGGTCCGCGCCGTATCAGGTAGACGTGTGCGCCGAGCGGCCCGGGAATTACAGCACTCCAGCCGGTTTCGACATCAATGTCCGGCACGGACTCGACACGCTGGCCCGCGCCGACACGATCGTGATCCCGAGCTGGCGGCCCGGAACGCGACTGTCCGCCGAAGTGCGCGCCGCGCTGCGCACCGCCCACGCCGGCGGCGCCAGGATCGTCGGGCTGTGCCTCGGCTCGTGGGCGGTGGCCGCCAGCGGGCTGGCCGACGGGCGCGAGGTGACAACGCACTGGGCCGCCGCCGCCGAACTGGCCCGCGCGTTCCCGGCGGTCCGCGTCCGCGCCGACACGCTGTGGACGGACCTGGGCGATGTCGTGACGTCGGCGGGCGTGGCCGCGGCCCTGGACTGCTGCCTGCACCTGGTCCGCGGCGATCTGGGCAGCAAAGCGGCCACCGAGCTGGCCCGAGCGCTGGTCACCGCCCCGCACCGCAGCGGATCGCAGGCACAGTACATCCCGGTCGCGGTCCCCGACGCCGCCGAGGACGATCCGATCGAACGCGCCATGGTGGGGGCGCGAACCCGTCTCGGCGACCCGATCGACCTGGACAGCTGGGCGCGGGTCGCACTCATGTCGCGGCGCACGTTCACCCGCCGCTTCCGCGACCGCACCGGCAGCAGCCCGCAACAGTGGCTGCTGCTCCAGCGCACCGACCGGGCGCGGCTATTGCTCGAATCCACCGCCGACACCGTGGAACGCATCGCCGTCGACACCGGGTTCGGCACGGCGGTGAGCCTGCGCCACCACTTCCACCGCCTCCTCGGCACCAGCCCGGCCGCCCACCGCGCCGGCTTCCAGGGGGCGCGGTTAAGTTCGTGACCATGCGGATTCAGCTGGGCGACTATGCGCCGGATATCGAGGACAGCGCGTGGCTCGCGCCGAACGCCACCGTGATCGGCCGCGTGCGGCTCGGGGCCGAGGTCAGCGTCTGGTACAGCGCCGTACTGCGCGGTGACCTGGAGACGATCGAGGTCGGCGCGCGCAGCAATATCCAGGACGGCTGCGTGCTGCATGCCGACCCCGGCTTCCCCCTGACCGTTGGCGCGGGAGTCTCGGTAGGACACAACGCGATCCTGCACGGGTGCACCATCGGCGACGACGTGCTCGTCGGCATGGGCGCCACCGTCCTCAACGGCGCCGTGGTCGGGCCGGGCAGCCTGATCGCGGCCAACGCACTGATCCCGGAGGGCGCGCGGATTCCGCCCGGCTCACTCGTGGCGGGCGTACCGGGCAAGGTACGCCGAGAGCTGCGCGCCGAGGAACAAGATCGCATTCGCCTGAATGCGTCTGTCTACCTAGCAAATACAGCTCAACATCGCACGGCAAATGAGGTGTGATACCGGACACACTGATCAAGTGTCCAGTAAGGTTCGCTGATAGCATTCAGCCAGCGTGCCCGGCGACCCGGGCTCTCCTGTCGACACGGTTGTCGTGCGACTTGTAGCGCAGTGGTGAACCCACCCGGGTCGGTGGGCGGGTGAGCGTGCAGGCAGGAGGTATCACGGTGTCGTACGTGCAGTCGGGTGTGCATCGGCCCAAGGGCCGGATCAGCGTGGCCGACATCGCGGCCCAACCCGGTGGAGTCGAGGCACTCCAGCGCCGGGTACATGAATTACGTTCCCGCGGCGTGGATTTCGCCGCGAACGCGATCGAGAAGGAAATGGCCGAGCTGGATCTGCCGCGCCAATGACTTCGCCTGCCACGGTCACGGCGGTTCACTCCGCGGTGACCGTGGCCAATCCGGCCGTGGTGTGCTGATCCAGCGCCATCAACGCGGCCCGTATTCGTACCGGTTGCCAACCACCGTCGATCCGGCGCAGGCGCACCGTTCCCTCGGTGCGATGCCGCGCCAGCTCTCGCGACATGGCCTTCGCGGCCTCCAGATCGTCCGGGTGGATCTGCGGTCTCGGCTGCTGCGGCAGATCCTCCCAGGCGATGTCCGGCATCGGCGCGCCGATCCACCGGATCAACCGCAACGACCGCAGATTGACGATCGCGCGGTACTCGCCGGGTTCGGTGGCGGCTTCCAGCACCGTGTACTCCAGGATCGTCGGCGGCGGCGCGGCGGCGACCGCGGTGGCCGCGCCGATGTCCTGCGTCACGCCGCGCAGGAGCACGTGACGCACGCCGGTGTCATCCGGCTCGACGACGATCCGGCAGGCGAAATGCCCGGCGCGCAGCGCGGCGTCGTCCCGACGGATAATCCAGACCGCCTGGTGCTCGGTGCCCGGCGCCGAGTTGACGATCTTGGCCAGCGCCTCGCTCTCGTCGCGGTTGGTGACCAGCCGGGTGAACGCACTGGCGATGGCCAGCTCGGCGGCCCGGTTCTCGGGCGCGACACCGTACAGGTCCAGCAGGTCGACGCTGCGCACCGAGCGGTTGGTCGTGAGGTCGAAATACCACGCGCCCATCGGGTCCGCGGCCAGGACGGGCTCCCGCACCGGACCCACCCACAGTCGAACGGCATGCGCCTGCCGCGGCGTGATGAGCAGCGGCTCGGCCCGCACCGTGCGCCGCCCGTCGTCGGAGACCTGTGCGACCGGCACACCGGTCGCACACGCCTGCCACAGCGCCGACTCCGCGTCGGCGAGCGACAGCGGGTTGCGCAGGATGTTGGCCAGCGGCACGAACGACTTCGGTGTGGACCCCAAGGCGATCACGCGTCCGGGACTACCGGAGAAACACTCGAGCAGAATCCATTTCGTCACCGAGCGGGCCTCCACGGCCCGCCGCCGGTGCGGCGCGACGCCTCACCCGTCCACCATAACGTGAGATACGTTCTGACAGTTCTCATTTCGCCATTTCCCATCTCTGACCGCGTACCCTGAGAGCGGTCAGGACCGGAATACCATGTCCAGCACCTTCTCGTGGTACGACCCGGCGATTCTTGTGACCAGGTCCACAACGACGGCGTCCAGTCCGACGAGGACCTTCGCCTCGCCGCGGGCGGCGCCGCGCAGAATGGTCCGCGCCGCCGCGGCCGGGCTCATCCGCGCCACCTGTCCTTCGAACCGGCGCACCACCTGCGCCGCGTCGACGCCCGGCGCGACCCTCGCCGACCGGGCGATCCCGGTGAGCACCCCGCCGGGATACACCCCGGTGACCCGCACGGTGCCGCCCGCCGCCCGCATGTCCTGGCGCAGCGAGTCGGTGAAGCCGCGCACGGCGAACTTGGCCGCGGTGTAGGGTGCGTGCCGCGCCACGGCCACCAACCCGAACGCCGACGAGATGTTGACGACATGCGCGCGTTCGGCAGCCAGCAGATGCGGCAGGAACGCCTTCGTTCCGTTGACCACACCCCAGAAGTCGACGGCCATCACCTCTTCGAAGTCGCTGAACGGCGACTCCAGCACGCTGCCGACGTGCAGGATGCCCGCGTTGTTGAACAGCGCCTCGACCCGCCCGAACCGCGCGACGGTCCGCTCCGCGTACGCGAACACGGCCGCGCGGTCGGTGACGTCCACCGCGCTCACCGCGGGCTCCCGGCCCGCGGCCGCGCACAGCCTCCCGGTCTCGGCGACGGCCTCCGCCGACTTGTCCGACAGCGCCAGCCACGCCCCCGCGCCGGCCAGCGCCACTGCCAATTCCCGGCCGATACCCGACCCCGCTCCGGTGACCGCCACGACGCGATCCGCGAAATATCCCATGGCTCAACCCCTTTCCGCATCGGCCGACGATGCGGCCGACACCGACCACAGGCTGCCCAGTTTATTCTGGACACGCGACCTACTGTGCGGGATCACGCGGTCGGGCGATGCCCGGTCACGCTCGGCCTACCCAATGAAATAATGAACGTCCCGTCCGCACCCGTCGCGATGCCGCGCCCACCGGCCACGGCCCGGCCACCGCGCCGAAACCACTGGAGATCCTGTGCCTTCCATCTCGCCCATGCTGCAACGCATCCTGGAGAAACCGGTCGCCGACGGCGAGAAGCTCCTGGAAAGCGCACTCTCGGCCTTCCTCGACTTCGGCATCAAGCGGACCAGTATGGGTGAGATCGCGCGCCGCGCGGGGATCAGCCCCGCCACGCTGTACCGGCGCTACGAATCCAAGAACGACCTCGTCGAGGCGGTCAGCGTCCGGGAGGCCCAGCGTTTCGTCGCCGCGATCGAGAAGCAGGTGCACACCGTCTCCGGCAACGACGATCAGCTGGTCGAGATCTTCGTCGCGTTCATCAGCGCCATCGCGGGCAACGAACTGCTGCGCAGGCTGCTGCGCACCGAGCCGGACCTGATCCTGCCCCGGCTGACCACCGAAGCGGGGCCGATCCTCGCCGTCGGCCGCGACTACCTGGCCGAGAAGCTGCGCGAGCTACGAGATGCCGGTGGCACGCACGATTTCGACGCCGACCTGGTCGCCGAGATCATGGCCCGGCTGGCGCTGTCGCTCGCGCTCACGCCCGACGGGCTGATCCCGGTGAGCGATCGAAGCGCCGCCCGCGACTTCGCCCGCCGCACCCTGCTGCCGATGGTCGGCGTCCAGGTCAGCGCGTAATCGGACGCCGAACGCCGCGGCCACGCGGTCGTCCAGCTCGGCTTGCGCCGCCGGATCGGGCATACGACCCTCGACGAACTCGCCCACCAAGTCGATCACGGCCCCCGACCGGGCTGCCGCGGGGTCGGGCACCGGCAGCCGCGACACGTACTGAGTGATCCAGCGCCGCCTGCCCGAGTACAACCGATTGCCGCAGACCGCGTCGTAGAACCGCAACCCGAGCGCCGAATTCGCCACACCCATCAGCAGATACGCCAAGCGTGTGGCCTCGGCTGGCACACCGGCCAGGTCCGGTAGCGAGATCCAATAGCAGTCGCCGTTGACCACGGCCCCCGAACTGTCCAGCGCGAAACGCGGACGGTCGCTGATGTCCGGAAAGACCAGCTTCGGCTCGCGCCACAGGTGCGGGCGCTGCGGAACCCAGATCTCGTACCAATCGCGACCGCTCTCCACGACGTAGCGTCGTCCGGCCAGCGTCTCCCGATGCGACAGCAGGTACGCGGCGGCGGCGGGAAATTCGGCGAGGTCGATGGGTGTGCGGCGCGTCCTGTCCAGGTCGTAGGGATACAGCACGCGAACGTCGCGGGCGCGGTTGGCCCGCCACGGCGTCAGATCGTGGTGGGTGATCAGATCGAGCAGCAATTCCGGTTCGGGGCACGGATCGGCGTCGGCCCAGCCGTCGGAGATGAACACGCGGTCGGCGGTGGTCTTGATGCCGACCCGGATGCGCGCCACGTCACCGAAGTCGCGCCAGGTCGCCGCCGCGATCCGCGTCAACCAGGAATCGATCGCCTCGTGCGACATCCGCCACGCGATGTCCGGTTCGCGCGCCACGCCCCGCTGTGTCCGGCGTTCCGCGGCTGACTCCGGCTGTCCGTCGTGCGCTGCCGCACCGCTCGAACTCTCGCCGCTGATCCGGTCGCCCCCGGCATGATCGAGGGGCGGCGGTGACTGGCGTCCGGTCACCAAACTGCCGACCTCGATGACGAAGGTCCGCCCGTTGTACTCGACTATCGAGCCGTACGGGTCTGCCAGCGCCTCGAAAAGCGTCTTCTCACCGGGTATCGCGCCACCGGCCTCGTAGGCGGAGACGTAGCGGCAGCCGTCGTGGTGGCTCGCGCGCCGCGCGATGGTGATCGCGGGCAGGACAGCGGCGGTGAACAACCTGGTGTCCCCCAGGTCGTACAGCTCGAGCGGAGCAAGGTCGGTCAGCAGCAGTCGCCGGATGTTCGCGCCGGCCTTGGTGGTCAGGAATCGGTTGGCGCACAACAGGCCGAGCACGCCTCGGGCGGCCAGCAACCGGGGCAGCGTCGCGACGAACGGATGCGTCAGGTCGATCCGCCCGCGCAGGCCGAACCGCTTGCTCAGCAACCGCGCGGTCGATCCGCCCAGCTGCTGGGTGCGCACGTACGGCGGGTTGGTGATCACCGCGTCGAACGAGCCGTCGGCGAGCTGGGCCTCGACCGCGAGGAAGTCGGCCCTGCGCCAGTGCGCGGCGATCCCCGCCGCGCCGGCACGCTCGCGCGCGACCGCGAGCGCGCGGGCGTCCAGGTCGTAGCCGGTCAGCACCAGCCGGGCGCCCGGGAACCGTGCCGCGGCCTCGTGCCGCACCGCGAACAGCAGCTCGCCGTCGCCGCACGCCGGATCGAGCACGCGCAGGACGCCGGTCTTCGAAACCTCCACATGGCGCAGCAGCCGCTGCGCGAGAAACCGGGCCAGCACCGGCGGCGTGTAATGCCTGCCGTGCCGTTTGCGGTCCCGCGCGGCGGGGGCTTCGGACGCCATATCGGGATTCTGCCTCGTCCGAGCCGCGCGGATCGTGCAACGCGAACAACCGGCTTCCCGCTGAGCGCGTCGCGGTCGGCTCGCCCGTCCTCGGCGATCGGCGTGCGCCTCCCGGCTTTCGCACCGGAGTGTTCGATGCTAGCGTCTGGTCTCGAAATAAGACTGCCAAAGGAGGCGGGGGAATGACAGTGACGACCGACGAGTTCACGGCGCTGACCCGGGTGCTCGACCAGCGGTGGACGTGCAGGCAATTCCGCGGGCAGCCCGTCGAGCGCGACACGGTCCGCGCCCTGCTGCGGCTGGCCCAGCGGACGCCGTCGTGGTGCAACACCCAGCCCTGGCAGGTCGTGGTGACCGAAGGCACCGGAACCGATCGCTTCCGGAAGGAACTGCTCGAACACATCGCCACCGCCACGCCCGCACCGGATTTCGCGTTTCCGGCGCAATACACCGGTGTCTACCGGGACCGCAGGCGGGAATGCGGCAAGCAACTGTATGAAAGCGTCGGCATAGCCAAAGGCGATCACGGGAAGACCATGCGGCAAGCCGTGCGGAACTTCGAACTCTTCGACGCGCCGCACGTGGCGATCGTGACCAGCGAAGCGGACCTGGGCGTCTACGGGGCGGTGGACTGCGGCCTCTATATCGGCAGTTTCCTCCTGGGCGCACAGGCCCTGGGCCTCGGCGCGGCGCCGCAGGCCGCACTGGCTACCTACTCCCCGTTCATCCGGGACTACTTCGGCATTCCCGATCACCGCAAAATAGTTTGCGGCATCTCCTTCGGCTACCCGGATACGGATCACCCGGTCAACAGTTTCCGCACCGCTCGCGCCGAGCCCGACGAGGTCGCCACCTGGTTCGCCGAGTGACGCCCCGAACCGCAGTCTCGACCACCTCCGAGCAGTAACCACCTGCTCGGAGGTGGCAGAGCAACCCACTTACGACGCACCGCCCGGCCGAACCCGAACCGAATCGGCGGGGCGCTGCACGCCGACCTCGGCGTTCGTGTCACCAGGGCAGCACACCGTATTCGTCGCCCGCCGGAGCGCCCCAACGGTATCCCCACAACTGCCCGCTCGGTCCGCCCGCCGGCAGAGTCGCGAGGTGGACGACCACCTCGGCGCCCTGCGCCGCAGCGCGAAAACCGGTGTTGCCGTTGAGATCGGTCGCACAGTAACCGGGGTTCGCCGCATTCACCTTGATCGGTGTATCCCACAGTTCCTTGGCATACATCGCGGTCACCATGGTGAGGGCGGTCTTCGAGGAGGGATACGCGATCGAAGCCATCGGCCACATGGGCCCGTCGGGATCCATCATCAAGGCCAGTGAGCCGACCTCGCTGGACACGTTGACGATACGACCGGCGTCCGCGCGGCGCAGTAGGGGCAGCATCGCATTCGTCACGGCCACGACGCCGAACACGTTGGTTTCGTACACCTCTCGCAGGATCGACAGCGCGGTGGACGAGGGCTTGCCGTCCCCGTCGAGTCGCCCCGCGATGCCCGCGTTGTTCACCAAGATGTCGAGTTCGCCGAACTCCTCCTCGATCCACGCCGCCGCTCGCGCGACCGAATCGGCGTCGGCGACGTCCAGTTGAACGAAGCGGGCGTCTGCCCCCTCGGCGTTCAGCTTGTCCGCGGCCGTGGTGCCGCGGGCGTTGTCCCTCGCCCCGACCAGCACGGTCGCGCCACGGGCGGCGAGCTGTCGAGCGGTTTCGTATCCGATGCCCTTGTTGGCGCCGGTGATCAGTGCTGTCGTCGTCACACCACGAGATTGGCAGCTGCCGATCCGGCCGGGGAGGACCGATTTGTACCACCCTCGGGCGCTGGCCGTGCGCCAGAATGTCCTCATGCCGAATCGAGCCGAGCTGGCCGCCTTTCTGCGCACGCGGCGCAGTCGGCTGCGGCCCTCGGATGTCGGGCTTCCTGACGTGGGCGCCCGGCGCACACCCTTCAGCGCGTGCTGCCCGCAGCCTTCGCACCGGTGGCGTCGAGCAGACCCGGACCCGGCTCCGGGGTGACATCGCGGGCGGTGAGTTCCTCTCCACACAAATCGCACTCGAGGCGTACATGTGCCTCGCCCGCACAGTCGCGGTGCCGGTAGCGCACCGGAGGTCCCTCGGGCGCCATGTAGGTGTCGCCCCAATCGCGGATGGCCAGCAGAATCGGGTAGATGTCGTGCCCCTTGGGAGTGAGGCGGTATTCCTCGTGTGCCCCCACGGCAGCCTTCTGCTTGACGAGGATGCCATTGTCGATCAGCCGGTCCAGCCGATCCTGCAACCTGCTGCGCGAGATACCCAGTGCGCTCTGGAACGCGTTGAACCTGCGGATGCCGGAGAAGCATGACTTGAGAATCAACAGAGTCCAGCGATCACCGAAGATCACGAGTGGGCGCGTGATCGAGCACGGCACATCGGCCAGTTCTTCGTAGCGCACCTCCCGATGCTACCGACCGCTCCCCCGCCCGCGCCCCGTGAAACCTCACTACCGCTGGGGGTGGGTGACCGGAGGTTTGCCACCACCGGGAAGCAGCGCGGCATCAGCGGTCGGACCCGAGTCCCGTTGACTCCCCGAGCGATGACGGCGGCGACTTGCGACCGACAGCCTGGTATGTGATCCATATCACGAACCATCTGGTCGGAAAGCGCCGTTGTGCGTATGCTGACGATTCGCCGAGAACGGGTGCCGCTCACGAGGTGCCGCCCCTCGGGCGCAGTGCCGGCAAGAAAGAACGAGTGCCACCTGATGAAGCGATCCGCTGCTCCCGTGATTCCGACCGCGCCGGGTGCGCTGCCTCTTATCGGCCACAGTCTGGCGCTGCTACGACAACCGTGGACATTCCTCGAGTCGTTGTCCGCCCTCGACAGTGGTTTGGTCCGGGTACGGATCGGTCCGATGGCTACCGCAGTTGTGGTGTGCGATCCGGTTCTCACCCAGCAGGTGCTGCGTAACGACCGCGTCTTCGACAAGGGCGGCCCATTGTTCGAAGTCGCTCGGCATGTCGTGGGCGACAACGTGATCACCGCCTCGCACGACGCGCACCGACGGCAACGCCGCCTGATTCAGCCTGCCTTTCATCGCGGGCGCCTACCTGGCTACGCAACCGCGATGTCCAGGGAGATCGATGCGGTGACCGGTCGATGGCGCGACGGTGAAACCATCGACGTACTGTCCGAGATGTTGCACATCACGCTTCGCAGTTTCCTGGCGGCGATGTTTTCCGAGAGTTTGACACCCGCTGCACTCGACCATGCACTGTCGGATGTCACGACGATCGTCACAGGCCTTTACCGGCAGATGTTACTTCCACGGCCACTCGATGAACTCCCGACTCGGCGCAATCTCCGTTATCACCGCGCGCGTGCCGGCCTGCGCCGGCTCGTCGATCGGATCGTCGACAAGCGGCTCGACGAGGGCGCCGACCACGGTGACCTGCTGTCGAGCCTGATCGCGGCACATGGGGGCGCTGCTCGGTGCGATAGGGACTCGCTGCACGATCAGTTGACTGCCTTTTTCATCGCGGGATCGGAAACAACCGCGAGCGTCCTGGCCTGGGCGTTGTACCTGTTGTCCCGGCACCCCGCTACCTGGCGAGCTGTGCAGCTGGAAGCAGACCGGGTATCGCTGGATGGCCATATGCGATACGGCCACGCAAGCGAGCTGACGACGACGCGCCGGGTGCTGGCCGAGACCATGCGGCTCTACCCGCCGGGGTGGCTGTTCACACGGACTGTGACCACCGAAACACTGCTCGGGGGATACCGGTTGGCTCCCGGCACCGCAGTGGTCTACAGCCCGTACCTCCTGCACCGCCTCCCCACCATGTTCCGCGAGCCGTCCCGATTCGATCCGGATCGCTGGAATGCCGATCCCGGACTCGACGACTGCCCCTCCTACATCCCATTCGGTGCCGGCGCCCGACGTTGCGCGGGTGAACACTTCGCGCTCGCCGAAGCCACGCTCACACTCGCCACAATCGCCCGCCGATGGCAGCTGCTGCCGTCTTCGATGCGGCCGGTCCGACCCGCCGTGGCCATGGCGCTGCGACCGCGCGCGTTTCGCCTCCGGGTAATGGCCCGAACTCACGCCGAGAGCGGTGTAGCGCAGTCATGATCGGATGCACACCCACCGGTCGGCACGACAACACCGTGGATGTCGACAGCCGACTCCGTCGTCTCCCCCCGATCGCCGTCTTCTGCCCGATCGAATCCGCGGTACATCCGCAGGCCGGCGAGCTCGAAATGGCGTCGATGCAGTGGCTGGCCGGCTTCGACCACCTCGGGGGCGCCGAGTACCGGCGCCGCCTGCTCGCCACGAGATCGGCCGAGTTCGCCGCACGTGTGGCGCCCCACGGCATCCTCGACAGACTGCAGATCGCGGCGGACTGGGACTACTGGGGATTCGCATTCGATGATCGCAGCGACGACGGTGCCCTCGCGAGGGATCTCGCGGGCTTCGTTGCTTATACACATCGGCTTATGCGATTGCTGGAGACGCCCGATCCCCGAACCCGCGAGACAGATCCGACGCTGGCGGCCATCGTCGATCTCTCGACACGGTTCTCGGCACAGGTCACCCACGCCCAGCATCGACGTTGGGTCGACGCGCATCGCAGCTGGTTGTTCGGGGTGACCGCCCAGATCGCGGCGGCAGGCGTACCGGATCTCGATCGGTATTTGACGATCCGCTTGAACAATGCCGCAGGCGAGGTGGTCACGGTGATGACCGAACTGGTGACCGGCTACGAGATTCCCGACTCGGAATACAGTCACCCCACGATCCGAGCACTGTCCGAAATGGCCAGGCTGATAGCGGCGTTGGATAACGACCTGCACTCCTTCGCCAAGACCGTAGTTATGGGCGAAGCCAACCGGCAGAACATCATAGAGGTCCTCGCCGCGCAAGACGGGTGTTCGAGTGGGTCTGCTGTCTCACGCGCGATCTCGCTGCGGGACCGAATCATGTGCCGATTCCTCACGCTGAGCGCGCGAGCAGGGGAGTTCAGCGTCGATACCCGCCAATATATCCGGGATCTCGGGCATGTCATACGCGGGAACATCGACTGGGCGCTGACCGTGCCGCGGTACATCGTCGACGGTCAGGCGGTGTCGGAGTTCTTCTCCGTCATCGATACGCCTGCCGATGGCTCAGTCCAAGCGCCTGGGATACCTTGCATCGACTGGTGGTGGCAGCTGTAACGCCTTCAACGCGCATCGCGCCCATCCCTCGAAAACGACACGGTCGCCGCAGCCCCTCGAATAGAAGCGTTGCGGCGACCGCGTGAACCAAGCGTGCCGGAGCCCGCTTCGATGGTTCGATCAGAGCGGGATGTTCTTGTGGTGGCTGGCGCGGGCCGGGGCCGCGGCGAGCGCCGCGGCGATGGTGCTGCGGGTCTTCGCCGGGTCGATGACCTGGTCGACGACACCGATCGCGATGGCGCGCTCCACGCCGCCCGCGATGCGCTCGTGTTCGGCGGTGAGCCGCTCGTGCAGCGCCTCGCGCTCCTCCTCCGGCGCGGCCGCGAGGGCCTTCTTGTGCAGGATGCCGACCGCGGCCTTGGCGCCCATGACGGCCACTTCCGAACCGGGCCACGCGTAGACAGCCGTCGCACCGAGCGAGCGAGCGTTCATCGCGATGTAGGCGCCACCGTAGATCTTGCGGGTGACCAGGGTGACCCGCGGAACGCGCGCCTCGGCGAACGCGTGCAGCAGTTTCGCGCCGCGCCGGACGACGCCTTCCCACTCCTGGCCGACACCGGGCAGGTAGCCCGGGACGTCGGTGATCACGATCAGCGGAATGCCGAACGCGTCGCACAACCGCACGAAACGTGCCGCCTTCTCGGCGCTTTCGGAGTTCAGGCAGCCGCCCAGGCGGATCGGGTTGTTCGCCAGCACGCCGACCGTGCGGCCGCCGAGACGGCCCAGACCGGTGACGATGCTGCGGGCGTACAGCCCCTGCAACTCCTCGAACGACGACTCGCCGTCGACGTTGTCGAGCAGTTCGTGGATGATCGGCTTCACGTCGTAGGCGCGCTTGGCCGATTCCGGCAGCAGAGCCTTCAGGTCCATGTCGCCGTGCTCGGCCGCCACCAGGTCGAATTCGCCCTGCTCGGCGAACATCGACACCAGGCGGCGCGCGCGGTGCAGCGCGTCGGCCTCGTCGTGGGCCACGATGTGGGTGACGCCGGACTTCTTGCCGTGCGTCTCGGGACCGCCCAGGGTGGCCATGTCGACCTGCTCGCCGGTCACGCTGCGGACCACGTCGGGTCCGGTCACGAAGACGCGGCCTTCCGGAGCCATGATCACGATGTCGGTCAGCGCCGGACCGTAGGCGGCGCCACCGGCGGCGAAGCCGAGCACCACGGAGATCTGCGGAACCAGGCCGGACGCGCGGACCATGGCCTCGAAGACCAGGCCGACCGCGTGCAGCGCCTCGACGCCCTCGGCCAAGCGAGCGCCACCGGAGTGCCACAGCCCGACCACCGGGACGCCGGAATCGATCGCGGTGTCGATCGCGTCGACGATGTGCTTGCAGCCCTCCACGCCCATCGCGCCGCCCATGACGGTGGCGTCGGAGCAGTAGGCCACGGTGCGGACGCCGTCCACCTCGCCGATGGCAGCGAGCACGCCGGACTTGTCACGCGGGTGCAGCGGAAGGATGGTCCCGGGATCGAAGAAACGCTGGAGTCGGCCGAGCGGATCGCGCGGGTCGGTTGCCGTCTCTTGATGCAACGCGGGAGCGATGATTGTCATCGCGTGGTCTCCTCAACCTCAAAAAGTGGGCCGCTGGCGCGGCTGCGTAAGTCGAACCACGGCGGGGCCGGGCCAGTTCGATGGCCGACCCCGCCGGGATCGTGTGCAGTCGATCGCGCGGCTATGCCCGACCGAAGGCGAGCGCCACATTGTGCCCACCGAATCCGAAGGAGTTGTTGATCGCGTACTCGATCTCCTGGCGGCGGGCTTCGCCCTTCACCACGTCGAGATCGATCTCCGGATCCTGGTTCTCCAGGTTCAGCGTCGGCGGAACGATGCCGTCGCGGATGCTCATCACAGTCAGCACGGACTCCAGGGCGCCGACGGCGCCGATCGAGTGGCCGAGCGCCGACTTGGGCGCGTACACCGAGGCATGGTTGCCCACGGCCTTGGTGATCGCATTCGCCTCGGCGGTGTCGCCGATCGGCGTCGCGGTCGCGTGCGCGTTGATGTGCGTGATGTCCTTCTTGGTCAGACCCGCGGACTGCATCGCCCTGGTCATCGCCCGCGCCGCGCCGTCTCCCGTGGGATCGGGCGCGACGAGGTGGAAGCCGTCGGAGGTGATGCCCGCACCGAGCAGTCGCGCGTGGATGGTCGCGCCCCTGGCCTTGGCGTGCTCTTCGGTCTCGATGACCATGAGCGCGCCCGCTTCGCCGAAGACGAAGCCGTCGCGATCCTTGTCGAAGGGACGCGAAGCGCCCTTCGGATCGTCGTTGCGGGTGCTCATCGCGCGCATCATGGTGAACGCCGCGATCGGCACCGCATCGATGAAGCCTTCGACGCCACCGGTGACGACGATGTCGGCGTCACCCATGACGATCATGCGCCAGGCATTGGCGATGGCCTCGGAGCCGGACGAGCATGCCGAGACCGGAGTGACCACTCCTGCCCTGGCCTTCAGTTCGAGACCGACAACGGCCGACGGGCCGTTCGGCATGACCATCTGCACAGCCAACGGCGAAATCTTGCGATAGCCGCCGTTCTTCAGCTTGTCCACCGAATCGATGAGGGCGTCGCCGCCTCCCAATCCGGTGCCGATGGCCACACCCAGCCGCTCCGGGTCGACTTCGGGGCTGCCCGCGTTCCGCCAGACTTCGCGACCGAGCACGGTCGCGAGCTGCTCGACGTAGGCCATGCGCCGACATTCGACACGAGACAGCAGAGTGTCGGGCCGGACCTTCAGATGACCGCCGATGCGGACCGGAAGATCGTATTCCTCGACGAAGGAATCCTCGAGAACGTCGATGCCGCTCTCGCCGTTGAGGAGTCCCTTCCACGTCGCATCGACGTCACCCGCGATCGACGTGGTCGCCGCAAGGCTGGTTACGACGACGTTGGGGAAATTCCCGTTCAAGGTGGAAGGAGTGGTCACAGTTTCGGCCCTACTCGGCGTCGAACTTGGCCTTGAGCTCGGCCGCCGCGTCCGCGTTCTCGGCCTCGAGCTTCTGGATGTAGGCGACGGCGTCGCCAACCGTCTTCAGGCTGGCCAGATCCTCGTCGGGGATCTTCACGCCGTACTTGTCCTCGGTCTGAACCGCGATCTCGACCATGGACAGCGAGTCGATGTCCAGGTCATCGACGAAGGACTTCTCGATCGTCACCTCGGAGGGCTCGATGCCGGTCACCTCTTCGATGATCTTGCCGAGTTCCTCGACGATTTGTTCCTGGGTCAGAGCGGCCACTTCGTGGCTCCCTTCTTGTTACTTTGTAGGGCTCTACTGGTTTTTTTCGGATCGAGGGCGGTAATAGTTACCGACTCTCGGTCACGACCTCGCATCTGCATGCATGGCCGCGGAGGAAAGCTAGCCGGATACGGTCAACTCAGCCAACGCGGGGAGGTCTTGCGGGGTCTTCAGGGCCAGCGTGGGCGTGCCCTTCAGCTCCCGCTTCGCGATACCGACGAGGGTGCCCGCCAGCGGCAGTTCGGCCACCGCCGAGACGCCGGCCCGCCGGACGGTCTCGGTGCACAGATCCCAGCGAACAGGCCGGGTGACCTGGGCGGCGAGCTTGTCGATCGCGTCCTGTCCGGACGCGACCGGCTTGCCGTCGAAGTTCGACAGCAGGGTCCTGGTCGGCTCGTTCGGCGTGATCTTCGTTATGGCATCGGTCACAGCATCCTGCGCCGGCGCCATGAACGCCGTGTGGAACGCGCCCGCGACGGGCAACGCCCGGACCCGGGCCTTCTCCGGGGGATTCGCGGCGAGCTCGGCCAGAGCGTCCAACCGGCCCGCGGCCACGATCTGACCCACCGCGTTGCGGTTGGCCGGAACGAGGTCGAGTTCGGTGAGCCGTTCGAGCACGGCGGCCTCGTCGCCGCCGAGCACCGCGGACATACCGGTCGGCTCCAGTGCACACGCCTTGGCCATCTCCGCGCCGCGGATGGCGGCCAGTCGGACCGCGTCGTCGGCGGAGATGACTCCGGCGACCGCCGCGGCGGCGAGTTCACCGACCGAGTGTCCGGCGACGATGGTAGCGGCGGGAAGCGTCTCCGGCGAGATCTCCGCGAACGCGAGCAGCGCCGCGGCGACCACCAGCGGCTGGGTGACGGCGGTGTCGGTGATCTCCTCGGCCGTCGCGGTGGTGCCGAGACGGACCAGGTCCAGGCCGGAGGCCTTGGACCACAGCGTCAGGCGCTCATTCGCGCCGGGAAGGTCGAGCCAGGGCGCGAGCATGCCGGGTGTCTGAGAGCCCTGTCCAGGGGCGAACAACGCGATCACGCCTCTAAGAAAACACTGTGAGGCGGGCCGCACGAGATGTCGACGCGGATGAAGGTTCGGAGGCGCTTTTGTGGGGGTCCCACAAAAGTCCACGTGGGCTGTCCGAATCGACCGATTCCACGGATGCGTTACAAGCCCTCGGGACCCAACGCGACCGGAGTGGCTTCTGGGGCAGGAGTCGACGATTCGTTACGGGTTCGTGTCAAACGACCCACTGTGGCGGCGATCCGGAGCACATAAGCGTCCCGCGGATTCATCGGATCACGGCCGGTGATCTCGGCGATTCGCTTGAGGCGATACCGGACCGTATTTGGATGGACGTACAGCTGACGCGCACACGTCTCGACGGCTCCACCGCAGTCCAGATAGGCATCCAGAGTGTCCGCCAGCGACGACCCCGCCGCGGCCAACGGTAGGACAAGGTACTCGTTCAGCGCGTCGATCGCAGCTCGATCGCCCAACAAAGCGCGTTCCGGGAGCAACTCCGCCGCGTGCACCGGTCGCGGCGCCCCGCGCCAGCCCACCACGGCCTCCATCCCGGCCAGCGCTTCCACCGCGCTGGCGTGGGCGGCGCCCAGTGTGCGGGTGGTCGGCCCGATCACCACCGGCCCGTCCGAGAACACCTCGCCGAGCAGATCGGCCAGGAACGGGGAGACATGCGACGGCTCGCCCAGATGGCCGGACACGACCATCACCAATCTGGTCCCCTGCACCACCGCCAAGGCGGCGCGACCGTGCCGCGCGGCGATCGAGTGCACCGCGCCCACCGACGAGACGCCCTGCTCCCCGGGGGGCGTGCCCACCAGCACTGTCGCGGGCGCGGTGGCATCCCAGTTCAGGGTGGCGGCCCGCGACAACATGTCCGGCCCCGTGTCGCCGCGCACCACGGCGTCGACGACGAGCGCCTCCAGCCGGGTGTCCCACGCCCCGCGCGACTCCGCGGCGCTGGCGTACACCGAGGCGGCGGCGAAACCGAGCTCGCGCCCGTAACGCAGTACCGCCTCGGTGAGGGCGACCAGCTGCCGGTCGTTGCGCGCGAGCGCGGGCAGCCACTGCTCGAAGAACTCCATCGCCACGCGGACCATGTCCACGGTCTGGCGCAGCGTCAGCCGCGGGGCCAAGTCCTGCGGGATCACCTGGAAGGCGTCCAGGCTGAACCGGATGTCACTGTCCGGGTCCTGGAGCCATTCCAGGAAGTTCACCACCGCGGTCTGCACCAGCATCTGCACGCCGGCCCGCTGCGCGGCGTCCAGATCGGCGAAGAAGGGCAACCGATCCTGCATCGACCCCACCGCCTCGGTGGAGAGGCGGCCGGAGAACTGCTTCACACGTTTGAGCAGCGTGTCCGGGAGAGGGTCGCGCGTCTGCCGGTTCGGGGAGAGCGCGCCCGTCGGCAGATACACCTCGTGCTCGGAAGAGCCCTCGGAGATCCGTCGCGGCCGCGGCGGTTTACGATCCACCATCCAATATTCCGCTACGCGACGTCTTCGTCCGAACTCACCGCTGCCTTCGGCGCGGCGTCCACGTCGGCGATCCGGTATTTCGCCGCCGCTTCCACGGCCTTCGCGGGGTCGATCTTGCCGGTCCGGCCGAGACCGGCCAGCGCGGCGACCACGATGGACTGCGCGTCGACGTTGAACACCCGTCGCGCGGCCGGGCGGGTGTCGGAGAAGCCGAAACCGTCCGTGCCGAGCGTGGTGAAGTCGCCGGGCACCCACTTGCGGACCTGGTCGGGCACCGCACGCATCCAGTCGGTCGCCGCGACGTAGGGGCCCTCGGCCCGCGACAGCGCCTCGGTGACGTACGGGACGCCCGGGTCCGCACCCGGGTTGCGCAGTGCGGCGATCTCCTTGTCGAGCGCCTCCTTGCGGAGCTCACCCCATGAGGTCACCGACCACACGTCCGCCTGCACACCCCACTCCTGGGCGAGCAGCGCCTGCGCGCGCAGGCCGTCCGGCACGGTGACGCCGGAGACCAGGATCTGGGCGCGCACCGCGCCCTCACCTCCGCGCTTGTACAGGTAGATGCCCTTGAGCAGACCCGCGACGTCGAGGTCCTCCGGCTCGGTCGGCTGCGGGTACGGCTCGTTGTACAGGGAGATGTAGTAGAAGACGTCCTCGCCGCCGAACTCGCCCGCGCTGCCGTGCGGATGGGTGCCGGGTAGCGGCGCCGCGCCCTTCGGCGGGGTGCCGCCGCCGTACATCCGGCGCAGACCGTCCCGCACGATGTGGGCGATCTCGAACGCGAACGCCGGGTCGTAGGTCACCACGGCCGGGTTGGTCGAAGCGAGCAGCAGCGAGTGCCCGTCGTTGTGCTGCAGGCCCTCACCGGTCAGCGTGGTGCGCCCGGCGGTGGCCCCGAGCACGAACCCGCGGGCGAGCTGGTCGGCGGCCGCCCACAGTCCGTCGCCGGTGCGCTGGAAGCCGAACATCGAGTAGAAGATGTACAGCGGGATCATCGGCTCGCCGTGCGTGGCGTAGGAGGTGCCCGCCGCGGTGAACGACGCCGTCGACCCCGCCTCGTTGATGCCCTCGTGCAGGATCTGCCCGACGGCGCTCTCCTTGTAGGCGAGCATCAATTCCGCGTCGACCGATGTGTACAGCTGACCGTTGCGGTTGTAGATCTTCAACGAGGGGAACCAGGAGTCCATACCGAAGGTCCTGGCCTCGTCGGGGATGATCGGCACGATCCGCTTGCCCATCTCCTTGTCGCGCAGCAGCTCCTTCATCAGCCGCACCAGCGCCATCGTGGTGGCGACGTTCTGCTTGCCCGACCCCTTGCGCACCGAGCGGTAGGCCTCGTCACCGGGCAGCTTCAACGGCTTGGCCGCGGCGCGCCGCTCGGGCAGGAACCCGCCGAGCGCCTTGCGCCGGTCGAGCATGTACTGGACCTCGCGCGCCTCCATACCGGGGTGGTAGTACGGCGGCAGGTACGGATCCTTCTCCAGCTCGGCGTCGCTGATCGGAATCCGCTGCAGGTCGCGGAAGTCCTTGAGGTCCTGCAGGGTCAGCTTCTTCATCTGGTGCGTGGCGTTGCGACCCTCGAAGTGCTTGCCGAGGGTGTAGCCCTTGATGGTCTTGGCCAGGATCACCGTCGGCTGACCCTTGTGCGCCATCGCGGCGGCGTAGGCGGCGTACACCTTGCGGTAGTCGTGGCCACCGCGCTTGAGGTTCCAGATCTCCTGGTCGGACAGATCCTGCACCAGCGCCTTGGTCCGCGGGTCGCGACCGAAGAAGTGGTCGCGAACGTACGCGCCGTCGTTGGCCTTGTAGGTCTGGTAGTCACCGTCGGGGGTGCTGTTCATCAGGTTCACCAGCGCACCGTCGCGGTCGGCGCCCAGCAGCGCGTCCCACTCCCGGCCCCAGATCACCTTGATGACGTTCCAGCCCGCGCCGCGGAAGAACGACTCCAGCTCCTGGATGATCTTGCCGTTGCCGCGCACCGGCCCGTCCAGGCGCTGCAGGTTGCAGTTGACCACGAAGGTCAGGTTGTCCAGGCCTTCCATGGCCGCGACGTGCGCGAGACCGCGCGACTCCGGCTCGTCCATCTCGCCGTCGCCGAGGAACGCCCACACGTGCTGGTCGGAGGTGTCCTTGATGCCGCGGTCGTGCAGGTAGTGGTTGAACCGCGCCTGGTAGATGGCGTTCATCGGGCCCAGGCCCATGGACACCGTCGGGAACTCCCAGAAGTTGTTCAGCAGCCGCGGATGCGGGTAGGACGGCAGCCCGTGGCCGGGACCGCCGTGGCTGTACTCCTGGCGGAACCCGTCGAGCTGATCGGCCGAGAGCCTGCCCTCCAGGAACGCGCGGGCGTAGATGCCCGGCGAGGCGTGACCCTGGATGAAGATCGAATCGCCGCCGCCGGAGTGGTCCTTGCCGCGGAAGAAGTGGTTGAAGCCGACTTCGTAGAGCGCCGCCGAGGAAGCGTAGGTCGAGATGTGTCCGCCGACGCCGATGCCGGGGCGCTGCGCGCGATGCACCATGATCGCGGCGTTCCACCGGATCCAGGCGCGGAAGCGCCGCTCCACCTCCTCGTCGCCGGGGAACCACGGCTCGTTCTCGGTGGGAATGGTGTTGACGTAGTCGGTGGAGGTCAAGGACGGGATGGCGACACGACGTTCACCGGCCCGCTCCAATAGGCGGAGCATGAGGTAACGCGCCCGACCGGGGCCTTCCCGGTCGAGCATTTCATCGAACGACTCGAGCCATTCGCTGGTTTCCTCCGGGTCGATGTCCGGTAGGTAGGACGCCACCCCTTCGCGGATCACACGCACCCGTCCACCGGGCTGCGGCGCATGCGACCCGTTCGGATCGCGGCTCGCGGACGGCGCGGGGGCGGAACTGGAACCGGCGGATTTCGCCGGCGCGGAAGAGTGGATCAGGTCGGTCAAATCTGCTCCTCGTACAGGGGTGGACATGCTGATGGCGTCGGTATCCCCGGGCGGGTTCGCCGGTTGGCGGACCGCCCGTTTACGAAAGGTTCGGGCGCATCATCCATCCTTGCCGATGACGCGTCCCAAATCATCATGTCAGCCGTAAATCCAGTACCGTTCGACAGGCAAGGTGAGGATGACGAGCGTGGCAGCCCTGAGGAGCGGGAGAGCGATGAAGCTGCTGAACCCACGCGGGTTCGGAATGGTATGCGCCAGCGGCGCCGTCGCCATCGGATTGGTCGTCGCGGGATGCGCCAACCGGGTGGAGGGCGTGGCGGGTCCGAACACCAGCGACCTGGCGGCGTACAAGACCGAGGCGGCGTCCTCGTCTGCGGCGGCGACCTCCTCGCGGCGTGCCGCGGCGCAGGCCAAGGCCATCGCCGACAATTGTGGCCAGTTCCCCTCCACCACCGGAGCGGGCGTGAGCAAGTACAACGAATTCGTCGACGCGCACGATGCGAACGCGCCCGACTACGTCGCCAAGCGCGACTCGGCGGTGCAGACCCTCGAGGACGCCGCGAACAAGGTGGAAAGCGGCGTGAACTCCGCCAGGGACGCGCTTCCTCCGGATCTTGCCGCGAAGTTCACCGAGTACGTGAACGCCGCCCGCGCGCTGGCCGCCGAGACCCGCCCGATGACCTACACCGCTCCGGTCGCGGCGCTCAACGACGCCAGCAGGCGGGTCAACGACGCTCGCAACGTCGTGCGCGACTCGTGTCCGAAACGCTGAGAAAGCCCTTGACACACCATCGCGACGCGACATTCCGTAGCTATTTCGCCGGATCGGCTTGCGCTGAAGCCCATAACCATGTTCGCTTGCAACTACCTACTGTCGGGAGTTGAGGAGGACACCACCGTGGTCGCCGCGGCGGACGCGCAGAACTACGCTCAGAAGCTTGGCATTACACACGGCTTGGTTGTCCAGGAATTGGGCTGGGACGAGGACGTCGACGACGAACTGAGGGCCGACGTCGAAGACGCGGTCGGCGGCGAACTCGTAGACGAGGACTCCGACGAGGTGATCGACGTCGTGCTGCTGTGGTGGCGCGACGGCGACGGTGACCTGGTGGACGCACTGATGGACGCGATCGGCCCACTGGCCGACGACGGTTTCGTCTGGGTGCTCACCCCCAAGACCGGACAGCCCGGCCATGTCGAGCCGAGCGAAATCGCAGAATCCGCACCGACCGCCGGTCTGACTCAGACCTCGGCGATCAGTCTCGGCTCGTGGACGGGTAGCAGGCTGGTTCAGCCCAAGGCGCCCTCGAAACAGCGCTGAACCACCGCGCTATGGTTTCCACCAGGGTTGGTCCCGCAGGGCCGCCCGGTGGAAACCCGACACGATGGAGGATTCGCTATGCCGCTCGAGGTCGGCACTGTCGCGCCGGATTTCACGCTGAAGGACCAGAACAACCAGGAAGTGACCCTGTCGGACTTCCGGGGCAAGAAGAACGTCCTCATCGTGTTCTATCCGCTCGCCTTCACCGGCATCTGCCAGGGCGAGCTGTGCAAGGTCCGCGACGAGCTGCCCAAGTTCCAGAACGACGACGCGGAGATCCTCGCGATCTCGGTCGGCCCGCCGCCCACGCACAAGATCTGGGCGGCCGAGCAGGGCTACACCTTCCCACTGCTGTCGGATTTCTGGCCGCACGGCGCGGTGGCGCAGGCCTACGGGGTCTTCAACGAGAAGTCGGGCTACCCCAACCGCGGCACGTTCGTCGTCGACCGCGAGGGCTACATCCGCTTCGCCGAGATGAACGGCCCCGGCGAGCCCCGTGACCAGGCGGCTTGGGAGAAAGCGCTCGCCGCGCTAGATTCATAAGCCGCCGGTAACGGCCACGGGCGTATAGCTCAGCGGTAGAGCACTGGTTTTACACACCAGCGGTCGGGGGTTCGATCCCCTCTGCGCCCACTCTCGAAACAGCAGTTCAGACGCTGTTTCGCTTCCCCCGTTCCACTCCCCCTACGTCGGACGCTCTGGCGAACTTGCCAAGAACGTGCCAACGGACCGGCGAACTAGGTTCCGGTTGCCGTGTTTTCGTCGCCGAACAGCGCCGCCCCCGCCGCCTCGAGCGCTTCGGGATAGACGTGGCCGTAGACCTTCAACAGCACCGCCGGATCATGGCCGAGCCACTTCGCCGCCGCGCTCGGCGTCGCGCCGGAATCCAGGAGGATCGTCGCGGCGGTGTGCCGCGCGTCGTGCAGCCGAATCACGGGCACCCCCGCCGCCTTCGCCTGGCGCTGGAATTCGTCAGTGAACCACTCCGGCCGAATCGGCTCGGCATCCTCGTACACAGCGATCAGACGTTCGTCGGTCCATGACTCCCCAAGGGCCAACGCTTCGGCCTTCTGGGTGATCTTGAGCGAGCGCAGCGCCGTCACCACATCGGCAGGCAGGGGCAGGCTGCGACGACTGCGGTAGGACTTCGGATCATCCTCGAGGACATCGGCACCAACCGCGACGCGGCCCCGGCGGATGTGCAACGTGCTGCCCTCGATCCGTGACCACCGCAACCCCATCACCTCGGATCGGCGCAGCCCGCACAGGGACAGCAGGAACAGGGCGTAGAGGCGGTGCTCCCGTACATGGGCACGGAACGCTGCCGACTGTTCCCGCGTCCACACCGACATCTCCATGTTCTCGATGTCAGGGCGCTTCACCAACCGGGCCACGTTGCGGGTCGCGAGCCCTTCGCTCACCGCGTCATCGAGGGCACTCGACAAGACTGTCAACATCGCTACTACGGTGCGTGCGGCGACCCCGCGCGGCTCGGCAGGCGGGACGGTGTCCGGGCCGATGGCGTAGACCCCACGCCGGGGCCGAACGATCTGCCCGGACTCGCGCAGCCGATCGAGGTAGCGACCGCCCTTGTCTCCGAACTTCTCGGTGACATCGGCGTAGCGGACGCCTTCGGGATGCTCGGCGACGAACGCCAACACGGTAGTCCGCATGTCACTGGTCGGCGCCTTCCCGCCGCGCCCTTCGGTAAGCCTCCACGTCACCAGTTCGTCAAGGTGACCCTTGGTGAGTTTCTGGAGTGGCAGCGTTCCGAGCCGGGTGATGACGGGCTTCAAGGCGTCGCGGTAGCCCTGCACAGTCACCCGGCGCACATCGCGCCGTCCGTCGAGCCACTGGCTCAAGAACTCCCCCACCGTGGTCTTGGTCGCGGCGACGTATCGGCCTTCGGCGACCTCGGTGGAGATGCGGCGGTACTCGCGGCGCGCTTCGGCCTTGGTCGAGTAGGTGAATCGGCGGCGATCACGCTTGCCGTCCGGTCTCACCCCGACATCGACCTGAAACCAATAGGTGGTCTTGCCGTTCTCGGCGGTGTGGGTATTGATCGGTTCGGCGCGGCGGGTGCGAGTGGATGTCTCGGTCACTGCTGCGTATCTTTCTGTGTGCGTTGCGCTTTCGGATTTCTAGCGAGTTCGCCAGGTTTGAGCAGTTCTCTTTCTCTTGCCTGAGAGAGCCACCACCGGACGGTTTCGGGTCTCGGCTGTTTGGTGGGTTCGGGCTCGACGGAGGCAGCGACGTAGGCATTGATCGGCTGGCCGTTGCGGTGGGCCTCATGGGCGAACTCGACTACTCGGCGGAGGAAGTCGTCGGTTAGTTTCCGGGGGCGCCCCCGTCCGGAACGCGGTTCGGGCGCGGCGGCGATGTGCTTTTCGGGTTCTCCGAATCGCCTCGTATCGAACAGGTTGCCTTCGAGACCGATGGCGGCAGCAATTCGAGCCAGCGGAACGGATTTCAGATCGGAATTCGTGATCGCTACATCACCACCGGCCGGGGAGTGCAGGCGCAGGTCAACCACTTGAGGTTTGCCGCCAGGCACCTCGACCACGCGAACCTCGAATTCGAACGGCCAGCCGTACAGGGTGACGTACGCATGCACTCCGGGCAGCCGTCGCAGGACTGTCAACGGTTCGGGGCCGTCCGGGTTGTCGATCAGTTCCTCGACAACAACCGGTGCCATGCCGCTGATCGAGCGTATCTGCCCGCGTTCGAACCCTGGCGGTATCCACTCGAGCTGTTTTCTGATGGGTTTGTTTCCCTCCATTTTCCCAACGGTAGAGAGGATGGAAAAATCTGGCAACACCAGACAGCATCGCAAGTATGACAACGCACGACACGAACATCCTGGAGCGGCTGCTCAGCCAACCGACCGTCTCGATAGACGAGACCGCGCAAGCCCTCGGCGTCGGCAGATCGACGATGTACGCGGCGGCGAATTCCGGTGAGCTGCCAGTGATCCGGGTCCGCAATCGGCTGCGCGTTCCCTCTGCATGGGTTCGTCAGCAACTGCGCCTCGAGCACGCTCCCGCAGAACCCTCGAACACATGAACCCCGACGACCGGCGAACAGAAGTCGATCATCTGAACGGAGTGTGCACGAATTGATGAGGAAAGGAGCGGCACCCGGCGAGGCGATCACCGGGGCCGCGTCAGGTCGCACCGACCATCGGCAGGATAGCGCGGAATACACAGTCGACGCATGCTGGCGTCGGCGAGCCGGAGCGGCCCGACGTTTGGCGGGGGGTGACCCGTGGCCCGTGCGCGATCGAGTGCCCTTGCCAGGCTTCTCGGAGTTGCAGGCGTGGCAGTCGGCAGTCAAACACGTTGCGATTGAGGGAGTTACACCAGTCATTCCTGTTGAGATCGCGCGGTTGTTGTGGCAACAGGGTGGAGAGCCGCGTGCGTTGGCCGAGCGCTTGTGGCGCGCGGGTGGGTTCGCGGCGTGAGCGGTCCTGTGAGCGGTGAACAAGAAACGCTACTGGCCGGGATGCGGGACGGCCGATGGCTCGACGCACAACAGTTCGCGCCGTTGGCGTGGTCCGTACCGGGCATCGTCCCGGAAGGGTTCGGGCTACTGGTCGCCCCGCCGAAAGCGGGCAAGTCGTGGTTGGTCGCCGGTATCGGGTTGGCCTGCGCCGCCGGTGGGATGGCACTGAGCCGCATTCCGGTGCGACAGCGGCCGGTGCTGTATATGGCGCTCGAAGACGGTCACCGCCGGTTGCAGTCACGGTTTCGCACGCTGATGGGCGATGGTCAGCCGATACCGCCCATAGAATTGATCATCGAGGCCACCCCCAAACAGGTGCCCGACATGATCGCGGAGTTCCTGACTCGACCGCATGGTTCAGCCGCGCCGCTGGTCATACTGGACACCCTCGGCAAGGTCCGTCCACCGAAAGCACGCGGAGAAGACGCCTACGGCACGGACTACCAGTTGGGCGGCAAACTCAAACGGTTGGTCGACAGCGTGCCCGGTTCGTCGCTGCTGGTGGTCCATCACACCCGTAAGGCCGAGTCCGCGGATTTCGTGGATGCGGTCAGCGGCACTCAGGGCATCGCGGGCTCGGCCGATTTCGTGCTTGTGCTCAACCGCGCCCGCACCAGCGATCAGGCCGTGTTGTCGGTGACCGGGCGCGATGTCCTTGAGGCCGAGTATGCGATGGTCTTCTCCGCTGGCTGCTGGTCGCTGGATGGCAAAGACCTACGCGATTCCGCCGCCACCGCGACCAACCGTCGCCAGACCGACAGGCTTAGTGATCGCTCTACGGACGCACTGGCATTCGTACAGGGACGCGACGAGACCCGCGCCGCTGACTTGGCCGACCACCTACGGACGACGCCGGACATCGCCGGGCGATACCTGCGGCGACTGCGCAAGCGTGGCGTGATCGACCGGACGAAATCGGGGATCTACGTGCCAGCCGCAGCGGCGGCGGACAACCACGACGGACACCCGGACACTCCCGCGCGCTCGCCATCTACTCCGTCACACGACCCTGAACAGGTGAAAGTCTTCGAGTTCGGACACTCGGACACTTCGGACACATCCCAGTTGAACAAGGCTGACCTTCCCGATGGTCCGTCGTGTCCGGGTGTCCGAGACGACGCAGAACCGCAGCTCAAACGCTTCGGGAGGTGACACCGCGAAGGTGTCCGGGCTCGCGCTGGTGTCCGCCCCCGCGCCGAACTGATCGGATGCCGCGTCCAGTGCGCACGACTCGAACGACCGAAGCACGGTCAACGACTCGACCATCGATGCGGGAACATGCCGCGTCACCGGATGCGGTCAACACCTGCTGTTGCCTGCTCCCGAAGAAACGCTGTGCCCACGACGCGACGCTGCCCGAACTGCGCCGATCACCAATCGCTGAACACCCTGCCGGTTCACGGATGTGACCGAGCACGCGCGGAGCGTGGCGATGGTTGCTGAATCGGAGCGCTCGTCGGTCGGTCAGCTAGCGGACAGCCCAACTGCCAAGCTCAGGAGGGCGACCACGTAAACGCGAAAGACTGAATTAGCTCTGCGGTCAGGGGCTCTGCGGATTGGCGCATTCGAGGCGGATCAACGCGGTATTTAGTCTCCCTATCCGCGCAGACGCCAGACGGTAGCCGAGCGGAACCATTTCCGTCTCGATGTAGGTGGTCCGTCGTCGCCGCGCTCCTGCTGAACCCGACGGGTGATCGCCTACACCGTGCGCTCTTTCGGTACACGCTCGGGCCAGGCCAGCAGCCTTCGCCGATCCTGGTGGACAAGATCGCCTTGCTAGAGGGCCGTCAGACGGTCGAGGACCCTGACGCGTTGCGATGGAGATGCGGATGCGGATGCCTCGATGTTCGGCTATATCGGTTTCTGCCGGTTCAGTGCTCGGCTCACAGTGGCTGGTCAAGTACCGCTCTGCGATGCCGCTGGGCCGGGAACCGTGAACGGATACATGCCTTTCACGGCGGGACCGTCCGGCGTGAGGCCGAGTTTTCGTAGCATCCCCAGACTTGCAGCGTTCGTGGCGTCGACTGTCCCGCTCAGCTTCACGACATCCGCAAGCTGGGGGAGGTCGAACAGGGCTTTGAGGGTGGCCGCACCGATGCCGCTGCACTGCCGCATCGGGTCAACGACGATGTTCACGCCGCCGTGAAAGGGCGGCATCACCGGCCCAGCCTTTCCGCGCGGCCCGCTCTGGCCGATGATTTCGACCGAGACGAACCCGACCGCCGTTCCGCTGCTGGCGTCGCGCGCCATCCATCGCAACTTCGGCCCGACAACGCGCATTTCTCCTGACAGGTCTCCCCGCTCGCGGTCTATCAGTTGGTGCTTCAGTTCGTGTACGAAGCGCAGAACATCCGCGTTCTCCCACCACTGTTCAAGGAACACCCTGTCTTCTGGCGCATATTCGGTGAGCACAATCTCAAGCAGCGACATGGCCGCTATCTTCCCGGTTCGGCGGTGTCGCCGGGCGGCTTCGGCGATCTGGAGCCGGTCAGCGCTTCGGCCAGCACGCCGCCCAGACCAGTACACCAATCGGCAGGCAGATGACGACGACCCACCCGATGACGATCATCGGCGGACCCCCTGCACTTTCGCGTGCCGCGCGAAGGATTCACGGGGCGCGGCGCATTCGATATCTGCGGACTGGAGAAGGCGTGCCAAGTCCCACGCGGTGACGTGCGCGACCGACGACAGGAGCACGGTTTCGACCCCCGCCGACTCGACCTGTTCCACCAGATCGAGCACCGAGGAGGGATCAGCCCACCGCACCCGGTAGCCGAGCCGCCGCGCCAAACGACGCACTTGGGCCGCGTCCCATTCCGTTGTCGGCGACAACGGGTCGATCCATCCGAGCGCATCCACCGTCCCCTGCCCTTCGCAGTCGTTGGCAAGCTCCCCGCGCCGGGGAATCGGGCCGCCCGGCGCGAGGGCCGAAAAGCACGCTAGGCGTGTGTTGTTCGCGTCCTCCACAAAAGTGCGCTGAAGTGCGCAAGGGATTGCGTATCCGCCTCTCAGGCTGTGACTATCGACAAGGCACGCACTCCATGTCACACCAGGGAAGGACTCCACATGCGAGTTCGATTCATCGGCGGGGAATCCGGCGGCGACGGATCGCCCCGGCTCTACATCACCGAGACCCAGCCACCGCGCTACGCGGTACAGGGCTGGAAAACCGACGACCCCGGCACTGTGGAGATTCCGCACAAGCTGTTGTGGTTCGCCGAACCGGGCACCTGTGTGTCGGGGCTGCGCGATACCGGACACGGTTCGTTCCTGCTGTCCGGCGAACCAGTCACCGACGCGGAAGCGCTGGAGATCATGGCGATTCCTGGTCACGAGACCGCCGTATTGGTGCCGATCGGCAAGGAGGTGCGCCCGGATGCGCCTGCTCCACGGCGCTAGCGAGCTGCGGCCGGTGTTCGCCACCGCGCACCGGTCCGCTTTCCACCTCGAGACGCACGATGACTACACCAGCGAGTCGGAATCCGAATCGCTGGCCGCGTTCCGTGCCGACGAGACCACCGACCCCGGCGGGGAATGGTTCGCCGGCTGGACGAACCACGTAGCCACCACAGTGGCGCGCGGTGTCGCGGTGCGCCGTGCACGGATCGTCACCGAGCCGCACACGCTCTACACGCGGTATCTGCTCGCACTGAGCCGCCACAACACCGCAGCCGGTGAAGACATCCGCTATCTCGCGCGGCGCGATGCCGATCCGTCCGACGCGGCAACCGAGGATTTCTGGCTGTTCGATGACCAGGCGGTCGCGTTCTCACTGTTTGACGCGCGCGGAATCTGGGTCGGCGCGGCGCTGACCGACGAACCCGTGATCGTCGCGCACGCGGTCGCGATCCGTGACCGGGTGTGGTCGGTGGCGATTCCGTTCGGGGAGTATGCCGCCCGATGAACGGCGCGGCACGGGCGAAAGTGGCTCTCGGGGCACGGCTCCGAGAGCTGCGCAGAGATGCCGGGTTGGATGGTAGACAGCTGAGTACCGCCGCCGAGTGGCACTGGTCGAAAACCTCCCGGATCGAGAACGGCAAGCAGATGCCGAGCGAGAACGACTTGGCGGTGTGGTGCCGCGTCTGTGACACGCCGCTCGCACTGCCCGATCTCGTCGCCGCGCTGCGCAATGTCCGCGCCCAATGGGCAGAGTGGCGGCGGATCACCGCGACCGGGCACACCCGCCGCCAACAACGCGGTCGGGAAATCGAATCCGAGACGCGGCAGCTCCGCATCTACAACCCGACGATCGTTCCCGGCCTGCTCCAGACCGAGGACTACGCCCGCGCGGTGCTGGCGCAGTGCATCGGGTTTCTCGGCACGCCCGACGATCTAGACACTGCTGTAGCCGCGCGCATGACGCGACAGGACATCTTGCGAACCGGCGGCACGCGAATAGCCGTGCTGATCCATGAGGCGGCGCTACACACCGAGCTCGGCGATAACGACGTGATGGTGGGGCAGTTACGTCATCTGCTCGATACGGCGTTCGGCAATCCCCGGCTGTCCTTCGCCGTGGTGCCGCTGTGCGCGCCGTTCGTCTACCTATCCGGCAGCTTTCACTTGTTCGACCGTCGACAAGTCCTGATCGAGACCGCCAGTGCCGAACTCAGCATCACCGCGCCGAGCGAGCTTGAGTTGTACGAACGGCTGTGGGCGGGCCTGTGCGGCCACGCCGTGCACGGAGACGCGGCCCGCGCGCTGATTGGGGCGGCGCTGGAACTACGGACAGGGACGTGAACGTGCGCCTGGCGAGCATCCGACGAACTACCGTAGCCACAGTGAGCACTGCCGACGACTCTGCGCCTCAGCGCAACTTGGCCGCCGAAGCGGATGAAATTTACAGGACGATTGAAGCCAATACGAAAGCGGCAAAACGCCTGTGGGTACCCTCACCAGTGATCGAGCGTCTGCTGTGGCAAGTATGCGGCGCGTGGGAGACCATCATCGAAGAAGTCAGATTCTTCCACTATGTCCTGCATGAGGACCCACCGACCGAACCACCTTTCCCCCACCCCGACGGGGAGAATCTCGCACGAGACATGCGCCGAATCGCGAGGAAAATAAATCTCCGGCTGCCGAGCGACACCATATGGACCGATGAGTGCAAACGCGCCAAGGCAATGCGCGACAACCTGGGCCACATGCTGCACTTCAAGTCGATCGAGGGTAAGACGCCGGACCAGTCGGTGACCTTGCTACGAGTGCCATATCGCGCGCTGGACGAGATGTCGGTCAGCAACGGCTGGGCGCGACACAACCGAGTGACGATCACAATCACTGAACAAGACGCGCGCGATGCTCTTGCGGGACTGAGCTACGTCAACGACTGCATCTTTGCATTCCGCAAGTTCGGGATGGACTTCGCGGTCTGGCCTGACACCATGTCTACCGACGATGTGCTTCCGATCCTGCCTTGGTGGCTGGACGATTGGGGTCCAAAACCATACGAAGAAGGCTGGGCAGCACCCACTATGCGGCAGCTCCGCAACCGCCCCAAGGTTGAGTTCGACGCTTCGCTCCCACCCCACATGCGCCCAGAGTTCTGAAACCGAGAGTCCGGCGACACTCGCAGCGCCGGACTCGTACCCGGACAGACTCGGGAGCTGCGCAGCGTCCGCGCAGCTCAGCGGGGTATTTCGAAACCCCCGAACTTGCCAAGAACATGCCAGGACAGGCAGATGCAGCCCGGACAGAACCGCATACAGTGGACGCCGCACCGTCCCTGAGCTGGACAGATTGGAGAGAGTGGAACGGGGTGGACGCAATCACGCGCTTTTACACACCAGCGGTCGGGGGTTCGATCCCCTCTGCGCCCACAGAAGAAGTACGGATGGAGCCCTGTGACGGCCCGGCGATGGCTGCCCCACGGCGATTTACGTGGGGTAGGTAGAAGGATGCTTGGCGTGGACACGCAGAATTCCCCGAGATGCCCGCTCGCCATGACAGAGAACCGGGCTGTACGGTGGCACCAGATTGTGACACCTTCCTGGGTGCCGGAGCGGGGCTCGTGACCATTCCCTCACTCGGCGGCCGGTTGGTGTTCGATCTTCGCCGCCCGAGCCGAAGTCGTTCCGCGAGCTCATCGTCGGCGGCACCCACGAAGGTTCGGCCGCAGCCCCGGCGCACAGCGGCTCGTGTGCCCAGCTCCCCCCTCCGTCAGTGGCGTCCGACCTCATCGAGGGATTACAAGGGGTTCCGGTAACAGTCGCTAACTGTGAAAACACAGCTGAACGGCCCGGAGCTCCGGGCCGCCGACAGCGGGCCGCGGCTCAGCTCAGGAGTCGGGTTGTGCTTCTGCGAGGCCAGCAATGGCTCGATCCCGGTTCTGGGAAGGCGATAGATTCTGGCCATGACGGAACCGTCGACCGAGCACGTATCCATTCACGACTTCCTGGCAGGTCATCGTGAGCCCGACGGCAGGTTGGGCGCGGGCGCGGTAACGTTACCCGACGAAGTCGGCGGCGGGGGTATCCAGGTCGGTCCCGGTGGTGATATCCGGTGGGGTCCCGGCACGCTGGACGGGATGCTGGTCCAGCATCATCCGCTCGGGCATCCGGAAGGACTCGAAGAACTGCTGCGCGCCCTGGTGACCTTCGTGGCCGGCGAGCAGTCCATGATAAGCACCGAGCTGGTAGAGGCAGCCCGCGCGCACGGGTCGGCTTCGACACTGCTGGCGACCCGCGGTGTGCTGCTGGAATGGGACACCTTCCGCGGCCGCCACGCCCGCGTCTATTCGCTTGGCTCCGCATTGGTTACTCAGGGTGCCGAACGCGGGCTGGTCAAGCTGGGCATTGTTCTGCTGTCGCTGTTCCGGACAGTGGAGGAGGCGGATCACCAGGCATTGCTGACGCTGGCGCTGCATGACGAGTTCACCCTCTACGTCATCCGAGCGTTGGAGTACAGTCGGCCGGATCCGGTCGCCGAAATGTTCTGGTTGGCTCAACGGGTATCCGGCTGGGGCCGCGTGCATCTGGTGGAGCGCTTGGTGAAGGCCCATCGGCCGACTCCGGAGATCATGGACTGGATTGTGCGGCACGGTTTCCGCAACGATGTCGACGTCCTATATCTGGCCTACATTCCCGCCATCCACGGTGACCTGCCCGGTCGACTGCTCGTCGCCGAACAGGACACCGAGCTGCTGTACGCGGTGAGCGATGTCCTCTCCGCCCTGTTCACCGAAGGCGGCCCGGTCACCTGGGATATCCGCGACTACCCTGACGCATTCATTGTGGCAACGCAGTTCCTGGCCCGGGTTGCCGAACAACCCGCGAATGTGCGTCTGCTGCATGGCGTCACCCGCATCCGCTCCGCACTGGACGGAGACCGCGCACAGTGGTCTGCGGACTGGACCACCGAGCGGCGCGCGGACCTCTCACGCCGCTGCACCGATCTGATTCGACACCCCGCTTGGATCGAGGCGGCCCGAACCGCCCTCTTCACCGCCACCACCAGCGCCGACTACTTCCAAGCTGCCGCGGCGTGCCAAGCAGCCGGTATCTCCACCATCAGCTCCGACGTCGACCGCCTGCGTGCCGACCCCCTGTCGCCGGGTCTGTGGTCGAGTGTGCTGGAACAGGCGGAAGATGATGTCATCGAAGACCTCATGGAGTTGGCCACAGACATCCTGCCGCTCGACCGGATCGGCACCGGGCCCGCCCACGAAACCGGTTTCGGCAGCGGGTTCGAACCGCACCGCTGCCTGTGGCTGCTGATACCGAAACTGTCGGACCATCCTGGCGTCGGCTGGCCGTTGATCGCCGCGGCGCTGCTCAGTCCCGTCCCCAGTAATCGAGCATCTGCCGCCGATATCCTCGCCCAGTGGACCCCCGATCGCTGGCCTCCTGAAGCTGAACCCAGCCTTCGTCAGGCCGCCGCCCGCGAACCTGACGACACCGTCCGCCGCAAGCTGCAGCAGGCGCTACGCGTCCGGTAAGAGGCCGCTTACAAAGGTCGATCCGCTTGTACGCTGTGCCGACCTCGATATTCCGAACGTGCCCACGAGCGCAGCTGCGTAAGTTAGTTCCTTGGCTGCCGCGCCGACCGTAGTCGCCGAGCGTGATTCGCCTGCGACAAGATGGGCTCGTAAGTCCATTCCCCTGGTCGCGTCGCGTCATCGCGGGTGCGCGCACCGCTGCCGGGTCGACCGCACGGGAGGCCGGAATCTCCTGGCGGAGCCGAGTGCTGGACCGATGAAGCGGTTCAGGGTTGGTACCGGTGCCCGCACCAACCGCTTGGACTGTTCCGTGCAGCTTTCAAATGCACAGGAATCGTTTGAAGCGTCGGTAGGCGGCTCGTTCGATCGACGACGGGTGACCAGGTCAGGCCGCGCGGCGTGCGGTGACCAAAAGGTACTCCCACTCCATGCGCCCGTTGCCCAGGTCGTGCCGGGCAGCGAGTTCCGCGAGTTCCCGGTCCAACCGCGCGATGCGCTCGGGTTCCGCGGCGATGGCCTTGTACACCGCGACCGTCGGGCCGTAGTAGGACTTGAAGAAGTCGCGGAACTCGGCCCCGTCGGCGAAACGATCGATTTCCGCGTTCTCGCGCCGCAACTCCAGGTCGGCGACGCGATCGCCCAGCAGGGACCGCACGTGCGCCTCGTCGCCCCACAGCGGAGGCGGCTGCGCACCGGGCGGGGGCGGCGGAGCGAACGGTTTCATGGTGGCGAACATCTGGCCGATGAATCCGCTGGGTGTCCAGTTGATCAGCCCGATCGTGCCGCCCGGCTTGACCACGCGCACCAATTCGTCCGCGGCCGCCTGGTGGAACGGCGCGAACATCAGGCCGACGCAGGAGATCACGGCATCGAACTCGGCATCGGCGTAGGGCAATGCCTCGGCGTCGGCTTCCTGCCATCGCAGCTCGACGCCCCGGGCAGCGGCGATACGCCGGCCCGCCTCGAACAGCTCCGGCGTGAGGTCGCTCGCCACGACGTCCGCACCGGCCTCCGCGGCCGGGATCGCCGCGTTGCCGGATCCGGCCGCGATGTCCAGCACGCGCTGCCCCGGACCGATACGGCAGGCCTCGACCAGACGCCGGCCCAGCGCGGGGATGACTTCGGCGGCGATGGACGGATAGTCGCCCAGTGCCCACATCGCGCGGTGCCGCCTCTTGAGATCAGCGGAGCCTGATTCGGCCATCTGACGCTCCCTCTGTAGTCGGGCCGGTGGACGCTGCCGAAGAATCCTTCAGCGCCGAACCGATCGTCGAAACCGCGAGCCGAGCAGGTGTTACCCCACAAAGATCATCACAAACGGGACCACCTCACGCGGCGAATCGACTACTTCCCTCATGCCTAGCTCCACTCCACCCTGACGACATCGGATGAAATCCGGCACGCCGACGAATGGAACCGATGCATCGCCATTCGAGCTTGGATCGGCATGCTGGGCGCGAAGGCGGTACCCGGCGTCGACAGCGAGGGGATGACCGGACACTGCCGTCGACAGCGGTGCGGGGCTAGTGTCGGGGCATGTCGAGCAAGCCCTCGCCGCCCGTCCCCTCGTTCCACGTGGACGCGATCCCGGACGCTTCGAGCGCGTCCACCGACGACCCGATGGCCGCTCTGGTCGGCATCCTCGACCTCCAAGCGGCGCTGCCGGGTATCCGGCGCATGCGCGCGTGGGGACATGAGGTCCTGGCCGTCCGGCCGGGCGAACGCGCGCTGGACATCGGCGCCGGAACAGGCACCGAGGTGATCGAACTCGCCGACCGGGTCGGCCCCGGCGGCGACGCGGTCGGGGTCGACCCGAATCCGGCGATGCTCGCCATCGCTCGTGGACGCGCAGAGACCGCGAACACTCGGGCCCGCTTCGTCGAGGGAACCGCCTATCACTTGCCGTTCCCGGACGGTTACTTCGACGCGGTGCGTTGCGAGCGGGTCTACCAGCACCTCGACGACCCGGCGGCAGCCACCGCCGAGATCACCCGAGTTCTGCGACCGGGCGGCCGCGCGCTACTCATCGACAGCGACTGGCACACCGTCATCACCCATCCCGGCGACCCCGACGTCATCGCCCGCCTGACCAAGGCGATGCTCGCGACCACCCCGAACCCCGCATCCGGCCGGCACCTGCGCGGCCTGCTCAGCGCGGCCGGGTTCGCCATCGACGACATGGGATCGGAGGCGGTGATCTGGAACCCGGAAACCGCGCGCCCCCTGTTCACCCAGATGATCGCCTACGCCCGCACCGACGGCGCTATCTCCGAACAGGAAGGCCGCGACATCGTCTCCGCCATGGAAACCGGCATAGCCAAGGGCGACTATCACTTCTCGGTAACCATGTTCGCCGTACTCGGCCACAGAACAGAGTGAGCCCGACTGTCACCGCCGCCGACCCGCATCCGGCCGGATACGCCCCGCCTCGACCAGCGCCTGCCACGCGGTGGACTTGCGCGGACACTCACCGACACGACAGGCACGGTGCTGCTGCATCGTCATCTGAGCTTCCATGACGCCCATTACATGCTCGGGTGCCTCATGCTGAAAGCCCGTCGGCCGTACCGGCGATCCATGCCAGAGCGCTCCCGTCGTACGCGCTGACTGATCTCCTCCACACTGCGTCCATCCGGTAGCCGGGCAGGCCACAGCGACACAGCCACGCCGACAAACACCGCCACGAGCAGACCTATGCCGACCGCGGCAGCAAACAACTGCAACCCGGTCACGGCAACCTCCGGTACGGATGGTTCGCGGGCAGCAACGACGGCCACCGATAACCACGCGGATACGTCTGTTCTGGACTGATCAGGTCGCATAGCTCGGTGATCGCCCGGACGAACGGCTCGACGTGCACCACCCCTGGCACGATCACCGCAGCCGCATCAGCCACCTGGATATGATCGACCGCCAGCAAAGCCGCAGTCCTGACCGCCGTTGCGAACACGACCACCTCCACCACGAAATATCCGCGCGCAGCGGCGATTTCCCGGATTGTCAACTCGTCGCGTATCACGTCCGGTCCGGAAACCTCGCGTCGGATGAATCCGACCGCGTTCGGCCCCAACTGTGTTGTTGCACAGCCGCTCTCACCGCCCATTGACGATCACTCCCCTGCTCGACTCATAGATGTGCCCTAGCCGCCGGGGATGTGAACGAATAGCGCTGCATCGACCTGGCGGCGGGCTGAGCAGCACGCTAGGCCGGTCCGATGAAGTGATCGGGTACGGTTCGTACCCCGCGCTTCTCAGAGGCATCGTTTGTCCCGCTACAGCGGAGACCATCCGGTTAGGCTTGTCTCAATCGAACCAGCGGCGAGAGGGGTACAGCCGTGTACAGCTCCGATGACAATGCCCCGGTAGGCACACGAATCCGTCGGCACCGTGAACGAGCGGGCATGTCACGACCGGTCCTCGCAGGCTTGGTCGGCCGATCCGCCGAATGGTTGAAGGCCGTGGAGAACGGCCGCTTACAGACTCCGCGCCTTCCGATGCTGCTTCGGATCGCCCGCGCGCTGGAACTGAACGATCTGGCCGAGCTGACGGGTGACGGGCACGCGGTTCCCGTTGCGGTCTTCGCGGGCGAACGTCACGCTGCGCTGACCGATGTACAGTCCGCGCTGGCCGACTATCGCCTTCCTGCGACGAACCCATCGGTGAGCATCGAGCACCTCGCTACGCGGCTCCGACAGGCATGGCACGTGCGCCACGCGAGTCCCGACCACCGGACGCAGCTCGGTTCGTTGCTGCCCGGATTGATCAGGGACGCGCAAAGCGCTGCGCGTTCGCCCGGCGGCGATCGCCGGGCCGCCCGCCGTGTTCTGGCCGGGGTGTATCAGCTGGCGGACTTCTTCGTGGCCTATCAACCGGCTCCGGAACTAGTCTGGCTCGTCGCCGATCGCGCACTGAACGAGGGCTACGAGGCAGACGACCCATACCTGATCGCGAGCGGCGCATGGTCGATGGTCCAGGCGCTACGAGACTCGGGACGGTGGGGGGAGGGAATCGCATTGGCGCGTACTGCGATCACACAACTGGAGCCGCATCTGGACCGGGACGAGGCGTCCGATGACTGGCGCGGAATCGCCGGAGCTCTCCAGGCCGAGATCGCCTACGTCCAGGCCCGTCGCGGCCGCTACGGCGAAGCATGGGCGTCCTGGGAAGCTGCCCATCGGATCGCTCAGCGACTCGGGCCGACCTACCGGCATGTCCAGACATCGTTCTCGATGCCAGTGATGCAAGCGCACGCCACCACACTCGGGGTAGAGCTGCGCCGAGCAGGTGAAGGATTACGCGCGGCCCGTGGGTTCGATGCAGCTCGGATAGCGTCGGTACCTCGCCGCAGCCGCCACTTCATCGAGGTGGCTCGCGCCCATTATCAGCGTGACGAGTACGTAGCCGCGCTGGCAATGCTCGACAAGTCCGAACGCACGGCGCCCGAGACCATCCGATACAACGGCTACGCCCGCGAGATGCTGCACACGTTGCTGAAACGGCCACCATCGGGAATGCAAGACGACGTTCGAGCTCTGTGCGACCGAGTCGGCGTCACAACCAGATGATCTAGGTGTACTGCCCAGGGAGGTTGGTCAACCGGCTGATGGGTGTCTGGCGGCCGATGGCGGTGTGTTGCCGGTGGTGATTATAGGTGTGCAACCAGGCTGGTAGGGCGGCTCGTCGGGCTTGTTCTGACCG
>NZ_VUOT01000021.1:0-159288 GCF_009829295.1 Nocardia sp. CY15
GGGATGGGTCGCAGGAGTTGCGGGCGGTGTTGCGGTACAACAACTCGATGGCGTACGCGGCGAATGTGTTGAGTTGGTCGGCGGCGTATCGGACGGGGGGTTCGCCGCAGCAGGTGCGGGTTTCGCCGGATGTGGTGGCGCCGGGGACGTTGCCTTCGGTGGGGCCGGGGTCGGAGATGGCGGCGGTGACGACGACGGCGCCGCGGGTGGGTGAGTCGCCGCGGGCGGTGGTTCCGGTTCCGCGGCCGCCGGTGCCGATGCAGGTGATGATCACGATTCCGGGTTTGCCGCCGATTCCGTGTGGGATCTTCTGCCCGCCCGCGCCGCCGGTGAATCCGTGCGCGGCGCAACCGATGCCCGCACCCATGCCGTTCCCGGACCTACCGGGCACCGCCCGCGTCCCGCTCGCACCGGGGCAACCCTACGGCGGCGTACCGACCGCTCCGCGCGACCCCGGCGATCCGGCCGGGATGGGCAGGCCCGCCGATGCCGGGATCCCCGGCCAGCCGGGCGCCCCGGACCAGCAGGCCGCCGGATGCGCACAGCCCGAGACCACGCTGGCCACCGCCGAACCCGCGCCCGCACCCGGAGGCCTGCCCGCTCCGGACGACGCACACCGCGGCGATCCCGAACCTGCCGTCACCACGCCGCCCGCTGCGGAACCCGAACCGGAACCGGCGCCCGAGGCCGCCCCTGTTCCCCCGCCGCCACCGGGGATCACTCTCCCCTTCGGAATCGTCATCCCCCTTCCCGTACCACCCGCTGCACCCCAGCAGTGATTCAAACCAGGTATCAGATCACGAAGCAGTAACAAACAGATCTCGGATGCGGTAATCTCCCCTTGGTTCATCACAAAGGGCTCACAGCGAGCCATGGGAGGGTCACCGCACCGTGGGGCGTCATCGCAAACAATCGCCTGCCACCGTCAGACGGAGTTCCGTCATCGCACTGACCGGTCTGGTTCCCGCCGGGCTCGTATCCGTCACGGCCGCCTCCGAGGTCGGCGACGCCGCACCCGTCGCGGCGGCGGTGCATACACCCGAAAGCGAACCGGAGACTCTGAGCGCCGGCCCGCAGGCGGCCGCGGACTTGATGGCCGGGGCTGAATTCGCCGCTCACGCCATGGCGAAGGCCGCGCCTACCGCCACGCCCGTGGTGAAAACCGTTGCGCTGCCGGCCGGTCGGCAACCCGCCGCGATGGCGACCGGGCCGCTGGGCGTCCCCGGTGTGGCCGTCGCGGCCTATCAGAACGCGGAACGGGTCCTGGCGGCCGAGAATCCGGTGTGCGGCATGCCGTGGTCGCTGCTGGCCGGTATCGGCCGGGTCGAGTCCACCCACGCGTTCGGCGGCAAGGCCGACGCCGAGGGCAACCCGCTGAGCCCCGTCTACGGCCCGGTGCTGGATGGTTCGCTCTACGGCAACCACGTCATCCGCGACACCGACGACGGCGCGTTGGACGGCCTGGACGGATACGACCGCGCCATCGGCCCCATGCAGTTCCTGCCCGAAACCTGGAAGCGCTACGCGGCCGACGGCAGCGGCGACGGCATCGCCGACCCGCAGAACCTCTTCGACGCCGCCCTGACCGCCGGGAAGTACCTGTGCGACGGCGGCTTGAACATGCGTGACATGGCCCAGCAGACCAAGGCGATCCTGCGCTACAACCACTCCATGGCGTACGTCGCGAACGTCATGGCGTGGGAAACTTCCTACAACACGGGGGTCGCACCCCGGCCCCGTGACCTGCCCAAAATTTGACACGCCTAAAATTTCTGCCATGCCAGTGGTTACGGAATCGGATGTGCGGGGAGCCCTCGCGAAGGTCGACGACCCGGAGATCCGCAAGCCGATCACCGAGCTGGGCATGGTGAAGAGCGTCGTGATCGGCGCCGCCAGCGATGTCCACGTGGAGATCTACTTGACGACGGCGGGTTGCCCCCTGCGCACCGAGATCACGCAGCGGGTCAGCAAGGCCGTCGCGGATGTCCCGGGCGTGGGCGCGATCAGCGTCGACCTCGACGTGATGAACGACGAGCAGCGCACCGCACTGCGCAAGCAGTTGCGCGGTGACGCGGCCGATCCGGTCATCCCGTTCGCCCAGCCCGGCTCGCTGACCCGCGTCTACGCGGTCGCCTCCGGAAAGGGCGGCGTCGGCAAGTCCAGCGTCACGGTGAACCTGGCCGCCGCCATGGCCTCGCGCGGCCTCTCGGTCGGCGTGCTGGACGCGGACATCTACGGGCATTCAATCCCGCGCATGCTCGGCACCGACGCCCGCCCCACCCAGGTCGAGCGGATGATCATGCCGCCGATCGCGCACGACGTGAAGATGATCTCGATCGCGCAATTCACCCAGGGCAACACGCCGGTGGTGTGGCGCGGTCCGATGCTGCACCGGGCGCTGCAACAGTTCCTCGCCGACGTCTTCTGGGGCGACCTCGACATCCTGCTGCTCGATCTGCCCCCGGGCACCGGCGACGTCGCCATCTCCATCGCCCAGCTGATTCCGGGGGCGGAGATCCTGGTCGTCACCACCCCGCAGCCGGCCGCCGCGGAGGTGGCCGAGCGGGCCGGCGCGATCGCGTTGCAGACCAGGCAGCGCATCGCGGGCGTGGTGGAGAACATGTCCTGGCTCGACCTGCCGGACGGAACCCGGATGGACCTGTACGGCTCCGGTGGCGGGCAGGCCGTCGCCGATCGGCTCACCCGCGCCGTGGGCGCGACGGTGCCGCTGCTCGGTCAGATTCCCATCGAACAGGCACTGCGCGAGTCAGGCGACGAAGGCACCCCCATCGTGCTGCGTGATCCGGAGAACCCGGCCGCCAAGGCTCTGCTGGAGGTCGCCGACAAACTCGCTGTCCGTCGCCGCGGTCTCGCGGGGATGTCCCTGGGCATCGACACCACCCGACACGGTGGTTGATTCGCCGCGCCCGCGGTGCGGCGTGTTCGCGGGCCGCGAGCGGCGCTCGTAGGCCTCGCACCCGACGGGGGAATCTGTCGGTGGCTGTTCGGTCGGGCCACGCGCTGCAAATAAACTCATCTCATGCTCACCATGCTGTTGTACGTGCTGATCGTCGGCTTGGTCGCGGCGGTGCTGTTCCTGCTCGCCAGTGCGGTGTTCGGGCGGTCCGAGGAGCTGGGCCCGCTGCCGGAGGAGACGACGGCCACGGTGTTGCCGGTGGAAGGGATCACCGGGGCGGACGTGCGCGCGTTGCGCTTCCAGCAGGTGGTGCGCGGCTACAAGGCCGCGGAGGTGGATTGGGCGCTGGCCAGGCTGGCCGCGCGGATCGATGAGCTCCAGCATCAGCTGGCCGAGGCGCAGGCCGCGCGGTGGCAGACGCCGATCGCGCCGGAGACGAAATGACCGCCCTCGCCGACGACGGGCTGATTCGCTGCGCTTGGCCGCTGGAATCTCCGCTCTATCGGGACTACCACGACTACGAATGGGGCAAGCCGCTGCACGGTGACGACGCCTTGTTCGAGCGGCTCTGCTTGGAGGCGTTCCAATCCGGTCTGTCCTGGCTGACCATCCTGCGGAAACGCCCGGCCTTCCGCGCCGCGTTCGCCGATTTCTCGATCGAGCGCGTCGCGGAGTTCGGTGACGACGACGTCGCCAGGCTGATGGCCGACGCCGGCATAGTCCGCAACCGTCTCAAGATCGACGCGGCCATCGCCAACGCCCGGGTTGCCAGGGATCTCGAGGTGAGCCTGGACGAGCTGCTCTGGTCGTTCGCCCCGCCGCCGCGCCCGCGCCCGCGCTCCGGCGCCGATGTGCCCGCGACCACACCTGAATCCACAGCCCTGGCAAAAGAATTGAAACGGCGCGGATTCCGATTCGTCGGACCCACCACCGCGTATGCCTTGATGCAGGCGACCGGAATGGTCGATGACCACGTGGCCGATTGCTGGGTGGGCAGCGACCGGTCCGGCACAGGCCGACCGGTCACTTTTTGAACTCAGCTATCCGTCCACATCCGCGATAGGGAAGAATGGGACGGGTGTAGCTCGCCAAACGCCGGCGAGCTCACTGGTTGGTGACAACTGGAGTTCCAAGAAAGTGCGCAGCAGACCGCGCAGATCTGGAGGGAGCAGAGGATGGCGGCCATGAAGCCCCGCACCGGGGATGGTCCCCTCGAGGCAACCAAAGAAGGGCGTGGAATCGTTATGCGGGTTCCACTCGAGGGTGGCGGGCGTCTGGTCGTCGAGCTCACGCCGGACGAGGCAGCGGCGCTCGGTGACGAACTGAAGAGCGTCACGAGCTGAGTGGTCCCGGCTGAGCATAAGACTCTCGCCGTCGCGGCCGGCGTCCTGGCATGCCCCGAATGTATACGGGCGCACCAGGACGCCGCGTCGCTCGCGCTCGAACCCACCGACAAGGCGCTGCGCTGCGGTCGCGGGCACAGCTTCGACATCGCCAGGCAGGGCTACGTCAGCCTGCTGACCGGTGCTTCGACCAAGATGACCGGGGACACCGCCGCCATGCTCGACGCGCGTGCCGCCTTCCAAAGCGAGGGACACTTCGCGCCGATCGCCGACGCGGTCACACGAGCCGTCACGACGCGCCGGAGCGGCGGCGCGGTGCTCGAAGTCGGCGCGGGCACCGGTTACTACCTGGCCAAGGCGCTCGACGCGTCTCCCCCTGCCCTCGGCATCGGGCTGGACGTGGCCAAGCCGGCCGTCCGGCGGTGCGCGCGCGCCCACCCGCGCGCCGCGGCGATACTGGCCGACGCCTGGCGTGGGTTGCCGATCCGCGACGGCGCGCTCACCGGCGTGCTCTCGGTTTTCGCACCGCGTAATCCCGGCGAGATCGCCAGGGTGCTCGCCGACGAGGGCCGCTTCGTCGTCGCCACACCCACCGAACGCCATCTCGGCGAGCTGATCGGACCGCTGGACATGGTCCGAGTGGACCCCGACAAGGACCGCAGGCTCGACGCCGCGATGGCGGGGCATTTCGAGCCGGTCGAACAGACGCTCATCGAGTATCCGATGACGCTCGCCAGGACCGACGTCGCGCACGTGGTGGGCATGGGGCCGTCCGCACACCACGCCGCCGCCGGGGAGGCGCGTCTGGCGCGGTTGCCGGAGTCCGTCGAGGTCACCGCGTCGGTCGTCGTCGGCACCTACCGCCGGGTGGCCTGACGGCCCGGCTCAGCCTTTCCTGACCGCGTCGTAGACCGCGACCGTGCGGGCCGCTATCCGGGACCAGTCGAATTCGGAGATGGCTCGTTCCCGGCCCGCCGCGCCCAATCGCGCGGCCAGTGCCTGGTCGCCGGCCACCTCGTTCACGGCGGCCGCCAGCGCCCGCTCGTAGTCCTCGGCGGCGCCCGCGTCGTAGTGCACCAGGCGTCCGTTGCGGCTGTCGACCACCTCGGGGATGCCGCCCACGTCGGAGGCGACGACCGCGGTCGCGCAGGCCATCGCCTCCAGGTTCACGATGCCCAGCGGCTCGTACACCGACGGGCACACGAACACCGACGCGGCGGCGAGGATCTGCCGGATCCGCTCGGTCGGCAGCATCTCCCGTATCCAGAACACGTTGCCGCGCCGCTGCCGCAGTTCCTGGACCGCCGCGGTGACCTCCTGCGCCAATTCGGGCGTGTCCGGCGCGCCCGCGCACAACACGAGCTGGATGTCGGGGTCGAAGCCGCGGGCGGCGGCCAGCAGGTGACCGACCCCCTTCTGGCGCGTGATGCGACCGACGAAGGCGGCGATCGGAAGGTCGGTCCGCACGCCGAGCTCGGCGAGCACCGACGGCTCGCCGGCGGCTACCGGACCCGGATGCCAGATCGACCCGTCGATGCCGTTGTGAACCACGTGGACCCGGTCCGGATCGACCGCCGGATAGGCGTCGAGCACGTCGCGGCGCATGCCTTCGCTCACGGCGATGACCGCGTCGGCGTGCTCGACGGCGTTGCGTTCCGACCACGAGGAGAGCCGGTAGCCGCCGCCGAGCTGCTCGGCTTTCCACGGCCTGCGCGGCTCCAGCGAGTGCGCGGTCAGCACATGCGGGACGCCGTAGAGGGCCGCGGCCAGATGCCCGGCCAAACCGCTGTACCAGGTGTGCGAGTGCACCACGTCCACTTCGCCGACGGCGTCGGCCATCCGAAGCTGGGCGGACATCATCTGCAGCGCGGCGTTGGCGCCGTAGAGCGACGGGTCCGGTTGATGCACCACGGCGTCCGCGCGATCCACGCCCATGCAGTGCACGGTCACCTCGCACAGATGACGCAAATGCGCCGTCAGTTGCGTGACGTGCACCCCCGCCCCGCCGTACACTTCCGGCGGGTATTCGCGGGTCAGCATCGCGACGCTCAGCCGACTCCGCTCGCCGGAATCCACCGCCGAACGCCCGCCATCCGTGCCGAAACTCACCGGTTCAAAGTAGACGTTCGAGTCCGCGGCGGCCACTCCCGGGCGCTGGACCCGGTAGTTTGGCAGGTGTGAGGAGCCAGCCGCACGTACTCGGGATCGTGCTCGCCGGTGGCGAGGGCAAGCGACTCTTTCCACTCACGGCCGACCGCGCCAAGCCCGCCGTCCCGTTCGGCGGCGCCTACCGCCTCATCGACTTCGTGCTCAGCAATCTGGTCAACGCGGGTTTCCTGCGGCTGTGCGTACTCACGCAGTACAAGTCGCACTCGCTGGACCGGCACATCTCGCAGACCTGGCGGCTGTCCGGTTTCGCGGGCGAGTACATCACCCCGGTGCCCGCGCAGCAGCGGCTCGGTCCGCGGTGGTACACCGGCAGCGCGGACGCGATCATGCAATCGCTGAACCTGATCTACGACGAGGATCCGGATTACATCGTGGTTTTCGGCGCCGACCACGTCTACCGCATGGACCCGGAGCAGATGGTGCGCCACCACATCGACTCCGGCGCCGGCGTGACCGTGGCCGGTATTCGGGTGCCGCGCAGCGAGGCGAGCGCGTTCGGCTGCATCGACAGCGACGACTCCGGTCGCATCACGCAGTTCTTGGAGAAGCCCCCGCATCCGCCCGGCACCCCGGACGATCCGAACGTCACGTTCGCGTCCATGGGCAACTACGTCTTCACGACCAAGGTGCTGGTGGACTCGATCCGGGCGGACGCGGACAACGCCGACTCCGACCACGACATGGGCGGCGACATCATTCCCTCGCTCGTCGCGGCGGGGCAGGCGAGCGTCTACGACTTCGCCGACAACGACGTGCCCGGCGCCACCGACCGCGACCGCGGCTACTGGCGCGATGTCGGAACCATCGACGCGTTCTACGACGCCCACATGGATCTGGTCTCGGTGCACCCGGTGTTCAACCTCTACAACCGGCACTGGCCGATCCGCGGCGCGGCCGAGAACCTGCCGCCGGCCAAGTTCGCCCAGGGCGGGCTGGCGCAGGAGTGCATCGTGGGCGCGGGCAGCATCCTGTCCGCCGCCACCGTCCGCAATTCGGTGCTCAGCGCCAACGTCATGGTCGACGACGGCGCCACCGTCGAAGGCTGCGTGCTCATGCCCGGCGTGCGGATCGGGCGCGGCGCGGTAGTGCGGCACGCCATTCTCGACAAGAACGTGGTCGTCGGCGAAGGCGAGATCATCGGGGTGGATCTGGCGCGCGACCGCAGCCGCTTCGCGGTGAGCAACGGCGGTGTCGTCACGGTAGGCAAGGGCGTCTGGGTCCAAGGCGAGGCCGATCCGCCGCTGCGGGTATCCAGGCTGTACTAGTCGAGCAGCGCGTTATTTCCCTGAAATCGCGATCGGCGAGCTGGATTACGGCCCGCCCGGCTCAGGCGCGGGCGGCCCGATGCAGAATGGCGCACAGGGGCCTGGTGTACGCGGCACCTTCGATTCGGCAGCCTCGCCGAAATCTGCCGTGCTCACCAGATAGACCGCCATCAGAGCGAACAGCATGACGGCGGCGAAAGCCATCATGGTCCGCCCCCAGTGGAGCGGCCGGGGCCTGCGCTCGTCCTCGTCCCAGAGGAACATCATCATCACCACACCGCACCCCTCTTCCGGACCGCTCGGAGCATGACCTCACCAGTATCCGAGCATCGGCGTTCCGTTGCAGCATGCGCCGAACTGTGCGTCGATGGTGGTTGTTTCGCGAACTCCACTGTTCATCCGAAAGGGACACAGCCGAGTCAGGAAGCGCTACGAGCGCGCGTCCGGCGGAAAGTTACTCGACACCAGACATATTCGGGCAAGCCAGGTCGCCCACAGCGGCTCTACCCCGGAGATCACTGTCCAGGCGGGGCGACGTTCTGGGTGCAGAACGGCTCGCAGGGTCCAGGTGTGGGGGTGGTCTTTTCGGGCCCGGTATCGAAATCGGTGTTGCTCACCACCACCATCACCAGCACAGCCCCCAGGAGTACGAGCAGCAGGGCCAACATCGTGGGCCGCAACCAACTCGATCGTCGTTCCGTCACGACGTCCCCCATGGCGGCCATCTCGATGGGAGTTAGTTCACGCATAACCGAATTTCCTCACTGAGTAGTTACTCAGCGCATACCCCGAATTCGGCGATGGAATCAGGCCGCCACGTATCCGTAGCGCGAATCGTCAACCGCGCGAGGCGCAGAGCAATCCGTCGCCCACCGGAATCAGCACACAGGTGAGTTCCGGGTTCTCCGCGATGGCGCGGGTCGCGGCGCGCACCGCCTGGGTGGCCGGATCGCGTTGCGCCGGATCGGGTACCCGCCCGCCCAGCAGCGCGTTGTGCAGCAGGATGGCGCCGCCCTGGCGCAACAGACGCACCGCCTGGGCCACGTACTCCGGATGCTCCAGCGGTGCGGCGTCGATGAAGACGAGATCGTAGGCGCCGTCGGCCAGCCGGGGCAGCACGTCCAGCGCCCGTCCGTTGATCAGCCGGGTGCGCGCGGGCGGGATGTCGGCGGCGCGGAACGCCTCCTTGGCCGCGCGCTGGTGTTCCGGCTCCGAATCGATGGTGGTCAGCGTGCCGTCCTCGCGCATGCCGTCGAGCAGCCACAGCCCGCTGATGCCCGCGCCGGTGCCGACCTCGACCACCGCGCGCGCTCCGAGCAACTGCGCGTACATGCTCAGCAGCGCGCCCACCGACGGCGGCACGGGAACCGCGCCGAGTTCGGTGGCCCGTTCCCGCGCGCTGACGAGGATTTCGTCTTCCACGACGGATTCCTCCACGTAGGCGAGATTCCGCTCCAGATTCGATGCCACGGGTATGAGGCTAACGCCGGGCGGGTGATCTCGGCGTTCCGGACAACACGCGCCGCCCGCCATTTCCGCCGCCGGTTTTCTCAGGCGACCCTCAGGATCTCCATAACCCGGCCATATCAGGACCAGAAAGAGTATGGGCAACGCAAGACCACCGACCGTGTTTCGACACGGGACGCGGGAACAACGACATACCGGTTGTCTGTTGTATCCGTACGTGACGGTCCGTAGACCCGGCCCCGAGCGAGTTCCGACGTTTACGGTCCCTAGTAGGAGGTAGCCCCATCCACATGGTCGATGCGGCGCGCGAATACGCCACCCTGCCCGAGCAGATCCTGCCGGTCGAAGCCGACCCCGTCGAGGACGCGGTCGAGCTGTCCGGCACTGCTGCCTTCGATGCCACCGGTGATCGGTCGGCGATGCCGACGTGGGACGAACTGGTCCGCGAGCACGCCGACCGGGTTTACCGCTTGGCCTACCGCCTCTCCGGCGACGCTCAGGACGCCGAAGATCTCACCCAGGAGACGTTCATCCGGGTGTTCCGTTCGCTGTCGAATTACCAACCCGGCACGTTCGAGGGGTGGTTGCACCGCATCACCACCAACCTGTTCCTGGACATGGTGCGCCGCCGTAACCGGATCAGGATGGAGGCGCTGCCCGAGGACTACGACCGGGTGCCCGCCGATGGCCCCGGGCCGGAGCAGGCCTACCACGACGCCCGGCTGGATCCCGACCTGCAAACCGCCCTGGATTCCCTCGCCCCGGAGTTCCGCGCGGCCGTGGTGCTCTGTGACATCGAGGGACTGTCCTACGAGGAGATCGGCGCTACGCTCGGCGTGAAACTGGGCACTGTGCGCAGTCGGATCCACCGTGGACGCCAGGCCCTGCGCGACTACCTTGCGCATAATGGAAGTGAGCAGCGGTTCGCCGTTGACGCGAACATAGGGTGATTCGTCGGAAACCGGCATCGCCCGAACATCGGTCGATGTCGGTTGGAAGGGTGAGCACCGAATGAGTGGCGACTTCAGTACGTCCGGTCGTCCGCCGCGTTTTCGCCCCACGGAACATCTGGCGAGTGAGGCGATCGCGGCCTACGTGGACGGCGAGCTGCGGATGAACGCATATCTGCGCGCCGCTCAACATCTGTCGCTGTGCCCCGAATGCGCGGCGGAGGTCGATGCCCAGCAGCAGGCGCGCATCGCGTTGCGGCACGCCGGGCAGGTCGCGATTCCGACCGGCCTGCACGACAGCCTGACCAGGATTCCGCTGGCCGAATTGCCGGGTGGCGCGTCCAGCACAACGTCTTCCCCGTCCGGCAGGCCCCCACGGAACGAGGCCGTTTTCGGCTTTCTGACCGATTCGTTCACCGCGACCCGGTGGACAACCTGGTGGCGCAAGTAGAGTTTTCCGAGTGACCACCGAATCGACGAATTCCGGATCGGCCGACACCTCGGATTCGGCGGCCAACCGCGGGAATCTCCGTCCGCCGGACGCACCCGTGCTCGGCCCGCGCCCGGTCTATCGGCCCCATGTCGACACGCATACCGCGCGCGCCTTCCGCAGGCCTGCCGGCCTATCCGGTTCGTTCGCCGTGCCGCTGCGCAAGGCGGGCTCCGCGCCGCAATCCGGCCCCGAACTGCAGAACCGCCCGCCCGACGCGGTGCTGGCCGAGGCGTTCGGCCGCCCCGAGGGCTCCACCGAGGTCCTGCAACGCGACCCCGACGCGACCGGCGGCCCCGCCTCCGTCACCGAACCGGCCGATCCGTGGCGTGACCCCGAGGCGGTCGCGCGCCTGGGCTCCCCCGCCGTGCCAACACCCAAGCCGCAGCCGCTGCCGCAGGCCGAGAAGCTCAGTGCCCGCGAAGTGCTGTTCGGCTCCCGGGTCGCGCCCAAGGCGCTGGCCCTGCTCGCACTCGTCGCGCTCGTCATCGGCCTGCTCGGCGGGCTGGTCGGGCGGCTGACCGCGGAAACCGCCTCGACGCTCACCTCCCGCAAGGTGACCCTGGAGCAGACCGGCGACGGCGCCCGCCCCCACGGTGTGATCGCCGAGGTCGCCAACGCCGTGCTGCCCTCGGTCGTCTCCATCCGGGTGACCGTCGGCGACAACGGCGCCACCGGTTCGGGCGTGGTGATCGACGGCGGCGGCTACATCGTCACCAACAACCACGTCATCTCCATGGCAGCGCAGGACAAGAGCAATCGCGCCGCGATCCAGGTGCAGTTCTCCGACGGCACCCGCGTTCCCGCCCAGATCGTCGGCCGCGACCCGAAGACCGACCTGGCCGTCCTGAAGGTCGACGTGAAGAATCTCACCGTCGCCCAGCTGGGCAAGTCCGGCAACGTCCAGGTCGGTGACGACGTGCTGGCCATCGGTTCGCCGCTGGGCCTGAGCAAGACGGTCACCTCCGGCATCGTCAGCGCCCTGCACCGTCCGGTGAAGCTGGAGGGCGAGGGCAGCGACACGAAGGCCGTGATCGACGCCGTGCAGACCGACGCCTCGATCAACCCGGGTAACTCCGGCGGCGCGCTGGTGGACATGGACGGCCGGGTCGTCGGCATCAACACCGCCATCCGCAGCGAGACCGGCGGCTCGGTCGGTCTGGGCTTCGCCATCCCGGTGGACAAGATGACCGAGGTCGCACAGACCTTGATCCGCGACGGCGTCGTGCACCACGCGACGATCGGCCTGAGCGCGCGCACCAAACAGGTGGCCAACGAGGTTATGAGCGGCGCGGCGGTGGCGGACGTCGTTCCCGGCGGTCCCGCGGCGAAGGCCGGGATCGTGGAGGGTGACGTGATCGTGAAGGTCGGCGACCGCGAGGTCACGAATCCGGACGAGTTGGTCGTCGCGGTGCAGTCCCGCGAGATCGGCGAAACGGTGAACGTGCAGTTGATCCGCGATGGCAGGCAGGTGGACGTGCCCGTGACGCTGGAATCCGACTGATCCGCTGGTCGGATCGCCGGGTAGCCTGGTTACGTGTTCAGCAACATCGGCTGGAGCGAGATGGTCATCCTGCTCGTCGCCGCCCTCGTGATCCTCGGCCCGGAGCGTTTGCCCGGCGCCGTGCGCTGGACCACGCGCAGCCTGCGTCAGGTCCGCGACTACGCGAGTGGCGCAACCTCTCAGCTGAAGCAGGAACTCGGGCCGGAGTTCGAGGATCTACGCAAGCCGCTGGCCGACCTGAACGAACTGCGCGGTATGACGCCGCGGGCGATGGTGACCAAACATCTTCTCAACGGCGACGATTCGCTGTTGAAGGATTTCGGCAGCGCATTGCCCGATCCGAAGGACCTGTACAGCACGAACAGCGGGATGCCGGACTATCCGATGCCCAAGTTGGATAAGCCGTTGGAGCGCAACGAACGTCCCCCGATCGACACCGACGCCACCTGAACCGTCAAGAAGACTAGACGCAATGCGCTGTTCAGCTGTCTAGACTTCGCACATGTCGGCCGATGACGTGGCGCGCGTGTTCGCGATCGAGGACAAGGTCGAGCGACTGAAGGCGGCCACCGACGGGGTGGCGGCGGCGCAGCAGACCATCAACGAACTGACCAGGATTCGGCGTGCCGTGATCCGGGAACTCCATGCCGAGGGCTGGACGTTCGCCAGAATCGGTGCCGCCGCGGGCCTTTCCCGCGCCCGCATCCATCAGGTGAGTACGCAAGGACCCGCGCCGGAAGGATTGTTCTTCGGGCACGGTTCGCTCACCGTGCTCGTTCCGGAGGTGCGCGCCGGGCGCGTGATCGGCGCGCCGGATCCGGCAGCGCCGCAGCGATTGGCCGAGCTCCTACGCGAACTCGGCTTCAGCGTGGCGGTCGAGCATTTCCTACCGGGCCGCCCGATCGATCTGCGCCGCAACGGCCTGATCGTGTTGGGCGGCCCGGAACTGTCCCCGAGTCTGCGTCAATTGGTCGCCGCCGATCCGCGATTGCGTCGCGCGGTGGCCAGAATGGGTGACGCGCGCCGGGGTATCGAGGACCGGGCGGCCCGCCGGGTGTATCGGCCGGGCGGACCCGAACCGCACGACATCGCCTATCTCGGCAGGCTTCCCAGGCCAGACGGGCGCGGCAGCGTGCTGATGATCGACGGTATGCATCCGCCCGGCTCACTCGGCGCCATCCGGCTGCTCGCCACCCGGCTGGCCACCCTGCACGAGCGGGCGAGCAATCACCTGTTCTCGGTGCTGATCGCCTGTCGCTTCGACCGCGCCACCGGCGAGCCCTTGGAGGCCGAACTGCTCACGCCGGTCTACCGCCACGACCCGGAGAACCGATCGCCCGCAACGGGTCTGCGCCGCTGAACCACCATGCACCCGAAGACGCGGCCGGCCCGCGCTCGGCTGCACGAGTCCTCCGCGTGCGCTGTCCCATGGCGCCGCCGAATCCCCTTGGGCCCCGGTAGCCACACGAGTCCGTGTGTGTAATCACTCAGGCCGCCCCACCCGTCGCTCGTTCACCTCGACTTGGGCGACCCCACGCCCGTTAGCGGCGAGCGGGATTCGAGCGTTCCCGCGAGTTCGAAGCCGAGGGTGCACTCGCACAACAAGATTCAGCAAATAGTTGGCCACTACAGGTCATCGGCGCTTCGTGGTTGCAGCGAAACGGTGGATGGTCGAGACGGCTTCGGACGGGCAACGAAGTACCCGCTGCTCAGCTGTTCGAGAGCACTCTGTGGCGTCATCCGAACCGCCATCCTGCCGTGTGGTACAGGTCACCAGACCTGCCGCGAGCGAGTTCATTCACGGATGATTGAATAGCTAGACGATAACCGCATGTGATAGGTGAACGCTGATGCGTGATCGAAAGTCGATATCTGCGAGTTCCGTGACCCTTCTCTCCGTGCTGCGGCCGCACGGCCTCGCGACTCCGGCCCGGACCGGCGATCCCACGGTGACCACCCACCGAGTCACCTACAGCGACCGGTTGAAAGTCTTCGTCGGCCCCGGCGAGACCATCGACAGCTTTCTGCGCCCGCTGCGCAGGCTGGACGGCTTCCACCGCTACTCGGTGAACATGACCCGGCTCGCCGAGCCGATGCGCCCCGCCGACATCGACCCGGCGATCAGCTCCGCGCCCGGCCAGGAGTACCTCCAGTGCACCGGCTCGGCGGACGCGCTGACCCTCGAGATGCGCACCGCGGTCGGCGGCACGCCGCAACGCTTCGCCTTGGGCCTGTCCGGCGAGCGGATCGGTCCACCGGATGTCGACGTGCCGGTCCCCGTCGGCGTGCCCGCTCCCCGCGTGTATCCGGACGAGCTCTTCACCGCCGAGCAGGCGGCCGAGATCTTCACGGCGTACTTCGAGACCGACGCCGTCCCGTCCCATCTCCAGCTCCGCTCAACGGACGCGTGAGGCGTCCGGCAAGGAGGAAAATCGTGAACCCGCTATTGCTCATCGGCGGCGCCGTCGTGGCGGTGGGCCTGCTCGGCCTGATCCTCAGCATGCTGCTGCGGCCGAAGGGGTCGAAAGCCCACCTGACCGTCGCCGACCTCCAGGCCCGGCTCGCGGACGAGCAGTCGGCCACACCCGGGCCGGAGGGCTCGCAGGACGATGAAACGGCAGCCGACCAGCCGCACACCGCCGACACGGTCGATCCCGCCCGCCGGGAGCGCGAGCAACCCCCCACGGATACCGGCACCCGTGACGAGGCCGCGCCCACCGGCCGGGACGGAACCGAAGCGCGGGCCGAGCACGTGCTGCTACCGGATCATCGCCGCCGCGCCCAATAGCCTCCCAGTAACTAGGCTGGCGGTACGGCGGAGATTCGCCGTTCGTTTCCGGGCCCGATGCGCCGCGGCCGGACCCACTCGGAAAGGACCGGTTGCTGTGCGCGCGATACTCGAGGAATTGATCGGCCTGCTGTCGCACGGGCCGGTCGCGCTGGCACGCGTGGTGGACACGACCGGCCCCGTGCCGCGCGAACCGGGCGCCGCGATGCTCGTCACCGGCTCCGGTGACGTGCACGGCTCACTGTCGGGCGGATGCGTCGAGGCCGCCGTCGTCGCCTCGGCGCGAGAGGTGCTGGCAAGCGGCCACGCGGTGACCGACAGGTTCGGCTATGCCGACGCCGACGGGCCCGCAGTGGGCTTGACCTGCGGCGGGGAAATCGAAGTGTTCGTCGAGCGGGTCACCCCCGCGCGGCTGCCGCTGCTCTCGGCGTTGCGGCAGCGGATCGACCACGGCCGTCCCGTCGCCGTAGCGACCACCATGGACGCAACACCGGAATGGAAGCTGCTGACACCCGAGCAGACGCAACCGTGGCACGGCGTGGATCACGACGCCCGGGCGCTGCTGGCCGCGGGGCGCTGCGGCGTGGTGGGCACCGACGAGCGCGCGGCAGGCGGCTCACCGCGACCCCGGACGTTCGTGCAGGTCTTCGCGGCTCCGGCGCGCATGATCCTGGCGGGCGCCAACGATTTCGTGCGCGCGCTCAGCCGCACCGGCCGCCAGCTCGGCTACCGGGTGACGGTCGTGGACGCCCGCGAGACTTTCGCCACCGCCGCCCGGTTCCCCGCTGCCCACGAGGTCGTCGTGGACTGGCCGCATCGGTATCTGCGCGGCGAACAGGAGGCGGGGCGCATCGACCGGCGCACCGTGGTCTGCGTACTCACCCACGACGCCAAATTCGACGTGCCGATGCTGGCCACGGCGTTGTCGTGCCCGCGCATCGGCTTCGTCGGCGCTCTCGGATCCCGCCGGACCCACGCCGAGCGCGTCGAGCGCCTGCGGGCCGTGGGCGTCACCGACGACCAGCTCGGCCGACTGAGAAGTCCGGTGGGGCTGGATCTCGACGCGCGCACGCCGGACGAGACGGCCATCTCCATCGCCGCCCAGATCCTCGCCGAGCGCGGCGGCGCCTCCGCGCTTCCGCTCGACCGCACCGAGGGTCCCATTCACCGCTGATCCGCGCAAAACGGATTGGACTCCGAATCGCCGGGCATACCCAGCCGCAGAGCCACCCATACCGGTCGGTGGCGCGCATCTCATTCCCATCTTGCACAGCGCGCCCTTTCGGCCCACACTGAAGTTTGCTGAAAGTTAACTACGAGTAGGTGACGGTGCGTGCGCTTCGGCCCCGCCACGCTCAACCCGGCCCGCCCCACCGAGAGGAGAAAGCGCCGTGACCGCCACCCAGTTCGCCGTCCTCTGCTCGCTCGCCGGCGCCGCCAGTCTGGTCGCCACCATCGGATTGCTGCACGGACCGGCGTCCCGGCGGCGCCGGGTCGGCATCGCCCAGCACGGCATCGCCGAGCAGGTCCCCGCCCCCGCGCTACCGACCTGTCCGATCGGCAGGCCGCAGCAGCTGCTCACCGAGCCGTTGACCGTAGCGGAGGCGCATGAACTCATGCAGCGCCACCGGATCTGTGAGCCCTCCGAATGCGTCTACAAGCTCGCGGCCTTCCGCACGCTGATCGAGGCGGGGTACATGCGGGACCCGCATGCGGAAGGGGCCTGACCGAATCGGAGCGGCAACGCGGTTCAGGCCGCCGCCCACGCGGGCCGCAGGGTGTTCATCGGCGGGCGGTCCACCAGCCGCACCTCGGTGCGGTGCGCGGTGAACTCGTCGCCGATCAACGGGAACTGGGTCAGCGCCGCGCCGGAGTCCTGGACGCCGCTGCGACCGAGCACGGTGCCCAGAATCTGGCGGCTCATCACCCCGAGGTCGGCCAGCGGACGGTTGCGATGAGTACGCACTCCCAGGTTGACCTGGCCGATCGCGGACATGCCGAGCCGGTCGTAGGTGTCCAGCAGCAACCCGATCTCCACGCCGTAGCCCGGCGCGAACGGCACCGAGGTGAGCAGTTCGCGGGTGCCTGCGTATTCGCCGCCGAGCGGCTGCAACACCTGCGAGAGTTCGGGTCGCAGCGCCGCCAGCAGAGGACGGGCGACCAGCTCGGTGACGCGGCCGCCGCCGTGCGCGTCCACCGCGCCGCCCTGTCGCAGCGGCCTGCGGTAGTAGGCCTTGGCCAGATGCATGTCATCGACCGTGAGCAGCGGACCCAGCAGCTTCGGCACGAACGCCGGATCCGGGTCGATCAGGTCGGAATCTACGAAAGCGATCAGGTCGCCGCTGGTCACCGCCAGGGAACGCCACAGAACCTCCCCCTTGCCGGGGACCGGATCCAGTTCCGGCACCGCCTGCTCGCGAGTGATCACCTCGGCGCCCGCCGCGCGCGCCCGCTCCGCGGTGGCGTCGGTCGAACCGGAATCCAGCACGATCAGCTCGTCGACCAGCGTGCCGAGCAACGGCCGGATGCTGGCCACGACATCGGCCACGGTCCGTTCTTCGTTCAGTGCGGGCAGCACCACCGACACGGTGCGCCCGGCTTTCGCGGAGACGAGATCGTCCACCCGCCAGTTCGGAGTGTCCCAGGTATGGGTCGTCGCCCAGGCGGGCTCACGGTGTTGAAATGTCATGCCAGACCTCGCAAGGTTCGTGCGGGGGGCCGGATGCCCTGGATCGCGGCGATCATGTCCACGACCCGCCGGGTCGCGGCGACTTCGTGGACACGGAAGACTCGGGCGCCGGCCGCTGCCGACCATGCTGTTGCCGCCAATGTGCCCTCCAGCCGTTCGGAAAGACCGACACCTAAAGTCTCTCCGATGAAATCCTTGTTGCTCAGCGCCATCAAGACTGGCCATCCGGTTTTTACAAGAACGTCGACTCCTCGCAACAGTTCGAGACCGTGATAAGTGTTCTTGCCGAAATCGTGGGTCGGATCGATCAGGATCGAATCCCGGCGGACTCCGGCCGCGAGCGCGTTCTCGGCGGATCGCACCACGGTTTCGGTGACTTCGCCCACCACGTCGGCGTAACGGACCCGATGCGGTCTGGTACGCGGCACCGCGCCACCGGTGTGGCTGCACACCACACCCGCGCCGTGCGCGGCGGCCACCGGAACGAGATCGGGGTCGGCGCCCGCCCAGGTGTCGTTGATCAGATCCGCCCCCTCGCCCACCGCGGCCAGCGCCACCTCGGCGCGCCAGGTGTCGACGCTGATCAGTAGCTCCGGGTACTTGCCTCGAATGGCCGCGACGAACGGGATCACGCGACGCGCTTCCTCGGCCGCGTCCACCACATCACCGGGCCCGGCTTTCACCCCGCCGATGTCGACGAGGTCGGCGCCCTCGTCCACGGCGCGCGCCACGGCGTCCATAGCCGCCGCATCGGTGAACGTGGCGCCTCGGTCGTAGAACGAGTCCGGCGTGCGATTCACGATCGCCATCACCAGCGCTCGATCCGTCGCCACCGGCCGGCCGCACAGCGTGGGAAGCGGCGCGGCGGGCGAGGGGTACATGTCGCTCTCCCGCCTCTCCGCGAATTCAGGCCGTACAAGTCAGGAGACGGGATTCGCGTTCAGGTCGTGCGCCGGGTGCCGCTACGGTTTCGGGCGTACCCGACGAGTTACCCATGTGCTTGCGAAACCAGTCGGTCCCTCCGCATCTCCGGATTCTCGAACCGTACCAGTCGAGCGCCGCCGGACCGGCGCGCAGTCTTGCGGCGGTGGACAGCGACCACCACCAGGCACGTCGGCGGATGACGGTCAGCCCTTGGGTGCGCGGCCTGCTGCGACCTCAGCGGCGTAGTCGTCGTAAGCCGGGACGTAGCCCTCGGTACGACCGGCGAGTACGTACAGCGTGCTGTCCGAATCCGGGGCATAACCCTGCTTGCGCAATTCGACCTTGCGGCTTTTGAACGTGGAGGTCTGCTCCAGCTCGTGGACGATGCGGACGAACAGCGGCACGGCGTACCCGGGCAACTGCTCGTAAGCCAGCTTCGCCACCGCCGCCCCGTCGAATTCCGCGCCGGGATGCAGTGTCACCGCGGCCATGCCCGCCTTGCCGTCGGCGCCGGGGATGTCCACGCCGTAGACCACCGCTTGGGCGATCGGCTCCGCCTTGCTCAGCCCGCCCTCCACCTCGGTGGTCGCCACGTTCTCGCCCTTCCAGCGGAAGGTGTCACCGAGCCGGTCCACGAACGCGATGTGATGCCAGCCCTGATCGCGGACCAGGTCGCCGGTGTCGAACCAGACGTCGCCGGGTTGGAAGGCGTCACGCACCAGTTTGGCCTCGGTGGCGTCCTTGTCGGTGTAACCGTCGAACGGGGAGCGATCGGTCACCTTGGCCAGCAGCAGCCCGACCTCTCCGGTACGGACCTTGCGCAACCGTCCGTTCGTGTCGCGCTTCGCCTTTCCGGTCTCGTCCTCGTACTCCACGACGGCATAGGGCAGCGGACCGAAACCGGCCGTGCGGTCCACCCCGAACGCGTTGACGAACGCGATGTTCGCCTCGCTCGCGCCGTAGAACTCCACGATCCGCTTGACGCCGAACCGGGACTTGAACTCGTCCCACAGTTCGGGGCGCAGCCCGTTGCCGACCGCGAGCCGGACCAGGTGCTGCCGGTCGGTCGGCTTGGGCGGCTGGTTGACCAGGTAGCGGCACAGCTCGCCGATGTAGATGAACGCCGTCGCCTGTTCGCGAATGACCTCGTCCCAGAACCGGGACGCGGAGAAACCCCGGCCGAGGGCCAACGTGCCGCCGGAGGCCAGCACCGCGGACAACGCGACGGTGAGCGCGTTGTTGTGGTAGAGCGGCAGGCAGCAGTACAGCGTGTCGTCGCCGCGCAGGCGGATTCCGAGGCCGCCCAGTCCGGCCATGCTCTTGGTCCAGCGCAGGTGGGTCATCACGCTGGCCTTCGGCAGTCCGGTGGTGCCGGAGGTGAAGATGAGGAACGCCCGCTCCCGCGCGGTGACCTCGGCGCAGCTCGGCGGGTCGATGTCGGCGGCGGCGCGGGCCTCCTGCTCGAGATCGTCGGCCGCGAGGATGTCGGCGGGTGGCTCGGACAGCGAGTCGATCGCCTCGGCGCACTCCGCGCCCACCACGTTCAGCACGCTGTCGAGCAGTCCGAAGCTGTGCGCCAGCACTCGATCGCGCTGGTGATGGTTGAGCAGACCCACGGTGGCCCCGAGTTTGACCGTGGCCAGCACGACGAACAGCGTCTCCGGCCGGTTGGACATCAGCACGCCGACCACGTCGCCGCGCCGCACCCCCCGCGCCGCCAGCACGCTCGCATACCGGTTCACCTGCGCGTTGGCCTCGCCGTAGGTGTAGCTCGCGCCCTCGAACCGCAGGAACAGCCGATCCGGATGACGGTGGGCGTTGCGCTGGAAGTACAGCCCCACCGAGGCCTTGGAATCCGGCGTCGTCAGCATGCCCAGCGCGTTGCGCAGCATGCCGGGCGTGTCCAGGGCCATAGCGGGAAGATTCCGGGCGAGATCGACCAGACTCACCGTCGAGCGGGCGTCGTTGCTCACTTCAGCTCTCCTCAGCACGGGTACTCGGCGCTTCCAGTGCCGCGAAGGCGGACGGAAGATCGGTCACCACGGTAATCCGGGACAAGGCTGTCTGGGGCACGAACTTCCGCTCGTACAACTCATCCAGCCAGGAGAACAACCCGCGAAAGAAACCATTGGGATCCAGCACAACCACCGGCTTCTCATGCTGTCCCAGATAGCCGCCGGTCCAGGTTTCGAAGAACTCTTCCAGCGTGCCGATGCCGCCGGGCAGGGTGAGGAAGGCGTCGGCGCGGTCCTCCATCACCTGCTTGCGCTGGCGCATGGTGTCGGTGACCACCAGTTCGTCGGCGTCGACATCGGCGACCTCGCGGTGCACCAGGTGCTTCGGGATCACGCCGATGGTGTTCGCACCGCCGGCGCGCGCAGCGGTGGCGACCGCGCCCATCATCGAGACGTGCCCGCCGCCGGACACCAATTGCCAACCGCGGCGGGCTATCTCGGTGCCCACCCGGGCGGCCAGCGAAAGGTAGTCCTGGTCGGTCGTGCTCGCCGAGCAGTAGACACAGACGGCGAAAGGCCGCTCGCTCACCATTGATCCTCCGTCCCGATCGCGTCCTCGGCGCCGCCTGCTTCCGCGGCGGCCTGGATGATGTGCACGAGTTCCTCGACGCTGTCGGTCACGTGCAACAGGTCGAGGTCACCCGGGGAGATCTTGCCGGAACCGCCCAGCGAATCGCGCAACCAATCGACCAGCCCGGCCCAGTACCTGGTGCCGAAGAGGATGATCGGGAACCGGGTGATCTTGCGGGTCTGCACCAGCGTCAGCGCCTCGAACAACTCGTCGAGGGTGCCGAAACCCCCTGGCAGGCAGATGAACGCCTGGGAGTACTTCACGAACATCGTCTTGCGGACGAAGAAGTACCGGAAGTTGATACCCAGATCGACCCACTCGTTGAGGCTCTGCTCGAACGGCAGCTCGATGCCGAGGCCGATGGAATAACCGCCCGCCTCGCAGGCGCCCCGGTTGGCCGCTTCCATCGCGCCCGGCCCGCCGCCGGTGATCACGGCGAAGCCCGCCCTTGCCAGCGCGGCGCCGATCGCCATGCCCGCCTGGTACTCCGGATGGTCGGCGGACGTACGCGCCGAACCGAAGACCGTCACCGCCCGCGGCACCTCGGCGAGAGCGCCGAACCCTTCGACGAACTCGGCTTGGATGCGCAGCACGCGCCAGGGGTCGGTGTGCACCCAGTCCGTATCGCCGCGCTTGTCCAGCAGATTCCGGTCGGAGTTGCCCATCTCGTCGGCACGATCGCGGCGGAACATGATCGGTCCGCGGAACTTCGGGGTCGACTTCGGTTTGTTGGCGACCTCACGGTCCGCGGCGTCGGTGGACATGCGTTCCACGCTACCGCCCGGCAAGGGCCGCTCACGGGCTGGACGGGAGAAGACGTCCGACGTTCAGCCGGGGGCAGGGAGGGCGAGACGCGGTCGCAATCTCGGAGTCCGGCGCCGGAGTCTCGTTCAGGCCGGCGTGCCGGTCAGATAGCCCCTCAGCATGGCGGTGACGGCGGTGATCTGAGCGACGGGAACGTGCTCGTCACGCTTGTGCGCGAGGTTGGGGTCGCCGGGTCCGAAGTTGACGGCCGGAATGCCGCGGGCCGCGAAGCGCGAAACATCCGTCCAGCCATACTTCGCGCGCACACCGCCGCCACCGTGGCGCTGCACCGAGGCGATGAGGTCCTTCGCCGCAGGGGCGGTCAGGCCCGGCAGTGCGCCCGGAGCCGAGTCGGTCACCTCGAAGGAGAGCTCGAGTCCCGCGAAGACCTCGCGTACGTGCTCGACGGCTTGGTCGACGGTGCGATCGGGCGCGAAGCGGAAGTTGACGTCCACCTCGGCGGCGTCGGGCACGACGTTGCCCGCCACGCCGCCCGTAACCCGGACCGCGGACAAGCCTTCGCGATACACGCAGCCGTCGATGTCCACATCCCGTGCGCGATAGTCGGCGAGCCGCTGCAGTATCGGAGCCAACCGGTGGATCGCGTTGTCACCCAGCCATGCTCGCGCCGAGTGCGCGCGCACACCCGAGGTGCTCAGCCGAACGCGCAGGGTGCCCTGGCAACCGGCCTCTATCCAGCCGCCGGACGGTTCGCCGAGCACGGCGAGGTCGCCGCTGAGCCAGTCGGGCAGATCGCGCTCGATGTGGCCGAGCCCGTTGAACTCGGCGGCGATCTCCTCACCGTCGTAGAGGATCAAGGTCAGGTCGTGCACGGGGTCGGCGACGGTCGCGGCCAGGTGCAGGAAGACCGCGTCGCCGGATTTCATGTCCACCGAGCCGCAGCCGTAGAGGACCGGCTCACCCGCCGGGTTCACGTCGAACCGGCCGGGCACGTTGTCGGCGATCGGCACGGTGTCCAGATGCCCGGCCAGGATCACCCGGGTCGGCAACCCGCGGTGGGTGCGCGCCAGCACCACGTTCCCGTGCCGGAGGATCTCCCATCCCGTCGTCTGCTCCCGCAGCGCCCGCTCCACCACGTCGGTGATGGCGGCCTCGTTCCGCGAAACGCTCGGAATGTCGACGAGCGCGGCGGTCAGTGTGATCGGGTCGGCATGCAGGTCGATGGTCACGCGCTTCACCCTACGGCCGCCGAGCGGCCGTGCGGCTGTGGCGTGGGAAGTAGCAGGCGAACCACCGCCTCGTGCGGGTCGGTAACCTCTAGGCCGTGAGCATCCAGGGAGCAGCAGCAATCGGTATCGCCAATGTCACCGCGGACGGGACCGTGCTGGACACGTGGTACCCGAACCCGCAGCTGGGTGAGTTCGCCGAGACCGGCACCAAGCGCCTGGACGAGGCGCCCGCCGAGTACGCGGCGCTGCTCGGCTTCGACGACGCGCGCGGGGTCGACGTGATCGCGGTGCACACCACGATCGCCGACCTCTCCGCCGCCCCGGTCGACGCGCACGAGGTCTACCTGCGGCTGCACCTGCTCTCGCACCGCCTGGTCAAGCCGCACGAAGTGAGCCTGGACGGCCAATTCGGCCTGCTCACCAACGTGGTGTGGACCAACCACGGCCCCGCCGCGGTGGAGGGCTTCGAGGCCACCCGCGCCAAGCTGCGCGCCCGCGGCCCGGTCACCGTGTACAGCGTGGACAAGTTCCCGCGCATGGTCGACTATGTGCTGCCCTCCGGCGTCCGCATCGGCGACGCCGACCGGGTCCGTCTCGGCGCGCACCTGGCCTCCGGCACCACCGTCATGCACGAGGGGTTCGTGAACTTCAACGCGGGCACGCTCGGCGCGTCCATGATCGAGGGCCGCATCTCCGCGGGCGTCGTGGTCGGCGACGGCTCCGACATCGGCGGCGGCGCGTCCACCATGGGCACGCTGTCCGGCGGCGGCACCACGGTTATCTCCATCGGCGAGCGATCCCTGCTCGGCGCGAACTCCGGCCTTGGCATCCCGCTCGGCAACGACTGCGTGGTCGAGGCGGGCCTCTACCTGACCGCGGGCACCAAGGTCACCACCCCGGACGGCACCCTGGTCAAGGCCGCCGAGCTGGCCGGTCGCGACAACCTCCTGTTCCGCCGCAACTCCGCCACCGGCGCGGTCGAGGTCGTCCCGCGTAAAGGCACCGGCATCGAACTCAACGCCGACCTGCACGCCAACGACTGATTCTCCACTGGCACAAGGACCGATATCGGCAAGGGCTCGAGACCGGCGTGAAACCGGCCTCGCTGCCCTAGGCCGCCCGGCCAGTCCGGAGATCGCTGGGCGGGGATCGGGGGCGATCCGTTGCACGCTCCGCGCGTGGCACTCGGACGAGTGAACCGATGATCATGCTCGGCGCGACCCAGCGCCCATCCTCTACGTGCGTCTGCCGCCACTGGCGACAAGATCGGACGCGCTCAAAACCGTAGTTCGCGGACGGCGTCGAGGTCGATGCCGTGCCGTGCGTAGATCTTGATCGTGTTCTCGCCGGTGAGGTCGGCTTCGGCGTAGCCGAGCAGTTCGGCGATCCGGATCACTTCGTCCTTGGTCGCGGCTTCGATCTCCAGGTACGGCGGAATCCCTGGCCAGGTGTCGACCTCGAGCTGTGCGCCGTCGAGCGCGAAGCTGATCCGCTTGTTCTCCTGGTAGGACTTCGCGGTGAACCCCAGCATCTCGAGCAGCGCGTTGGTGGCGGTGAAGTCGTCGACGCTCACTTCCACTTCGTGAGTGCCGTCGATGGCGTCGCTGGTGATCTGCTTGACGGCGAGCGTGGTCCCATTTCCATTGTCACGCAGCCTGATCCATTTCGACGCATCACCCGGCGTGATGTCATAGACGTAGCGGCGCATGAACCGCTCACCGAGCCGTCGCCCGCCCTTGTCCACGATGTGCTGTTCGATGGTGCCGGGGTTGATATCGAGGATCTTGGCTTCGTGCTCGATTGGCACTACTTGCTCCTTTCAAGTTGTGACGAACTCGCCTGGCATCGGGTTTCGGTTTTCGCCAACGGCCGGTGTACAGCCCGGGACACGACGGAAGCCTGTCTGTGAGCGCCCGCCGACGACCACCTATCGCCCTCGTAGCCACGACATCGACATTCTGGCTCTATACAGCACGGGTCGAACGCAGTTCCTGGCCCAGGGCGCCAACAGCTTCGTTCGTCATCCATTTCGTAGTCATCTCGCGATGGAGGCAGCGAATGAATCCGGTCAATCTGGATCCTGGCGTCGCTACCGCGACCCGCAATGCCTCCGATGCTCGCTGGCATGCGGCTTCGGGTTCACCGATACCCGCCAATGCGCAGGCCGATTCTGCGACGTACCAAGTAGCCCATTCGGATCCCAGGATCTCGGGATCGAAGCCCGCCAATCCACGATCGAGCGACACGACGGCCTTGTCCCACTGCCGAGCCAGGCGATAGGCCAAGCCACGCTGCATTTCGATGAACGAGTCGGAGTAGAAGTACTGAGAATCCGGTCGACTCGGGTCCCCCCGCGCTATCAACTCCGCCGCCTCATCCAGTTTGGCTTCCATCGCACTGAGATCACCTTCGATTGCGTGTCCACGGCCCTCCTGCTGGACTGCCAGCGCAAGGACAGTAGAACTCAGTGCATCGCCATCACGCTGCGCGGCTCGAGATAGGCCGATCATCGGACCGACCTCACCTGCCATCCATGCGACATGACCTCGCATGGACAGCGCAGTGGCGATCATGTCTCGGTTACCGCTCTCGGTGGCCAGTTCGAGCGCGACGCGATAATGCTGGACCGCGGCAGCATGATGTCCGAGATTCGCATGGAGCCAACCTGTGAATTGCTGCCATCCAGCGGCTACGCCGACCATGGCGGCACGGTCCGACTTCCGGGCCTCGGCGGCGAGCGCTGACGTGACCCGTGTTTGACATACTGCCAGCGGCAGAACGAGTTCGGACCCGATCCGATCCTCCAACCGTCTGGTTTCCGACAGCAGCCTTCCAAGTTCCGCAGCCAGCCCGCGATCGATGTAGCGCCGTTCCGCCATGGCAGACGACTCACGCGAATGCAACAGGGTTGACTGCTCATCGGCGTCTACCGGGGCGATCAGACTTTCATAGATGATCGCGAGCGCTCCGTCGGATTCGAGAACCCGATCAAGCTTCCGAACAATATCCAGCGGAGGTTTGCGGCGGCCATTTTCCAGACGCGACAACGCACCAGGGTCGTAACTGAGGCTGCGCGCCAGCTCTCTGACCGACAGACCCGCCTGCGATCGCCGCCGCCGCAGTTCGGCTCCGAACGCTTCCCAATTCTGCATCCAGCCCCCTCTCATCACGCCCCTGAGCAGCGTTGCGACGCTGCCGAACCATTCGGCAACACCTTGGCCACAGTGCAACGCTAGCGCGAATCCCGCAGTCGCAGGCCGCTTCTGGTAGCCCCGCCGCCGGGTTGATCCGACCTCCATCGGTATCCCCGGCAGCGGGTGCTCACCACTGAAGCGCGATCAGGAAGCAGGGGTTCGGGACCGGGCTCTGGCCACGAGGTTGGCCGCACGAAGCTCCCGACCACCGCCTGAGCGTGGCCGAAGCCCACGCCATCATGCAGCGCCACAGGGGGTGCCGCATACAGGACTGCCCGCGCAAGGCAGCAGCACGGCAAACACTGATCGAGGCGGGCCGCATGAGACCGGACACCGCACGTGAGTACTGAACGGCGCTAGGACCTTCGAAGAGGAAAAAGACTCTGGTCCTCTTGGGAGGACCGGAGCCGACTTCAGGGAGCGAAGCGGGACGGGGTCCGTGGTGGAACTGGCCCTCGATGCAGGTGTGCCGGTGGATGTGGTGTGGCCCGACGGCGCGGCCAGGGGATGACGGGACAGCCGGTCATCTCGGGGCGGGCAAGCCCTTCGCGCCGACGGGCGACAGGAACTCCACGCGAGAAGAGGCGACGTACTTCTCCCGCTGGCTCAGGAAGTGCCGGGTGTGTGGCTGCCGCTCATGCTCCCGGAATGCCTCGCGGTCGCGGTACACCTCGTAGAACACCCGCGCCAAGGGCTCTCCCTCGACGGAATGCGTGGCATACACCAGCGTTCTGGGTTCGAATTGAGTGACCGCCCCAACGGTCTCGGCTACCAACTGGTCGAACTCGGCAGCCTTCTCGCCATCCTGCAGGTCGAACCTCACCACGAGCGCGAACATAGCCCTCCTCGGCACCGGTATACGGTCACCGTACAGGGCGGGGGCAGCCGCACGCTCCAACACCGGCGTCGCGTCGGCTCGCCGCCCGCTGGTACAACCGAGCAATTCGACGGCGAACAGGTGCAGGCGGCCGCGAATCGCTGAGGACGATCAAGGCGTATCGGTCTGGTCGGTCAAACCGAAGGCGATGACCCGTTGGGGATGGATGCGGATCATTTCGCGGGAGACGCCGGAGATGTAGGGCTCGACGTCGGTGAGCGCTTCGGCGGAGCCGCGGATCTCCAAGCAGCGGACGCGCCAGGGTTGGACCGAGGCGACGTCGTCGACCACGAAGGCGACGCGGTCGTTGGTGGCGAGGCTACGGAATTTCCATGATGCGCCCATGTTCCAGCCCGCGATGTCGATGGTGCCCAGCTCGGGGTTGTAGCGAAAGCCGACCGGGTTGTTCTGGGGGGTGCCGTCGGGCCGGACGGTGGCCAGACGGCCCAGCCGCTGGGTGTGCAGGTAGTCGATCTGTTCGGGTGTCAAGGTCGCGGTCATGCGCCGACCGTAAAACCTCTACCTGACTCGAGGTCAACCCAGCTTCTTCTTCTGCACCTTGCCCATGGCATTGCGCGGCAGTGCGTCGACCATCCGGATCTCGCGCGGGCGCTTGTGCACCGAGAGTTCTCCGGCCACGTGGTCGATCAGTTCGCGTTCGGACGCGTTGCCGCGCAGCACGACGAAGGCGGTGATGCGCTGGCCCAGGTCGTCGTCGGGCAGGCCGACCACGGCGACCTCCGCGACGGCGGGGTGACCGAGCAGCACCGTCTCGACCTCCCCCGCCCCGACCCGGTAGCCACCGGACTTGATCAGGTCCACCGATTCCCGGCCGACGATGCGGTGGAAGCCGTCGGCGTCGATGGCGGCGACGTCACCGGTCCGGAACCAGCCGTCCTCGGTCCAGCTCTGCGCGGTCGCCTCCGGGCGGTTCAGGTAGCCGTCGAAGAGCATGGGCCCGCTGACCTCGAGGCCGCCGATGCTCTCGCCGTCGTGCGGGACGGGGGCGCCGGACTCGTCCCGGATCCGGGTGCGCACGCCGCGTACCGGCGTGCCGACCCAGCCGGGCCTGCGCTCGCCGTCGGCCCGGGTGGACAGCGTGATCATGGTTTCGCTCATGCCGTAGCGCTCGACCGGCGCGTGCCCGGTCAGCTCGCGCAGTCGTTCGAACACCGGTACGGGCAGCGGCGCGCTGCCGGAGACCAGAAGCCGCGCGTCGGCCAATTGCCTCGCCGAGTCGGGGTCGTCGACCACTCGCGACCACACGGTCGGCACGCCGAAGTACAGCGAACCCTTCGCGGCCGCGTAGGCCTGCGGCGTCGGCTTGCCGGTGTGGACGAGCGGACTGCCCACGCGCAGCGGGCCGAGCACGCCGAGGATCAGTCCGTGCACGTGGAACAGTGGAAGCCCGTGCACCAGAGTGTCCCCGGCGGTCCATGCCCATGCCTCGGCGAGGGCGTCCAGGCCTGCGGCGATCGCGCCCCGACTGAGCACCACGCCCTTGGGCAGGCCGGTAGTTCCGGAGGTGTAGAGCACGAAAGCCGTCGTGGCCGGGTCCGGTTCGGGGTAGGTGTGCCATGACCTCGCGTGCCGCCGCACCGGCACCACGGGCAGGTCGGCGTCCTCCGGCGCCGTACCCAGCCATGCCTGCGCGCCCGAGTCGGCCAGGATGTGCGCCCGTTCCGCGGTCCCGGAGTCCGGGGGCACCGGCACCACCGTGACGCCCGCGATGAGGCAGCCCACCACCGCGAGCACGGTCTGGACGGTCGGCTCGGCCAGCACCGCCACCCGCTCCGCGCGCGCGACGCGTTCGGCCACCGAAGTGGCCGCGCCCAGCAGGTCGCTGCGAGACAGGGTGGTGCCGTCGATGCTGACGGCGTCGGGGATGTCCGCTCCGCCTGCGACGGCGAGCGGGTTGAGGGAACTGAGCAGCAGCGGCGGACCGAACGGCATTCGACCACGCTACTTCGCCGGGCTCGGGCGGCCTCGCGGTGTCCCGCGCCGACGAGCCGTCGATGTGATGGTTGACACTCCTGCTGACGCGGTGAGAAAGTTGTTGCACAGCCTTCTCAGTACTGCGAGGTCGATGATGACCAAGCCACTTCGCGCACCGCATCGCCACGACTCGCCGGACTCCTTCGACGTCGGGCAATATCTCGACGGCATAGCCGGCCTCTTCGGCGGCGTCGCGAACGTCATCATGCAGTTGAGTACTCCACCGGTCGGCTATGGCGTCCTGGAGAGCAGGGTCGACAGCGGGAATGTGATGTTGCATCCGATCAAACGGCTGCGCACCACGCTGACCTACCTGTCCGTGGCGATGCTCGGCACCGACGAGGAACGCGCGGCCTACCGCGAGGCGGTCAACGTAGCGCATCGCCAAGTCCACTCGACGGCCTCCAGCCCGATGCACTACAACGCCTTCGATCCCACGCTGCAACTGTGGGTCGCGGCGTGCCTGCACTGGGGAGCCCTGGATCTGTACGAGCGCATGCACGGCCCGATGGACGAGGCGACCGCCGACGCCTTCTACCGCCTGGGCGCCCGGCTGGGCACCACCCTCCAGATGCCCGAAGCGATGTGGCCCGTCGACCGGCGCGCCTTCGACGCGTACTGGGCCGCGAATCTCGCCAAGACCAGCATCGACCCGGCGGTCCGCGCCTATTTCGACGACCTCATCGAGCTGCGCATGCTGCCGCGACCGGCACAGTTGGCGTTCGGGCGGCTGCATCGCTTCTTCGTGACCGGCCTGCTGCCGCAGCACCTGCGCGACGAGATGGGCATGACCTGGACCGACCACGACGAGCGCGTGCTCGGCCACATCCTGCGCGCCGTCGGGGCCACGCAGTCCCGCCTCCCGCGACCGATCCGCGCGTTCCCGCTGAACGCCTACCTGCTGGATATGCGCGTCCGGCGTCGTCTCGGCCTGCGTCTCGTGTGAGAGGCCGACTCCGCGCGTTGTCGAATCCGACTCGAGCGGCCGCAGCGGACGGGAACGAGCGCAACGGACCCGTTTCATTCGAGCAATCGCAGGGCAACCGAATCACGTACGCCCCATCGTGCGTACGCGGCGCTGTCCCGATCGACGGTCCGATGCCGTGCCGCAGCGAGCCAGGAGGAGAAGATGGGCTTTCGAATGATGGCGACCGCGCTGCTCGCCGGAGCGTTCCTCGCACTCTCCGCGCCGGTCGCCTGTGCCGAGAACGGCGAAAGCGAAGTGGCCGCAGTGCCGCCCCGCACCGCGATCTCCATTCGGACGGTGCTCGGCCCCGGCTGGGGCACGGCGAACGAACACGAGTCACGCTCGAGCCTGTCACTGGCCAAGCTTTTCATGGCCGACTACGCCCTGCGCCACGGCGACGGCTCGCCCGAGGACCGCGTCCTAGCCGAGCAAATGATCCGCTATTCCGATGACGGCGCGGCGACCACGATGGAGGCCAAGTACCCCCAGGCCGTCGCCGCCATCGCCGCCGAATACGGCCTCACCGCGACGGTCCCCGGCCCCAACTGGGGCGCGGGGGCGACCAGCGTCGCTGACGTCTCCGACTTCCTCGCCGCCAAACTGCGCACCGACCCCGGATCTCCGATCTTCGAATGGATGGCCGCCGCGGGTTCGACCGCGCTCGACGGCACCGAGCAGGATTGGGGCACCGCCCGCTTGCCGTTCGTACTCGGCACCAAGTGGGGTTGGTCGGACTTCGGCGAGCCGGAAGTCGCCTCGGCGTCCTACGGTCCCGGTTTCGCGGTGACCGCGCACACCCGTGGCACCGCGGCCGAGCAGACCGCCGACGTAATGGCCGCCCTCACGGCGATGATCACCGGATCCCCGCGGCAGCGCTGAGCCCGCTAAGGCACCCGGAACGACACCACCACGTGGTCGCGCGCGAACTGCCGGATCGACGCGTCGTCGCCGAGCGGGATGACGGTCTGCGGGGTCAGCGCCAGTGAGAGCGCGGTGCGGGCGATCATCTCGGCCAAGGGCTCCGGATCGTATTGCGGCAGCTTGCCTTCGCGCTGCAAGCGGGTGATGAACTCGGCGAGGTAATCACGGCCGAGCTCGATCACCGGGGCACCCTGCGTGGTGAGATAGGGCAGCACGAGCTCGGGTTCGGTGGCCAGCAGCCGGTGGATCAGCTGATTGCCGCGCAGTCCGTTGATGAACGCCGCGAACAGTTCGATGATCTGCTCCTCGGCGCTCGCGTCCCGGTCGACCTGGCGCTGGAGCGCGGCGTCGACCTCCTCGATGAACTCGCGGGTCTGCCGCAGCCCGACGGCCTTGATCAGATCGGTCTTGCTCGCGAAGCGGCGATAGAGGGTGGCCAGGGACAATCCGCCGCGCCGCGCGACCTCGACCATGCTGGTGCGCTTGATACCGAAGTCCAGGAACGCCAGCAGCGCCGCGTCCAGGACCCGCGTCTGGTTGCGATCCTCCGGGGCGGCGCTGCGCACGAGCGGCAGCAGTCTGGTCAGCCTGGCCATGCTTCAACCCCTATCCGCGACAGCGAAACGATGACGCTTTCAGCATTGCATATCGTCACAGACCCTCACGCTGATTGACAGCTCTTCGAGTCGATGAGAAAGTTGATGCATAATCTTCTCATCGCTTGATTCTCTGGATCGGGCGGAAACGAAAGACGAGGTCGATGATGACCGCCCCGCTGCGCACCGCCGAGCACGAGCCGGACCCGAGCCGGCCTCTCACACCGGAGACGGTCGGCGAGTACGTCGACGGCATCGCCGCATTCCTCGGCGGCGCCGCCAACGTCATCATGCAGCTGAGCCTGCGCCCGGTCGGGCGCGGGGTCCTGGAAAGCACCGTCGACAGCGGCAAGGTCACCCTGCACCCGATCAAACGGTTACGCACCACGCTGACCTATATCGCCGTCGCGCTGCTCGGATCGGATGCCGAACGCGACGCATACCGCGAGGCGGTCAACGGATCGCACCGTTCGGTGCGCTCCACCCCGGCGAGCCCGGTGAAGTACAACGCCTTCGACCCGAACCTGCAGCTGTGGGTCGCCGCCTGCCTCTACTGGGGCATCGATGATCTCTACACCCGGATGCACGGCCCGATGGACGCCGCCACCGCGGACGCCTTCTACAGCTACGCCGCGCGGCTGGGCACCACCTTGCAGATGCGGCCGGAGATGTGGCCGGCGAATCGCGCGGAATTCCAGCGGTACTGGAACGAGAACTTGAAGCAGCGCGGCATCGAGCCGGAGTTGCGGGACTACTTCAACGGTCTGATCGACCTGAAGATGATGCCGCGACCTGTGCGGGTCGTCTTCGCCGGGCTGCAGCGGTTCATCGTCACCGGCCTGCTCCCGCAGCACCTGCGCGAGGAGATGGGCATGACCTGGACCGACCGCGACCAGCGCCGCGTGGACCGGCTGCTGCGGACGATCGGGGCGGTGCATCGGCGACTGCCCCGATCGGCACGGATGTTCCCGCTCAACGCCTACCTGTTCGATCTGCGCAGGCGGTTGCGGCGGGGAAAGCCGCTGGTGTAGAGCTACTTACCCTACTCACCCCGCATGTGCGGGTAGCGGTGGTCCACGGGCGGTACGAAGGTCTCCTTGATCGTCCGCGGCGCGACCCAGCGCAGCAGGTTCAACGGTGAACCGGCCTTGTCGTCGGTGCCGGAGGCGCGCGCCCCGCCGAAGGGCTGCTGACCGACCACCGCGCCGGTGGGCTTGTCGTTGACGTAGAAGTTGCCGGCCGCGAACCGCAGTGCGGCGTCGGCTTGTTCGACCGCGTACCGGTCCTGCGCGAACACCGCGCCGGTCAGCGCATAGGGCGCCGCCGACTCGACTTCGGCGAGAATCGCGCTGTAGGCGCCGGGCTCGGCGTCGTCGTAGACGTACACCGACAGGATCGGCCCGAAGTATTCGGTGGCGAACGATTCGTCGTGCGGGTTGTCCACCAGCAACACGGTCGGCCGCACAAACCAGCCTTCGCTGTCGTCGTAGGCGCCACCGACCGGGATGGTGACGCCCGCGTCCACCGCGCGCCGGATAGCCGCCACGTTCTTGTCGAACGCGCGCCGATCGATGAGCGCGCCACCGAAATTCGACAGATCCGCGACGTCACCGTAGCTGAGCTCCCCGGTCTCGTGCAGGAACTCATCTCCCATCGCGCGCCAGACCGACCGCGCGATGTAGGCGCGCGAAGCCGCCGAACACTTCTGGCCCTGATACTCGTAGGCCCCGCGAATCAGGGCGGTGCGCAGCGCGTCCGGATCGGCCGAGGAGTGCGCGACGATGAAGTCCTTGCCGCCCGTTTCACCGACCAGGCGCGGATAGCCGTGGTAACGCGCGATATTCGCGCCGACCTGCTGCCACAGGTACTGGAAGGTCTTGGTGGAACCGGTGAAATGGATACCGGCCAGCCGCGGATCGGCCAGCGCCACCTCCGACAGCTGCACTCCATCGCCGGTGACCAGGTTGATCACGCCGGGCGGCAAGCCCGCCGCCTCGAGCAGCCGCATGGTGTGGAACGCCGACAACGTCTGCGTCGGCGACGGCTTCCACACCACCGTGTTGCCCATCAGCGCGGGCGCGGTCGGCAGATTCCCGGCGATCGCGGTGAAGTTGAACGGCGTGATGGCGTAGACGAACCCTTCCAGCGGCCGGTAGTCCATCCGGTTCCACACCCCCGCGCTGGACTGGGGCTGTTGCTCCAGGATCTCCCGGGCGAAGGCGACGTTGAACCGCCAGAAATCGACCAGTTCGCACGGCGCGTCGATCTCCGCCTGCTGGACCGACTTCGACTGCCCGAGCATGGTGGCCGCCGCGACCGTCTCCCGCCACGGACCGGCCAGCAGGTCGGCGGCGCGCAACAGCACCGCGGCGCGTTCCTCGAACGGCATGGCCCGCCAACCCGGTGCGGCCGCGATCGCGGCGTCGATGGCGCCGTGCGCTTCCGAATGTGTGATGTCGGTGTAGGTCCCCAGCACCTGGCGATGCCGATGCGGTGCGACGATGTCGTGCCGCGCACCGATGCCGGGACGATGTTTGCCGCCGATCACCAGCGGCACGTCGACGGGCTCGGCGGACAGCTCGGCAAGTCTGCCGAGCAGTAGCTCCCGTTCGGGACTTCCGGGCGCGTAGGTGCGCACCGGTTCGTTGCGGGGCGTGGGGACAACCGTGACAGCGTCCATACCTCAGGCTAGCCCTCCGGGCCGGGCGCGCGCGGACGCCGACACACCCGGATGGCCGTGGAATCGAGCAGCCCGTCGCCGGTGCCGTCGGCCGACCCTATTCGAGGTGCCGCGCTCGTGCGAAACGTTCCCGGGGGTCAGCCCGCGGCCAGTCGCTCGGCCGCCGCAGCGATCCGCTCGTCCGTTGCGGTCAGCGCGATCCGTACGTGCTCGCTCGCGCCGGGACCGTAGAAGTCGCCGGGAGCGGCGAGGACGCCGCGGTCGGCCAGCCAGTCCAAAGTGGTCCGGCACGGCTCGCCGCGCGTCGACCACAGATACAGGCCCGCCTCGGAGTGATCGATCCGGAAACCGGCTCGCTCCAGCGCGTTTCGCAACACTTCGCGCCGGGCCCGGTACCGCTCACGCTGGCGCGCCTCGTGCGCGTCGTCGCTGAGGGCGGCCGTCATCGCGGCCTGGATCGGGAACGGCACCATCATGCCCGCGTGCTTGCGCACCTCGAGCAGCTCGGCGATCAGCTCCGGGTCACCCGCCACGAAACCGGCACGGTAGCTGGCCAGGTTGGAGGTCTTGGACAGCGAATGCACGGCCAGCAGGTTGGTGTGGTCGCCTTCGCACACCTCCGGGTCGAGCAAGGAGACAGCGCGACCCTCCCACGTCAATCCCAGGTAGCACTCGTCGGAGGCGACGATCGCGCCGCGCTCCCGTGCGAAGGCGACCACCTTGCGCAGATGATCGACGCCGAGTACCCGGCCGGTCGGGTTGGAGGGCGAGTTCACGTAGATCAGCGCGGGATTCTGCGGGCCGAGGCGGGTCAATCCGTCGGCGCGCAGCACCTGCGCGCCCGCCAGAAGTGCGCCGACCTCGTAAGTGGGATAGGCGACCTCGGGGATGACGACCAGGTCGCCCGAGCCGAGGCCGAGCAGCCGCGGCAAGCCCGCGATCAGCTCCTTGGTGCCGATCGCGGGCAGCACGGCCGCGGGTTCGAGTCCGGTGATCCCGTAGCGCCGCTTCAGCGCGTCGACCGCGGCCGCGCGGAGCTCGGGGGTGCCATGCGTGGTCGGGTATCCGGGGACCGCGGCGACGGAGTTCAGCGCCGTCCGGATCAGCGGGTCGACCGGGTCGACCGGAGTGCCGACGGACAGGTCGACGATCCCGCCGGGGTGAGCGGCCGCTCGCGCCTTCACCGAGGCGATGGTGTCCCAGGGAAAATCGGGCAGCAGACTGCTGACCCGGCCACGCGGTGACACGTCAGGGCTCACTCACTCGCCATCGGGGGCAGTTCCTTGATGAACGGCGGGTCGTAGTCGACCTTGCCGACCTTGGTGGCGCCGCCGGGCGAGCCCAGCTCGTCGAAGAAGTCGACGTTGGCGTTCACGTATCCGCCCCACTGGTCCGGGGTGTCGTCTTCGTAGAAGATCGCCTCCACCGGGCACACCGGCTCACATGCACCACAGTCCACGCATTCGTCGGGATGGATGTACAGCATGCGACCACCCTCGTAGATGCAGTCCACGGGGCATTCCTCGATGCATGCCTTGTCCTTCACGTCAACGCACGGTTCAGCGATGATGTACGGCACTGCCGCTCTCCTAGTCTGTCCTCGCCTGCGGGATAGTCCGCCCGGCGAAACCCTATCCCGGCACCCCACGTTACTACTGGTCAGCCTGCCCTAACTTCCGGTATCGCGCACGCCGCCGCGACGGCCGATTTTCACTCCGCCACCTGGCGTACGCGGTGGTCGCCACGTTGTACGAGGTCGTCCCGGAGCGTGGTGAGAGCCGGCCCGTCATTGCGCCGGTCACCCGATGCCCGCGGAGGACCGGAAACCCGATCGCACCGCGGGCCGGAAACTATCGTCGTCGCCGGTACCAGTCCTGGGGTGGCCCGCCGACATATCGGTGACTCGGGCGGCACCCAGACCTGAACGTCACCTGACCAGGACTGCCTGGAGACCCGGAGAGGCGGACGGGCTCTTGTGCTGCGGGACGCCGTAGGTCGTCGTCCGCTCCCGCGCCGGTCGCCCGATACCGGCGGCGATCTCGACCAGTTCGGCGACGGTCTTAGCCGAGCCGTGCTGCGAGCCGGCCATCCGGGAGATGGTCTCCTCCATCAGCGTACCGCCGAGATCGTTGGCGCCGCTGTTGAGCATCACCCGGGTGCCGGTGGTGCCGAGCTTGACCCAGCTGGTCTGGATGTTGTGGATGCGGCCGTGCAGCATGATCCTGGCCAGCGCGTGCGCGGCGCGGTTGTCCCGGTTGGTCGGCCCCGGCCGAGCCGCGCCCGCCAGGTACAGCGGCGCGCTCTGGTGCACGAACGGCAACAGCACGAATTCGGTGAAGCCGCCGGTCTCGTCCTGGATTCCGCGCAGCACCCGCAGATGCCCGACCCAGTGCTCGGGGTTGTCCACGTGGCCGTACATCATCGTCGAGCTGGAGCGGAGGCCCACCTGATGCGCGGTGGTGATCACGTCGATCCACGCCGAGGTGGGCAGTTTGCCCTTGGTGAGCACCCAGCGCACCTCGTCGTCCAGGATCTCCGCGGCGGTGCCGGGAATGGTGTCCAGGCCGGCCTCCTTCAGCGCGACCAGCCAGTCCCGGACGCTCTGGCCGCCGCGTGAGGCGCCGTTGACGATCTCCATCGGGCTGAACGCGTGCACGTGCATCGAGGGCACCCGCTGTTTGACCGCCCGCACCAGGTCCGCGTAGCCGGTGACCGGCAGGTCGGGGTCGATGCCGCCCTGCATGCACACCTCGGTCGCGCCGTCGACGTGCGCCTCCCAGGCTCGGTCAGCGACCTCGTCGGTGCTGAGCGTGAACGCGTCCGCGTCGCCCTTGCGCTGGGCGAACGCGCAGAACCGGCACCCGGTGTAGCAGATGTTGGTGAAGTTGATGTTCCGGTTGACCACGTAGGTGACATCGTCGCCGACGGTGTCGCGGCGCAACTGATCGGCCAGCGCGGCGACCGCGTCAAGCTCGACGCCGTCGGCGGTGGCCAGCGCGAGGTACTCGGCGTCGCTGAGCCCGGCCGGATCGCGTTCGGCGGAGCGCAACGCGGCCAGCACGTCGCCGTCCAGCCGCTGCGGCGTCGTGACGGCGAGATCGCGGGCCTGTTCGCGGATGGTGTCCCAGTCGCCGAAGGCGCCGACGACCTCCTGCCCGAGCGCCGCGTCACTGCGGTGCTCTGTGTTGCGGCCCTCGGTGTCGATGGCGGTGTTGAGGTCCACGCGCCCGGCCGACTCCCAGGACTCGTCCGGTTCCTGCCAGGGCAGGCCGACCGGCACAGCGTCCGACTTCGCCAGCCCGGTGGCCGGGTCGGTGAGCGCCGCGACGTGCGCGCCGATCCGCGGATCGACCCACGGGTTGCCCGCGCGCACGTACTTCGGGTGCGCGGAGGTCCGCTCGACCAGCTGATAGCCCGCCGCCTCGGTGATCTCCCGCAGCGTGTCCAGATTCGGCCACGGCCGTTCCGGGTTCACGTGATCGGGCGTCACCGGGGAGACGCCGCCCCAGTCGTCGATGCCCGCCTCGATCAGCGCGCGGCACTCGGCGTGCGAGACCAGGTTCGGCGGCGCCTGCACCGGCACGTCCGGTCCGAGCAGGACGCGGGTGACGGCGATGGTGGCGAGGAATTCCTCCAGGCCCGCGTCCGGCACGTCCCGCATGGCGGTGTCGTCCTTGGCGCGGAAGTTCTGGATGATGACTTCCTGGATGTGCCCGAAAGCCTTGTGCTGCTTGCGAATCGCCATAATCGACTCGGCCCGCTCCGCCATCGTCTCACCGATGCCGACCAGGATGCCGGTGGTGTAGGGCACCGAGAGCCTGCCCGCGTCGGTGATGGCGCGCAGCCGCACCGCGGGGTCCTTGTCCGGGCTGCCGTAGTGGCAGTTGCCCTTCTCGGTGAACAACCGGGTCGCGGTGGTCTCCAGCATCATGCCCATGGACTGCGCCACCGGCTTGAGCCGCGCGATCTCCTCCCACGACATCACGCCCGGGTTCAGGTGCGGCAGCAGACCGGTCTCCTCCAGCACCATGATCGATACGGCGCGCAGGTAGTCCAGCGTGGAGTCGTAGCCGCGCTCGTCCAGCCACTGCGCGGCCTCCGGCCAGCGATCCTCGGGCCGGTCACCCAGCGTGAACAGCGCCTCCTTGCAGCCGAGCGCCGCGCCGCGCCGCGCGATGTCGAGCACCTCGTCGGGTTCGAGGAACATCCCCTTGCCCTCGGCGCGCAGTTTGCCCGGCACCGTGACGAAGGTGCAGTAGTGGCATTTGTCCCGGCACAGCCGCGTCAGCGGGATGAAGACGTTGCGGGAATAACTGATCGTCTTCGGACGGCCCGCGGACGCCAGGCCGGCGTCGCGCACCCGGGCGGCGCTGCGACAGAGGTCGGCGAGATCGTCACCGGTCGCGTGCAGCAGCACCGCGGCCTCGTCCACGTTCAACGTGACACCGTCGCGGGCCCTGCGCAGCGCCCGGCGCATGGCCGATGGACTGGGCGGCGCGGACGGAACGCTCGGGTTCGGTAGGTCGGTCACGCCCTCGATCATGCGCTACACATCCGGAACTGTCTCCCTCCAGTGCTCCACAGTGAGGCGAAGCGGACCAGCCGCGCGGGCGAACACTCCGCTCACACGGCACTCGCGATGGACACGGGCGCCGTTGAGCGTTGACAACTGCGGGATGCCCGGGCCTATTCCAGGGCACGGCGCGGTGCCCGCGCTCGGCCATCGGCACCGGTCTCGGTGAGCACCGCCGAGTCGACCGTCCTCGTTCGGGTGGACGTGCGTTCTGCGATCCCGTGGGGTGTGATACCTCCGGTGATCGTGCCGTCGCATGCGCCAGGGAGTCTCGACCAGCCCGAAACCATTGCGACCAAGGCGAATTGCATTCCTACCCATGGCTGGTCGGGCGCCTCGTACCCGCCGTCGGAGTCGCGGGAGATCCACGTGAGCCGCTGACGATTACCTGCGACAGCGGCCACGTCGTCGTGCAAACATGGCTGCATGTCGCAGCCGCGCACGATCATGGCCGATCCGGCCTGGCGTCCCAGTCCGAAGGCCCGGCTCCTGTGGACTGCGCAGGCCGCGCTGGCCTGGGCGATCCCGTTCGCGGCGCTGCTGGTCTGGGTGGCGCTCGACTCCGGGCACCGCGGTTGGCAGCTCGGGTTCTTCCTGGTCGCGCTCGTGCCTGCGGCGGTGAACATCGGCGTGGCGCCCTGGTGGCGCTACGCTGTGCACCGCTGGGAGGTCACCGACGAGGCGGTCTACACCCGGGTCGGCTGGCTCACCCAGGAGAGCCGGGTCGCGCCGATCTCGCGGGTGCAGACCGTCGACACCGAGCGCGGCCCGCTCGAGCGCCTGCTCGGCCTGGCGACCGTCACCGTGACCACCGCGTCCTCCGCGGGCGCGGTCCAGATCGGCGCGCTCGATCTGCCGGTCGCCGAGGAAACCGTGACGCGGTTGACCCGGATCGCCGCCCAGCATCGCGGAGACGCGACGTGAGCGGCGAGCCGGCGGCGGGCGATGGCACGCGCGAGCCGGGCGCCGCGCAGGCCGAGCAGCCGTGGCAGCGGCTCGACAAGCGGATGCTGCTGGTCCATCCGATCACCGAGGTGGTGAAGTTCATCCCGGTGCTCGTCGGTTCGGTGATCCTCGGCACCAGCAGCGGCAACCATGTGTGGACCGTCATCCCGGTCGTACTGATCGTCGGGTTCGCGCTGACCCGCTGGTTCACCACGACGTACCGGGTCGGGCCCACGCACGTCGAGTTGCGTACCGGGCTGCTGGAACGCAAGAGACTCTCGGTGCCGCGATCGCGGATCCGCTCGGTGGACATCGAAGCGGACCTGCTGCACCGGGTTCTCGGGCTGGCGGTGCTGGCGATCGGGACCGGCCAGCAAGCGGATTCGGGTGAACGGTTCAAGCTCGACGCCTTGAACGCCCGGGTCGTACCGCCGTTGCGCGCCGCGCTGCTCGCCCATACGGCGGACCGCGCGGATGTGCCCGAGCTTCAAAAGACGTTGCAGCAGAACACGTCCGGTGGATTCGCTACAACGCGAACCCGGGCGCGCGAGATCGGGCACTGGAGTCCCGCGTGGGTGCGCTACGCTCCGCTGTCGCTGACCGGGTTCGCGATCATCGCTCCGATCGTCGGTCTCGCATTGCAATACGGGCTCGGCGAGGTCGTATTCCGGTCGGACGCGGTGCACGACGTGGAGGACGGCGGCGCGCTCGTCCTCGTGCTCGCCGGGGCCGCGCTGCTGTGCGCCATCGTGCTGGTGGTCAGCGCCGCCGCGTGCGCACACTATCTGACCACCTATTTCGGGCTGCGCGTCCGCGACGACGGCAAGACCCTCCACCTGCGCCACGGCCTGTTCACCACCCGCCAGATCACCCTCGATCGGGCGCGGCTGCGCGGAGCGACGGTCAAGGAACCGCTGCTGCTACGCCTGGCGGGCGGCGCCGAACTAGAAGCGATCATGACCGGGGAGAAACCGAGGCAGAAGATCCTCCCGCAAGCCCCGCGGCGCGCTGTCGAGCACACTCTCGGCCATCTGCTCGCCCCCGGCGAGGTGAGCGACGACGACATCGCCGTCCGGTCAGGCGCGGTGCCCACCGGCGCGGACGCTGTCCTCGCACCCGGCAGCGCGCCATTGCTCACCCATGGTCCGTCCGCGCGGCGGCGCAGGCATACCCGAGCGCTCGCGCCGGTCGTCCTCGTCGCCGCGGTGATGGCTTACGTGCTGCTCGCGGGCGAGCGTTTTTCGCCGTGGTGGTGGCTGGTGCCGGGTCTGGCGCTGCCGATCGCGCTCGCGCTCGCCGAAGACCGCTACCGCGGCCTCGGTCACGCGGTGCTCCCCCGCACGGCTACCAGCCCGACTCGGCTGATCACCCAGGCCGGATCACTCGACCGGGACCGCGACTGTCTGGAGGCGCCCGGCGTCATCGGCTGGACGGTGCGCCAGACCGTCTTCCAGCGCCGCGCCGGAGTCGCCACGGTGGTCGCGGCGACCGCGGCGGGCAAGAAGCGCTACGCGGTGGTCGATCTCCCCGCCGACGCGGCATGGGATCTCGTCGAAGCCGTCACCCCCGGGGTGCTCGGCGCGCGCTGACGCCCTCGACGCCGTGGTCACGACCCTGGCGGTCCGATTCACGCTCCGCGACGAACGGCGACGCGCGCATTCGCCGAGATGTAGATATACGCCAGCGCCGGGAGCAGCCCGCTGAACAGCAGCAGCGCCGTCCGCCAGTCACTGCCGAGCAGGATGTCACCGCCCGGCCCGGTGCTCGCGCAGACCAGGAAGCCGAACACCCACGCGACGAGCGGGAGCCCCAGGACCGCCGGGCGCGAGCTCACCGATCCCACACCCGCGACGAGCAGCACGTTCACCACCCCGGCCACGACGACGGAGACCGGAAAAGCGAGAGAACCCAGGTAAGTCGGCAGATACAAGACCTCGAGCGCCAAGGTGATCAGGGCATCCAGGATGAGCAACACGATGATCACCGAGCCCAGAACGGCACCGAACGGGAAGCGAGCCGCAGAGGCCGCGGGAGCGCGATCACCTGCCTGGTCGTCGACCTTCGTCGTCACGGCACGGGCGGGTAACCGAGGAGGGTCAACAGGTGACTCTGCATATCCGCGAACGCGTACAGCACCGTCATATACAGGTCGTGCTGCTGCTGCGCGTGCGGCTTCATGCTGTCGACGAACGCCGCGATCGTGTTCTGGAGCTCCCAGTTGTACATACTGCCGAGTCTATTCCGGCGCTCCCAGCCGCACGATCGGTTCTCCGGTCGACCGTGAGCTCAGCGAACGCCCGGCATTCACCGGGAATGCAACGCGCACGGCGATGACCGGCACACCCGCTCGCTCGGATGCGGACCGGGCGACCTCGATCACGGTCGGCGCGGTCTCATCGATCCGTTTCGGCGAACAGATCGTGCTCCCGCCCGTCCGGGCCGAGCGGGCCGCGTCGCCCGCGCACCAGGATGAAGTGCTCTTCGGGCAGCACCGGCTGGGCAACATTGTTCGACAGCGCGAATTCCCGGCCGGACGGCGCGACGGTGACCTGTGTGGCGTGCGCCCGCAGCGCCGCGCGTTTGGCCGTCAGCACATCGGAGACGTCGATCGTGGTGGTGACCGCGTGGCTGGGCACGCTCGCGAGCTCGCCCTCGGCGGGCAGCCGCCACCCGGGCGGCAGCGCGCCGGGCAGGCCGGCGGCCGTGCGCCGGGCCAGCGCGGCGGTGTGCAGGCGCAGCATGTCGGCGTCGGTGACGGTCCAATAGAACTTCGGGGTATCCCAGCCCTGGCCCGCGGCGGCCTGCACCGCGGCCGTGGTGATCTCGTGCGCCCGGATGTGGTCGGGGTGACCGTAGCCGCCGTTCGGGTCGTAGCCGACCACCACACGCGGCCGCAATCGGAGCACCACGTCCGTGAGAGCCCGCACCGCTTCGTCCCCGGAACGCACGAACACCCGCGGCTTGTTCGCGGCGGGGGTGCCCGCCATTCCTGAGTCGCGCCAGCGTCCGGCGCCGCCGAGGAAACGCGGCGGTCCCGCGCCGAGCGCTTCCAACGCACGGGTCAGCTCGAGAACGCGGTAACCACCGAGCTGGTCGGCGTGCTCCGCGGCGAGCAGCGCCCACTCCTCGCCGATCACCTCGCCCTCCTCACCGAGGGTGCAGGTGACCACGGTGACCGGCACGCCACGACGCCGGTAGTGCGCGATCGTGCCTCCGGTGGTGATCGATTCGTCGTCCGGGTGGGCGTGTACCAGCAATAGCCCACCGGTCGGCGTGGTCACGGAATCCTGCGCCACATGGACGCGTCACCGAAGATGCCGACCTGGATCGCGCCGCTGAGCGAGGCGCCGTCCACTCGGGGACCGGACGCGGCGACCGCGTTGTCCTGCACGATCGGCAGTACCGTGGCCATCGCCCACAGTTTGGGTTCCGCTTCGGCGAGCACACGTCCCACGTCACCGCCCCGCAGGGCTTCATCGATCGCGGGTTGCAGGGCCGGATCACACACACCGGACAGGTTGCTCGGAGCACGTTGCGCGGCCTCGGCGATGGCCTGCGCCGGGCCGGTGACTCCCGGCAGCGCGGGCGGTGGGCAGCCGTATCGGGATGCCAGCACGGTCGCCGGATCGGAACCGGCCACCTCCCAGCCGACGATCGCGTCGACCGTGCCCTCGATCAGTTCCTTGCCGTACAGCTCGTCGGCGGCGGCACTGCGCACCGTGGCGTCGATGCCCGCGCTGCGCAACTGGTCGGCGGCGGTGTTGGCCACGGCCAAGGCGGTGGCGTCCCGGTCGACGGCGCCGATGCGCACGACCAGCGGCTTGCCGTCCTTCCCGACGGTGCGCGGCTGCGGCGCGGGCGAGGTCGGGGAGGTCGCGGGCGGCGGCTCCGGCGCCCGGCCGTATCCCGCGGCGGCCAGCAGCGCGAACGCCTCCTCCGCGGACGGTCGCGGCGGAGCGGTCGGGGTGTAACCGGGGTCGGACGGCGCGAGCACCTGCGCTCGCGCCGGCTCCACCCAATTGCCGGTCTGCGCGCCCACCATCGCCAACAGGGCGGGATCCAGCAGCGCCAGCACACCCGAGCGGACCCGCGGATCGCTCAGATCGCCTTTGCGTCCGTTGAGCGCCAGTTGCAGCACCCGCGACTGCGGCATGATCGAGGTGCGCACCGAGGGAATCGCCGCCAGTTGCGCCTGGGTGGCCACGCCCCCGTGGACCAGCGCCATCTGGACGTCACCGGTGCGCAGCGAGCCCGCCAGCTGGGCGGTGGTGCCGCCGCGGCGGAGCAGGATCTGACCCGGCATCGCCGGTGTGCCCCAGAAGCGGTCGTTGCGTTCCAGCAGCATCTCGTCGCGACCTGGGTCCGCCGAGCGGATCCCGAACGGCCCGCCGGATACCCGGACGCCGTTGACCTGACCGTTCATGCCCCGGGCGAACCCGCCGGGCGCGTCCTTGAGCAGATGCGACGGCAGCAGATCGGTGAACAACTCACGCCAGCCGGGGTAGGGCTGCGACATCACGACGGTGACGGTCTTGCCGCCCGCCGAGGAGTTCACATCCGAGATCAACCGGTATCCGGCCGGATCGACGACGCCGGGTTCGGAGATCATCTCCTGCCACAGGTAGCGGAAGTCCTCGGCCGCGATCGGCGCCCCGTCCGACCAGGACGCTTCGTTGCGCAGCTTGTAGGTGATCGTGAACGGTTCCTGCGCGGTCACCTCGGCGGAGACCAGCAACGACGAATCCGGCACCCAGGCCGTCGCACCAGGCGTCGCCGGATTCGGCACCGGCCGGAACGGGCTCGGCAGCACCAGTGAGGCGATCGCCGAAGTGGCCGCGGACTGATCCGAGCGCAGATGCGGGTTGAAGGCGGTACCGATGGTGTCCAAGGCGACGACCACGGTGGTCTCCGCGGGCTTGACCGGTGTGGTCTTCGGGCTGTCGGTGCTCTCGATGGGCGGCGGCGGGTTCGCCGCACAGCTGCTGATCACCGTCAGCACTGCCACGGCCGGCAACAACGTGCGCCACGCTGCGCGTTTTCCTGCGCCCACTTTCACGCTCGGGAACTCTACCGTAAGGTCGAGTCCGCTCGCAGATTCATGCAGTCGAGTGGGGAATACGCCGCAGACCAGCGGATATCGACAGAGAAAACACCGAGTGCTCCGCGGAGCCCGTGCGAGCGCTCGTACAGAACGGAACGAGTCCGGGCAACTATTCGGGCGCACCCGACACCGTCGCAATACCCGACCACACATCGGCGAACAGCGTGACGGACAATCCGAACCTGCTGCTATAGCCTCTGAGCAAACCGGAGGCAGCAGCGAGCGACCATGAAGTGACAATCGCATCCGACAGGCCCGGGGAAAGAAACTCGTCTTCGTCGAGGTACCGGACAGCTTCTCGTAAGACCAGCGCTTCCAGCTGTTTTCGTCGCCTGTACAGGCTTGTGGGACCGACAACTCTCTCATGCGTGGACGACATCGAGCAGGAGGCGACTGGAATCCGACGCCGGGCCGCGATTTTCTCAGATGAAATACCGTTGCGAAGCCTCGTCGGTTTCTCGAGCCACCACGTCCACCCGCGGAGCGATTCGTCACCTCGAACCGATCGTTCCCAGATTACTATTGTGCGTGACAGGCCATGAAAGAGTTGAAAATATTTCTATTGCATCGACCGAGGATCGAATACTTCAATTACGACTTCAAAACGACTCCGACGCGAAGAAGTCGAATTCCCGAATCGATGCACACCGAAATCAGCGACTGATCGGAGCGAATTGCCGAGGCATCCGGTTGCTCGCGTCGATCCACGGCTCCCGGACCGCGATCATGCGGACCCGACGGATGCACGCGGCGACCAGCCACGGAATCCGGCGTAGCCGCAGCCACACCGGATTCCGTGCACGGAAGCGTTTACAGTGCCGCGCGGTCGCGCGCCTTGCGGCGGGACAGTTCCCGCGCACGCTCGTTCTGCCCGAGGATCACCTTGCGCACCCGGACCACTTCCGGGGTGACCTCCACGCACTCGTCGACGGCGCAGAACTCCATCGCGCCTTCCAGATCCAATTGCAGTGGCTTGGCCAGGGTCTCGATCACGTCGGCGGTCGAGCTGCGCATGTTGGTCAGCTTCTTCTCGCGCGTGACGTTGATGTCGAGATCTTCCGCGCGCGGGTTGACACCGACGACATGTCCCTCGTACGTGTCCGCGCCGGGCTCCACGAAGAACTGGCCGCGGTCGGCCAGCTGGATCATGGCGAACGGCGTCACCGTGCCAGACCGGTCGGAGACCAGCGAGCCGGTGTGCCGGGCCCGGATCTCGCCCGCCCACGGCGCGTAGCCGTGCGACACGGCATTGGCGATGCCGGTGCCGCGGGTCTCGGTGAGGAAGTCGGTGCGGAAGCCGATCAGGCCACGGGAGGGGACGATGAACTCCATCCGCACCCAGCCCGCGGCATGGTTGCTCATCTGCACCATCTTGCCCTTGCGCGCGGCCAGCAGCTGGGTGATCGCGCCGAGGTACTCGTCCGGGCAGTCGATGGTCAGCTCTTCGTACGGCTCGTGCACCTTGCCGTCGACCTGCTTGGTGACCACCTGCGGCTTGCCGACGGTCAGCTCGAAGCCCTCGCGGCGCATGGTCTCCACCAGGATGGCCAGCGCCAGCTCACCGCGCCCCTGCACCTCCCACGCGTCCGGGCGGCCGATGTCGAGCACCCGCAGCGACACGTTGCCGACCAGTTCCTGGTCCAGGCGCGCCTTCACCATGCGGGCGGTGAGCTTGTGCCCCTGCACCCGGCCGACCAGCGGCGAGGTGTTGGTGCCGATGGTGACCGAGATGGCGGGCTCGTCGACGGTGATGCGCGGCAGCGCGACCGGATTGTCGATGTCGGCGAGGGTGTCGCCGATCATGATCTCCGGAATGCCCGCGATGGCGACGATATCGCCCGCCACCGCGACCTCGCCGGGCTGGCGCTCCACGCCGATCGTCTGCAGCAGTTCGGTGATCTTCACATGCTTGACGCCGTCGGCGTGCATCCACGCGACGTTCTGCCCCTTGCGCAGCTCGCCGTTGTGGATGCGGACCAGCGCGAGACGACCGAGGAACGCCGAGGCGTCCAGGTTGGTGACGTGCGCCTGCAGCGGCGCGGACGGGTCGCCCTTCGGCGCGGGGATGTGCTCCAGCAACACGTCGAACAACGCGTCCAAGTTCTCCGCGTCCGGCGCGTTGCCGTTCTCCGGGCGCTGTTTGGACGCCTTGCCCTCTCGCCCGGAGGCGTAGAGCACCGGCAGGTCGAGCGCGAGTTCGGCGGCCTCGGCGGCGGCGTCGTCCAGATCGGAAGCCAGATCCAGCAACAGGTCGTGACTTTCCTCGACGACCTCTTCGATGCGCGCGTCGGGACGGTCGGTCTTGTTCACGACCAGGATCACCGGCAGCGAAGCGGCCAGTGCCTTGCGCAGCACGAACCGGGTCTGCGGAAGCGGTCCCTCGGACGCGTCGACCAACAGCACGACGCCGTCCACCATGGACAGGCCGCGCTCGACCTCGCCACCGAAGTCGGCGTGGCCGGGGGTATCGATGACGTTGATCACGGTGACCGAACCGTCGGGGTGGTGCCGGTGCACCGCTGTGTTCTTGGCGAGAATGGTGATGCCCTTCTCGCGCTCCAGGTCGCCGGAGTCCATGACGCGATCGACGGGCTCGGCCCGTTCGGCGAAAGCGCCCGACTGGCGCAGCATGGCGTCGACCAGCGTCGTCTTGCCGTGGTCGACGTGGGCCACGATGGCGACGTTGCGAAAATCGCGTGCAGACGACACGCCTGAATCCTCCTGCTGTTCGGTGGTGGTGCTGACGGTGCTCGGTGTTCGACGGGAGCGGAACCCTGCGTGGTTACGCGGGCTGCCGCCTCCGGATCCTGACGCTCACGCCGGGCTCCCCGCAAACAGGTGGAGAATCGAAACTCACCGGGCATCGCGGCCAGCTATACCCTACCGGCAGTCCGGTTCGCACCGCGTTTCAGGCTTTGTACTTAGGGTAAGCTAACCGCCGTGGGCAAGGTCAAAGCCAAGAAGGTTTCCAGCCTGAAACCGAAGAAGAAGTGCTGTCGGAAGAAGACGCGCTGCTTGAAGTGCCCCGTGGTCATCATGCGGATGAAGAAGTGCGAAGCCGCCGGGATCACCGGCAAGGATCTGAAGAAGGCACTCAAGCAGGCGCGCGCAGCGTGACCCCCGCCGCCCCGTCCGGGGCGGCCCCGAGGCGAGTAGCAAGGAGCGTTATGGCCCAACAGACACTGCTCTCCGATACCGAGATCGCCGAGGCTCTCACCGAACTCCCCGAGTGGACCAGATCAGGGGACAACCTGGTCCGCACCGTCAAGGCGCCCACCTTCCCGGCGGGCATCGAACTCGTGCGCCGAGTGGCCGAGGCCGCGGAAGAAGCCGACCACCACCCGGACATCGACATCCGATGGCGCAACGTCACCTTCAGCCTGTCCACCCACTCCGCGGGCGGGCTCACCGCGCTGGACGTGGCCCTGGCTCACGAAATAGATCGCCTCGTCGACCGCGGTATCTGATCCTTCGAGTTCCCAGCCGAACGCGCGGCAGTGCCTATGCGGCGCGCGCCGGGCCCTCCGCGGTCAGGCGCGCGCCCTCGTCCTGGCCCGACCGCGCGTGCCGGGGTCCGAAGCGGATCACCCAGAGGTAGAACGCCACCACGCCGAGGACGTCGACGGCCCCGAGCCAGGCCAGCACGCCCGGACGGGAGATCGTCCAGATCGAATCCTGGAAGAACGACAGCACCCACGGCGCGCCGACGAGCATGGTCACCAGCCAATACCCGGCCATGATCCGCGCGCCGGGGGCCCGGCGCAGCGGCCCGTAGACCAGCCAGAGCACCGTCGGCAGCAGCCACACCCAGTGGTGCGACCACGAGATCGGCGAGATCATCAGGCCGAACAGTTGCACCACGATCAGCGTGCCGAGCCGGTCGTCCGCGCCGAGCTCGCGCCACGCCAGGAACGCCAGCGCCGCGACCACCGCGACGGCAGCGATCCACCACGGGCCGGACTCCACGTCGTACCCGAGGATTCGGCTCAGCGCGCCGCGCAGCGACTGGTTCCACACCGAGCCCACCGGGCCGATCCGGTCCGCGTCCCCGAGCAGCGTGCCGAAGTACCGACGCGCCTCGACCGGCGCGATCAAGAAGCTCAGGCCCACCGTCGCCCCGAAGACCACCGCCGACCAGGCGACGGTCCCCCACCGCCCGCGCGCCACGAAATAGAGGCCGGTGATCGCGGGTGTCAGTTTGATCCCCGCGACGATCCCGACCAGTCCGCCCGAGACCCACCATCGCGAACTGCGCACCGCGAGCATCCCGCCGAGCACCAGGAACACGTTGACCTGGCCGTAGTCCATGGTGGTCCGCACCGGCTCGAGCCATAACCCCAAGGCGGTCCAGCCGACGGTAGCGGCCCGCCATTGCGGCGTACGCAGCCGCTCGGCCCCGAACAGCAGCTCGAAGCTGATGTGCACAACCGCGTACAGCGCCGCGGCGATGGCCAGCAGCCAGGCCACCGCGACCACGGTGAACGGAAGATAGTGCAGCGGGAAGAACACCAGCGCCGCGAACGGCGGATAGGTGAACGGCAACGGGAAGTCCGGCGTCTTCTCCGCGTAAGTGAAGTCGTAGAGGTGATCGGTCAACAGAGCGGCCGAACCACCGACGTAGACGTGCAGGTCGACGAGGTTCATCCCGTTCGGAGACAGCAACATCCACAGCAACCTGGCCAGCACGGACAGGCCCAGCGCCGACACAGCCCATCGGAGGTGACGATTCAAATCGCTGGCTTTCGGCTCGAGTGCGGTGCGTCGGTTCGGCGCGCCCGGACTTGGGTGTTCTGGCGACAACGCGAACGGCACGGATTAGATTAACCGCAGCGCGAATCCGGTCGGTTCCACCCTCGAACCACCGATAACATTTGCATCAACTTTCACACCAGTAACACCAAGGCGCGGTATGTTCTGCTAACACTGATCGTCCACAGCGCCCTTTCGGGACGCGCGGCTGTACACATAGCCGCAATGTCCCTAGAGTGACCCCCGAAACGATGGCTTTTAGCAATCGAAACCAGATGTACCCGAGGTAAGGACGGCCAGACCAGTGCTTCGCACCCGAGGATCGCGGATCGCATTGACCGCACTCGCCATCGCGGCGAGTGCCTCGCTCGCCGCGCCGACGACAGCAATCGCGGCCCCCGCGCCCGCCCCCGAGGCGACCACCTACAGCGTCCCCATGGTCCCCGAAGGCGTGCCGGTGGACGCCCTGGCCGCCCTGGCCCCAGCCATCGTCGGCGCCATCGCCGGCCCCGCGGACATCGCGGGCCCGGCCGGCATCGCGGGCCCCCAGTCGGCCATCCTGGACCAGGCGCGCAGACTGCTGGCCACGTTGAACCTGCCGCCGCAGATCAAATCCACGCTGGAACGGATCATCACCTTCCTGGACGGCAGCGGTGGCGGTGGCCCCGAGGTGCCGCAGGACGGCCCGGTGATCGCGCAATTCCTCTACCCGACCATCGGCAAGGGCTGCATCAGCCCGACCGCCGACTCCGTGGGCACCGCACTGGCCGTGCCCGGCCCGGCCACGCTGCCGCCGCCCGGCCCGCAGGCGGGTCAGACCGGGTTCGTCTTCACCGCCCTCGGCACCAAGGCGCCGACGCCGGTGCAGAACCCGCCGATGACGGTGCAGTGGCTCAACCTGGACACCCGCCAGTCCGGCGTCCTGCCGCTGACCGACGAGGCCAAGATCAACCCGGACGGGCCCGCCACGCTGTCCGCGATCGCCGACACGGGCTTCGGCCGCGTCGTCGCGGTCGTCTCCGGCTCGCTGACCACCAAGTCCGGCGATGCCGAGGCACGGACCTGCTCGTTCCTGCCGACGCTCGGGTTCTTCACCGTAGGCTGAGTCCTCGGTCGAGGGCGGCGACTCCGTCGGGGTCGCCGCCCTCGGTCGTTCCGGGACTTCGCCCTACGATCTCGAACAGATCCGCCGCGCTGCCACACGAGCTGTCCGGACTGTGGTAGACCGCTAACTATGGCGACCATCGATCGTTCGAAACGAACCGGTCATTCGATCCGAAGCCGACGCTCGCACCGCTCGATCCTGTCGATCCGCTCGGAAGGGTCGATCCTGTCGATCGGGTCGGCCTATTCGATCCTGTCCATCGGCAGCGTGGGCTCGGTGCTGTCGATCGGTTCCGTGGGATCGTTCGGGTCGGCGATCTCGTCGTTCTCGTTCGCCAGCCTCGGTTCCGCGTTCTCCGGCCTGTCCCGGTGGTCGCTGTTCTCCTGGCTGGGCGACCACGAAGCGCCGGACAGCCGCCCGACCCTGCGGGTCGTCCCCGACGACGAGCCCGACTTGCGCGTCGCACCGATGAGCCACTGCCAGACGTAGGTGAGCCGATGAAGACGGTGGCGGACCGTCGCGGAGTCCGTCTATAAGACAGCGAGTTCCTTCTTCACCACTGTCCGTACTTCACCACTGCCCGTACTCGGGTGTGAGCACATTGTTCACATCGATCCCCACCCCGTCGATGGATCGCTTGTCGATCTCGAACTGGTGCAGGTGCGCGGCGGGGTGCACGAACCCCTTCGGCGTGCCCCAATTGTGCTGCCAATACCAGGAGCACAATCCCGCGGTGCGAGCCAGCTCGATGGTCGGGGTGTTGGCGTAGACGCCGGTGTTCTCCTTGCCGAGCACGGCCTGCCAGCCCAGCAGGTACGGCGCGATCATGGTGGCGAAATCGACGGGAGAAGGATTGTCGTCGATGGACGCGTAGATGGGCACGTTGTCGGGGCCGCCGGCGGCGCGGTGCAACGCGAGCCCGCGCTCGGCGTGCCGCTTGCCCGCCTCCAGCCCGCCGCGCCAATCCGCGGTCGGCCCTTTGCCGAACTGGTAGCACGAAACGATGTGCAGACCCGCCGCTTTGAGGTCATCGACTTCGGCCGAGCGCAGCGGTTTTCCGGCCATCCACTCGGCGCCGGGCCTGCGATCGGACACGTAGCGGATCACGCCGATATGCCCCGCGTCGCGGATCGCCGTGGCCGACGGAACGCCGCCGGCGTAATCGATCAGGGTGCCGAGCGAGGGCCGCGCGGACGCGGGAGCCGCCGCGGCGGTCGCGCCGACGAAGGCCGCGGCGGCCGCGTAGACGAACAGATCACGCCGGGATACCGAGATGGAACGCATCGTGGACTCCTTCGCGCACCCCCGACCTGGATGGCAGCGTGCCCGGCGCGCCTTCCCCAAACCTCAGCGCGCGCCGGGAGCCTCGAACGTGAACTCATTTCACCACATTCACATTGGAACCGCTAGACCCAGGAGAAACACGTTTCACATTTGCCACACAGTGCGCACGGAGATGCGGTCAGGCGACGCTGTCGATGCGCGCGGCGACGTCGATGGTGCGCATGGCCGGATCGGCCAACTCTTTGTGGATCACCGCCGCCACCTGCGCCGCTACCTGCTTCTTCATCCGGGCGAGGGCACCGAGGGCGGCCGCACGCGCGCCGTGGGCGGTGAACTCCATGCGAATGTCGGCCGGGTCCGGAGGCGGCACATCGATCACCACGCGCAGTGGGTCGGCGGCTCGTGCGGTGAGCACCAACGGCACTTCGAGGTCTGCGCTGTAGCGATTGGCTTTCAGGACGTCCACCGTGATGTCCAGGCTCACCGGCAGAGTCAGGTCGAATGCGACCGGGTCGGCCGACCGGTCCGCCAGGCGCGGCATCCGCACCGCTCCCCGGACGGTCACGACGGCTCCGGGGCCGGTCCGCAGCGGGCCGACCTCGATCGGCCGGCCCGCCAACCGTTCCACCACGTCGCAGACCCGTTCGCGCGTCACGATGCGGGAGAAGAACCGATGACCGAACTCGCCGTAGCCGATCCAGTCGAACGCGGTCTTGTGCCGATGCCCCGATCGTCTGCCCGCGACCATGGCCTCGATGTCGAAGACCAGGTTGCGGCGGGTGTGCGGATCGGCCAGCATGGCGTTCACCCGGGAGGCGACCTCGCGCTGCACCACCCCCGCGATCGGGTCGAGCAGCCACTCCCACGCCGACTCCACCGCTTGGGCGCGCAGGACGAAGCTGATGTCGCGCTGGGTGATCGGCGGGATGTCGATGACGATGAGCACGGGTTCGGCAGTGCGAGCGTGCAGCGTCAGATCGATCTCGACCCTGGCCTCCAGTCGCAGCTTCCGGCCGCCGAGCAGCACCTTCAGCGTGAGCGACACCGGGATCGTGACCTCGAAGGTCACCCGTGGACCGCGGTCGAGGACGCGTGGGGCGCCGACCTTTCCCTCGGCGACGAAACCGGCGAGTCCGGCCGGGCCGATCGAGACCGGGCCGATGGTCATGCCGCGACCCGTCATGCCGGAGACTGCGGACTCGATGCGAGCCGCGTTCACGGCGTGCGTGACGAAACGCTCACCGAACTCCGCGTAGTCGATCCAGACAGGCGCGCCAGCCGCTTCGTCGGTCGGATGCATCAGTAGTCCCGGAACCCTCACCTCTCGATGGACACCCGACACGCTACGCGACCGATCTTGTCCCACCCGGGAGCGCGCTCCTTCGGCCCGGGATCCCCGTCCTGCCGATGAGGGGGAAGCAGGGCGGGGACCGGCGACGGCGCTGCCGGGCGCCGCCGCCTCCATCGTAGGACCATCGGGCGCGCGGTTTCACGCGCATATCGGACAGATTCCGCTAGGTGGGGCGAGCTTCACAATCGTCCGAAACCGACCACACCGGGCACGTCCTCCAGCGCGAAGCGGGAAAGCCGGATCTCGTCGTACTCGTTGCCGCCGATCGTGGTCACCCGGCCGCCCTCGGCCTGCAGGACGATGTTCACGTGCTGGCCGAACGGGCTGGATTCCCCGTACAGCAGCACGTCACCGGTACGCGGTCGGTAATCCGACCCGATCGGGACGAACCGGCCGACGCTCTCGTAGTACTCCTGCAACGTGTACACACCGGGAATTCGCCAAGAGCCCGAATTCGGGTTGGCCAGCGGCACACCCGCCTCGCGCAGCACCCAGCTGACGAAATCGGCACACCACGCCTCCTCGACTCCCTCCGCGTATTTCGTGCCCGCGCCCGGATCGGCGAACTCGCGCTCGGCGACCGCGACGATCCCGGCCTGAGCCGCATCCAGAGCCGAACGGTCCACATCGGGGAACTCGGTGAGGCGCTCCCCCACGGCGGCCGCGCGGTCCGCCCGGTCCTGCCACCAGAGGCCGCCCGCGATGGCGGCGGCCACACCGAGCACCACCAACGCGAGCCCGATCCACCGCGCCGAGCCGAGCTGTCGTGTCATCGTTCCCCCGATTCCTCAGTGCGATGTCGTTCCCGACCTCATATGTTCGACGTCCGAGCGCCCCGAACGGTTCCCGGCGACACCCGTAAGGTTGCGAGAACCGAGGCGAGGGCAGCCCGCGCGAGCCGAAATCGCCTACGGCGCCGGGAAACCGCGCTAGTCTCCGGATAGGCCGGCCGATGGGGAGGTACCGCCCTGGACACGCTGTGGACATTCCTCGTGCACCGGCGACACCAGTTGCTGGTCGACTCCTATCTGCACGTCTCGGCCGTGGTGCAATCGGTGCTGCTGGCCACGGTCGTCTCGGTGCTGGTCGCAGTGCTGGTCTACCGCAGCCCGTTCGGCTCCGCGATCGCCTCCGCGCTGGCGGGCGCGGTGCTCACCGTTCCGTCGTTCGCGCTGCTCGGTCTCCTGATCCCGGTCCTCGGCCTGGGTGTCGCGCCGACGATCACCGCGCTCGTGGTGTACGCGCTACTACCGATCATGCGCAACACCATCATCGGACTCGCTTCGGTGGATCCGGCCGTGACCGACGCGGCTCGGGGAGTCGGGATGAACCGGCTGCGGGTCCTCGCCCGGATCGAATTGCCGCTGGCCTGGCCCGCGATCCTGGCCGGAATGCGGGTGAGCACCCAGCTGATCATGGGAATTCTCGCCCTCGCCGCGTACGCCAAAGGTCCCGGGCTCGGCAATCTGATCTTCTCCGGGCTCGCCCGCCTCGGCAGTCCGAACGCGTTGCCGCAGGCGCTGGTCGGCACGATCCTCGTCGTCGTGCTCGCCCTCGTACTCGACGGGATCTACGTCCTGATCGGACGACTCACCACTTCGAGGGGACTGGCGTGACCGAGACCGAAAACCGTGGCCAGCTCGCCGGATCCGTCGTCTCCGGTGTGGAGATCGTGCTCGACTCGGTGACCAAACACTATCCGGGCCAGCGTGATCCGGCCGTGGACAGCGTCTCGCTGACCATCCCGGCCGGTGAGATCGTGGTCCTGGTCGGTCGGTCCGGCTGCGGCAAGACCACCACCATGCGGATGATCAACCGGCTGATCGAGCCGACCGCGGGCACCATCACGATCGACGGCCGCGACGCGGCCACGATCCATCCCGATCGGCTACGGCGCGGCATCGGCTATTCGATCCAGCAGGCGGGCCTGTTCCCGCATCTGACGGTGGCGAAGAACGTCGCGACGGTGCCGGGCCTGATCGGCTGGGACCGGCGGCGTATCTCGGCGCGGGTCGAGGAGATGCTGGAGCTGGTGGGTCTGGACCCGGACACCTTCCGCGACCGCTATCCGCGCCAGCTCTCCGGCGGCCAGCAGCAGCGCGTCGGAGTGGCCAGAGCGCTGGCGGCCGACCCGCCCGTGCTGCTGATGGACGAACCGTTCGGCGCGGTGGATCCGATCACCCGGGCACTGCTGCAGGAGGAGTTGCTGCGCCTGCAAGGCGAACTCGGCAAGACGATCGTCTTCGTCACCCACGATTTCACCGAGGCGGTCAAACTCGGTGATCGCATCGCCGTGCTCGGTGACCGATCCCGGATCCTGCAGTACGACACGCCCGCCGCGATACTGGCCGACCCTGCCGACGAGACGGTCGCCGGTTTCGTCGGCGCGGACGCCTCGCTCAAACAGCTCACGCTGACCCGGGTCCAGGACGTCGAACTAGGCGACTGCCCCACCGCCACCGAGCAGGACCCGGCCGAGGCGCTGCGCGCCGCGCTGGCGGACCGGGACCGGCCGTGGGCACTGGTGCTGGACGGTCAGCGCCGTCCACGCCGCTGGGTCTCGACCGCGCAGCTCGCGCACGCCGACTCGCTGGGCGACCTCGGATCGCCCGTGACGCAGACGTTGTCGCTGAAATCCACCCTGCAGGACGCGCTCGAGGCGCTGCTGACCCAGCGGAGCGCGACCGCGGTGGTGACCGGCACGCGCGGCGAATACGCCGGGCTGATCAGCATCGACACCCTGGTCGGCCACCTGGCGGCGCTGCGGACCGAGCACGGAGCCGACGCCGCCGCGACGGACGGCGCACCATGACCGCCCTTACCGCGGCGCCCGCCACCCAGCGCAGAGGCGAGCGCATCCGGTTGGTCGTGCAGCCCGTGCTCGTCCTCGCGCTCACCGCGGGCGTGCTGGTGTGGGCCTTCGCCCGCGACCTGACTGTCACGCAGCAAGCCAGTCTGAACGCGGGCAACGTCGCGACGGTCACCTGGCAGCACGTACTGATCACCGCGACCGTGGTGCTGATCGTGGTCGCGATCGGCGTCCCGCTGGGAACCCTGCTCACCAGACCGGGGTTCCGCCGCTCGGCCCCGGTTTTCGTGGGCGTCGCGAACATCGGCGCGGCCGCACCGGCTATCGGCCTGATCGTGCTGTTCTATCTGGCCACCCGCACCACGGGCTTCTGGATCGGGGTGGCGCCGATCGCGTTCTACTCGCTGCTTCCGGTGCTGCGCAACACCATCCTCGGCTACCAGCAGGTGGACCGGACGCTCGTCGACGCCGGTCGCGGACAGGGGATGTCGGCCGTGACGGTGCTGCGCCGCATCGAATTCCCGCTGGCGGTCCCCTACATCCTGGCCGGGCTGCGCACTTCGCTGGTACTCGCGGTCGGCACCGCGACGCTGTCGTTCCTGGTGAGCGCAGGCGGGCTCGGCATCCTGATCGACACCGGTTACAAGCTGCGCGACAACGTCACCCTGGTGGTCGGCGCGGTGCTCGCGGTGGCACTGGCCTTGCTGGTGGACTGGCTCGGCGCGCTCGCAGAGGAATTCCTCGGGCCGAGGGGGCTCGAATGACCCGGGTGTGGCGGGTATTCGCGCTCGGGCTCGGGTTGGCGCTTGTGGCCGCCTGCGGACTCGAGTCCGGCGGCGCGGTGCCACTGCGGGTGGGGCCGGGCAGCATCGGCCCGATCCCCGAACTGGACGGCGTGCGCATCACCGTGGGCTCGAAGGATTTCACCGAGCAGAACATCCTGGGGTATCTCATCGAATTCGCCCTCACCGCGGCGGGCGCCGACGTACGCGACCTGACCAACATCCAAGGCTCCAACAGCGTGCGCGACGCCCAACTGCACGGGCAGATCGACCTCGCCTACGAGTACACCGGCACCGGTTGGATCAACTACCTCGGCAACGAGACGCCGGTGCCCGACGAGATCGGCCAGTTCGAGGCGGTGCGCGAGGCCGACCTCGCCGAGCACGGCATGGTGTGGACGGCGATGGCGCCGATGAACAACACCTACGCACTGGTCATGAGCGCGCGCACCGCTCAGGAGACCGGCGTGCGCACGCTGTCGGACTACGCGGGACTGGCCGCCGCCGATCCGGCCGCCGCGTCCATCTGCGTCGGCACCGAGTTCAACGTCCGCCAGGACGGGTTTCCGGGTCTGGTCCGCAAATACGAGATCGACGCGGGCAAAGTGAGCAAGCGGATCGTGCAGGACGCGGTGGTCTACCAGGCGACCGCCGACGGCAAGCAGTGCCGCTTCGGCTCCGTCGCAGCCACCGACGGACGCATCCCGGCGCTGAATCTGGTGCTGTTGCAGGATGATCGCGGCTTCTTCCCGAAGTACAACGCGGCGCTGGTGATGCGCAAAAGCTTCGCCGACGAGCATCCGCAGGTGGCCGCGGTCATGACGCCGATCTCGCAGCGCCTCACCAACGAGGCCATCACCGAGCTCAACCGCCAAGTCGACGTGGACGGACGCGAACCCGCCGAGGTGGCGCGGGACTGGATGATCGCCCAGGGGTTCGTCACCGCGCGCTGAGCCGGGTCCTCGGGTCTGCGCGCCGGGCCCGCGTCCGCTCAGCCGGACGACATGGGACAGGCGCTCGATGCCGGACGACCGCCTGCCGGCGAATCGACCGTCGCCGGTTCGCCGACCACACCGAGGTCGCGTCCCAGTCCGCGCCCTGCGGGACTCCCAGGTGAGCCCCGCATCCGGCTCGGTCGACCCCGACGCTCAGCGCGGGTCGCGACCCAGGTAACGCAGCAGACTCGCGACGGCGGCGCTGTCGGCGGGGCCGTCCACGATGGCGGCGTACGCGCCCCACTGACGCAACGGCTCGACGATTTCGGCCGCCTCGCCACTGCCGGGCGCCGGGTGGATGGCCCGCGCCGCGGTGAGCAAGTGCGTGGCGAGCTCGTCGGTCAGCGGCGACGGCTGACCGGTCGCGATCGCGATGTCCCACGCGTGCACCGCGGCGTCCAGCGCGCACATCACGGCGGCGACGGGGGTGGCGAGCGGGCCGTGCGGCAGTGGGGTCGCCACGCTTTCGTCGGCGTCGCGGACCGTTGCCCAGGCGGTCGAAGTCTGCTCGATCGCCGCGCGCACCAGCTCCGACGGGGCGCCGTCGATGACACCGGAGGGTTCGAACGGGTTGTAGGCCGGACCGTCGCCGATACCGAGCAGTTCCGCGAAGGCCAGTTGGTCTCCCGCGGCGTGCTGGACCACCTGCGTCACATCCCATTCCGAGCAGGGGGTGGGCAGGTGCCACTGATCCGCCCGCACCCCCGCGACCACGTTCTCCAGTGCTCGATAGGACTCGGCGAGCACGTCCCGCCAAACGGGGCGCAAAGTGACGGCGGCGGTGCTGGTGGCGTTCATGTCGTAGCCTTTCGGTTTTTTTCGCTGTGACATCAGCCTATGCGCGCATTAGGCTATTTTCGTTCCTAATTTCTGAGGAGAAAAAGTGACGTCGACCTCTACGCGCCTGCTGCGGTTGCTCACGCTGCTCCAGGACCGCGCGCACACCGGCCGCGAGCTGGCCGAGCGTCTCGGCGTCACCGATCGCACACTGCGCCATGACATTCAGCGCCTGCGCGAGCTCGGCTACCCGGTGCACGCCGAACGCGGCGCGATCGGCGGCTACCGGCTCGGCCGGGGCACGACCATGCCGCCGCTGCTGCTCGACGACGACGAAGCGGTGGCCGTCGCGGTCGCGGTAGGGCTCGCCGAGGACGGCTCCACCGGCATCGCGGACATCGCCGAGCACGTCACGAAAGCGCTGGGCAAGCTGGACCAGATCCTTCCCAAACGCCTGCAGCGCAAGGTATCCGCGCTGCTGAACGCGACGGCGATCGGTCCGGCCACGACCGGATCGCGAGAGCCGGACGCACCCGTTCCCGCCGCCGTGCTCACCACGCTGGCCGGCGCCATCCGCGACGGCGCTACGGTCCGGATCACCGAAGCCGCGACCGAATCCTCCGTCGAGATCGAACCGTATCGGCTGATCAACTGGCAGCGCCGCTGGTATCTGGTCGCCTACAGCCTGGCAGACCACTCCTGGCGCGCGATCGCGGTGGCCGGGATCCTGCGCGCCGATGCGAGTTCTCGCCGTTTCGCCGCGCGCTCGCTGCCCGACGACGATCTGGTCGCCTTCGTCATGCGCCATATCGCCACCACCAGCTGGAAGGTGCGGGCCCGGGTCACCGTGCTCGCGCCCGCCGAGACCGTCATCGCCCGGATCAATCCCGCCGTGGGCGTGGTCGAGGCCGTGGACGCGGACACCTGCGTGCTCTACACCGGCGCGGACGCGCTGGAGACGATCGCCATCTACCTGTCCATGCTGATGATGGACTTCCGCGTCGACGGACCGCCGGAACTCGTCGCCCACATTCGCACCCTCGGTCGCCGGTATACCGATGCCGTCGCCGCCCCTGACTCGCCGGAGCGATGAACACGGCCCCAGGGCACGCCGCGGGGCATACGGCGTCGCCCTCGCTGCGAGGCCTTCGGCCTAGCGCCGGTGGAGAGCGGCAGCATGCGCGGAGGCCATCGGCTGTTGCTGGAGTCACCGCTCGCGCGAAAAGGAGCCGGGCTCCGCTCACAGATCAGCGGGCGCGTATATGGCAGCCGATACAGGCAGATCCGGATCGGTGCCCGTCCCGGATCAGGAATGCCCGATAGTGGTGGCCGCGTCGGCCGTCTTCCGCATCGGAATCAACGCGGTCAGGCCGATCGCGACCAGCGCCGCCGCCATCGCGATGAGGAAGGTGGTGTGGAACCCGTCGCGTGAGGGCAGCAGATGCGGACCGTACTGGATGGTCATGTGCGCCAGCACCACACTCATCACCGCGGCCGAGGTCGAGGTGCCGATCGAGCGCATCAGCGAGTTCAAGCCGTTGGCCGCCGCCGTCTCGGTGATCGGCACCGCGCCCATGATCAGCGCGGGCATCGCCGCATAGGCCAGGCCGACGCCGCCCGCGACGATCACCGAGGCGAGCACGATCTCCCAGACGCTGTTCATCAACACCACCGCGCACAGATAACCGACGGCGATCACCGCCGAGCCGAGCGCGAGGGTGACCTTCGGGCCTCGTTTCGCCGACAGCCGCGCCGACACCGGCGAGAGCAGCATCATCACGAAACCGGTGGGCGCGAGCGCCGACCCGGCGCCGACCATGGACAACCCGAAGCCGTATCCGGTCTGTTCCGGCGCCATCAGCAGCTGCGGGAAGGTCAGCGACATGCCGTAGAGCGCGAATCCGATGGCGATCGACGCGGCGTTGGTGAACAGCACCCTCGGGCGCGCCGACACCCGCAGGTCCACCAGCGGCGAACGCTGCCGCAGTTCGAAAGCGCCCCAACCGAGGAACACCACCACCGACACCGCGAACAGCATCAGGATCGGCGCGCTGGCCCAACCCCGATCCGCGCCTTTCGTGATCGCGACGAGCAGCGCGAGCAGCGCCACCGACAGCCCGATCGCACCGCCGAAGTCGAACCGGGCGGGCGTGCGCACCGGCGACTCCGGGACGAACGCGAAAACCGATGCGGCGCAGACGACACCGAGGACGGCGGAGGTCCAGAACAACATGTGCCAATTCGCGTGCTGTGCGATGGCCGCCGCGACCGGCAGGCCGACCGCGCCGCCGACGCCGAGCGTGGCGCTCATGATCGCCATCGCGGAACCGACCCGCTCGGCGGGCAGTTCGTCCCGCATGATGCTGATGCCGAGTGGAATGGCCCCGACCGCCGCACCTTGCAGCGAGCGCCCGACGATCTCGGGCAGCAGCGTGGAGAACACCGCGCAGACCACCGAACCGGCGACCATCAGAAGCAGATTCGCGAACAGGATGCGGCGCTTGCCGAACATGTCGCCGAGGCGGCCGCTGATCGGGGTCGCCACCGCGCCCGCCAGCAGCGCCGCGGTCACTACCCAGGACGCGTTGGACGCCGACGTATTCAGCAGGGCGGGCAACGACGGAATGATCGGAATGACGAGGGTCTGCATGAGCGAGACCACGACACCGACCATGCCCAGCGTCGCGATGAGCAGGGCGGGCGCGGGACGGCGCCGATCCCCCGGACCTGAGACGGTCGAAGTCGCGTCGGCAGCTACACTCACATATGCACGGTACATATCATGTGTATGGTGCACAATTTGGAATCGGCGTGACGCACGCGACATAGTGAGGTCATGTCCGATTCCGGTTCCGGCGGCAACGCGGCGCTGAGCCGCCTGGCCTTCGAACTCTCCCTGCTGTCCAGGCACTTCCCCGCCGCACTGCTACGCCGTCCCGGTTTCCGACTCGACCGCTCCGCGTATCTGATCCTGACGCGACTGGAACTGGACCAGCCGCTGAGTCTGCGCGAGCTGTCCGAAGCCTTCCAACTGGACATCTCCACGATCAATCGTCAAGTCGGAGCCATGCTCAAACAGGGCCTGGTCGATCGGGTGCCCGACCCCGAGGGAGGCATCGCTCGCAAGATTCGTGCCAGCGCGAAAGGGCTGGAACTGCTGGCCTCCGACCGCAAGCAGAGCCGTCAAGGTATCGGCGCGGTGGTGGCCGACTGGACCGACGCCGATGTCGATCAATTCGGCGAGCTGATCGCGCGATTCAACCAGTCGGTCGAGGACCGGGAGAACAATCCCTGGCCGCGCCCGCCGCACATGGAGTGACGCACGATCGACTGATGTTCGCCGAAGCATGGCTCGACGACACGGCGAGTGCGGCCACTTCGTCCCCGGCCGAACCGGATGCTCACAATTTGCCCTTGTCGCCGCGAGCTCGGCGTTAGGCTCCCCGCATGCGAAAAGCACCTCAGCCGAAGGGAACCGCGTGGTGGGACAACTACCTTGTCGCACTGGTCGGTTTCTTTCTCGCGGGCGGGCTGGCCTTCGCCGCCGTCACCGCAGCCCAAGCCGACGCCTACCCATTGGCGATAGCCCTGGGAGTGCTGGCCGTTCCCTTCGCCCTCCCCACCGTCGTGCAGATCGTGGGCGAACTCGTGGTCTACCTGACCCTGATCGGACTGATTCTGCTCCTGCCGGTGCTGACCGTGAGTCCTGAGTTGCGCGAGTGGGGGAAGAACCGGTGGCACGGTCTGAGGTAGACGCCTAGCCGCAGACCTGCTGGTGCGCGTTACGCAATGCGACAGCGAGCGGATCCTGCGACAGACCATAGGGGTCGATGCTGTTGCGCACCACCCAGATGGCTCCGCCGACTACCAGGCACAGTGGCGTCGGAGGCTGCGACGGCGGATTCGCGTGCGCGATCGTCGCGCCCCCTGCCATGAACGATCCGGCGATCACCAACGCCGCGAGCATTTTTCGCATCGTGGAGTCCTTTCGTCGCCGCACAGCGTACGCCGGATCCCGCGGCCGGACCGGCGAATGCGGCGCCTGCGTCCGAGCGGACCAGGACGCCGTGCCGTTAATACCCGCGGACGACTCGGCGATTCCCGACCGACAGGTGGTATCGACGAGAAAGAAGGTTGACGTGAGCGATGACGTTGACGTGAGCGATGACGCGGCCACCGCCGAGCGATTCGCCGACCGTCTGGTGGCGTCGGCCCTGGGCGCCATCGACCTGCTGGCGATCCATCTGGGTGACCGGATGGGCTGGTATCGAGCGCTGGCCGACCACGGTCCCGCCGATGCCGCAGAGCTGATCGCACGCGCGGGCGGCGACGAGCGTTACGCCCGCGAATGGCTGGAACAACAGGCCGCCGCCGGGATTCTGACCGTCACGCCCGACCGCCGGTTCGAACTGCCCGCCGGCGCCGCGGAGGTGCTCACGGATCCCACCAGCTTGAACTATCTGGCGCCGCTGGCGCGCATGCTGGCCGCCGCGGCGGTGCAGTCACCGGCGCTGATCCGAGCCTATCGGGACGGCGGCGGCGTTGGATGGTCGGAGTTCGGCACGGACATGCGCGAAGCCCAGTCGGATATGAACCGGCCCTGGTTCGAGCGACGGCTCGCCGCCACGCTGACCGGCGTACCGGATCTCGCCGAAACGCTGTCCCGGCCGGGAGCACGGGCCGCCGACGTGGGCTTCGGCGGCGGCTGGTCCACCATCGCGCTGGCCAGGGCCTACCCGGACCTGACCGTCGACGGCTACGACATCGACGAGCCGTCGGTGGACATGGCCAACCGCAACGCCGCCGCGGCCGGGCTCTCGGATCGGGTGCGGTTCCACCGCGCCGACGCCGCGACCGCCTTGGGCGAGCAGGCCTACGACGCGATCTTCGCCTTCGAATGCCTGCACGATCTGCCCCACCCCGTGCCGGTGCTGGCCGCGATGCGTCGTGCGCTGCGTCCCGGCGGCGCGGTGGTCGTCATGGACGAAGCAGTGGCGCCGGAGTTCCGGGCGCCCGCGGATGACGTCGATCGGCTGATGTACGGATTCAGCCTGCTGATCTGCCTGCCCGACGGCCGCGCCCATCCCGGCTCGGCTGCCACCGGCACCGTCATGCGCCACGACACCCTGCGCCGTTACGCACGCTCAGCGGGCTTCGCCGATATCGAGGTGCTGCCGATCGAGGATTTCGGCTTCTGGCGCTTCTACCGCATGATCCCGTGAGCGCGCTCCGGTCGGCACATCCCGAACCGCGAAGTCACGCGATATAGGGACGTTCTGCCCGCGCCGACCGGAGCGCCCGCCCCCACCAGACCAGCTGTTCGAGCAGTTGATCGGCCGCGGCGACCGGCATTTGCGGATCCGTCGGTTTCCCAGCCGAATCGAACCGCGTGCCCGCGTCGTGGAAGCTCACCGTGTCGCGCACGGTGACCGCGTGCAGTTCGGCGAACACGTGCCTGAGATGCTCCACGGCACGCAAGCCGCCGGAGATGCCGCCGTAGGAGACGAACCCGACCGGCTTGGCCCGCCATTCGATGTAATGCCAGTCGATGGCGTTCTTGACCGACGCCGGATAGCTGTGGTTGTACTCGGGTGTCACCACGACAAAGGCGTCCGCCGCGGCCAGTCGGGGGCCCACCGCTGCCAGCGCCCGCGCCGCCTGCGGCTCGGGACTGCTGGAAAGCCGTTCCGGCAACGGGGTTTCGGCCAGATCGATCACGTCGACGGTGACGTCGTCGCGCCGGTCGGCATGCTCGGCGAACCACTTCGCGACGGTCGGGCCGAAGCGGCCCGCACGGGTGCTGCCGATGATCACGGCGAGTTGGAGCGGATGGTCGGACATGATCGGTTCCCTTCGACGCGTGCGATACCGAGAACAGCGTCGAACGTGAACCAAGGTTCATGTCAAATCGGCTCTCTCGCCGATCAGACCTCCAGATCCTCCTCGATCCCCTTCAGGCGGTGCCGGGCCAACGCGAGATTCGCCCGGCCCCGGTCCAGGGCCAGGTAGAGGAACAGGCCCTTGGACTTGCGCCCGGTCATCGGCCGGATGATGTGGTACTGGCCGGACAGCGTGATGAGGATGTCCTCGATCTCCTCCTTGAGCCCCAGCTGGTCCATGGTCCGCAGCTTGGCCCGCACCACCTCGGTGTTGCCCGCGCCTGCCACCTGGAGATCCAGGGACTTGGAACTGCCGAGCATGCCCAGCGCCATGCCGCTGTTGTAGTCGACCACGGCGGCGCCGATCGCACCGTCGATCACCATCATGTCTTTGAGCGCCAGATCCATATTGGACATAGTTGTTCCTTTCAGTTGGTTTTCGTGGCTTGTTCGCTTCGTGCGTCGGTCGCCACCGGCGTCAGCAAGTCGGCGATCGCGCGGGCCGCCGGACGGGATTCCAGATGCAATCGGCCGATGTTCACCTCGGGGGCGGCCAGGACGGTGAGCGAGGTCCAGCCGGCCGCGTAGATCACCACGTGCCCGCCGGTGCCGTGCACCACGACCTCGTTGAACCCGCCGCCGTGCGCGGTGCTGGCCAGCCGGTGCGACAGCGACAGCTGGGAGGCGGCCATGGCGGCCATACCGTTGGGCTCGATCTGCGGGGGTAGATCGTGTGCGACGAGCAAGCCGTCGTTGGATGCCACCAGCGCGCCGGTCAGCCGAGGGACACGATCGCGCAGTGCCTTCAGCTCCGTGAGCACCGCCGCGTTCGGTTCGGGTCCGGACATCGCCACCTTGGTCAACCTTCCCATCCAATCGCCGAGCAATTTCTTTCGCGTGGTCACGCGAGTTCCTCCAAAGCCGCTTGCAGGCGGACCAGCAAGTCGCGGTCCGGCGGCTCCGGGCGATCGGCGGCGGGGATCGGCGCGGCCGCGTGCCGCCCACGGCGCCGGGGAAGCCGACCCGGCGGGGCGATCACGGGTGCGGCCGCTTCGGGTTCCGTGGCCACCGGCCCGGGCACGACCGGCTCGGCCGCCGTCGGCGCGGACGCCGGTACGGGCAGCTGAATCAGCCCCGCTGCCGTCAGGTCGCGCACCGCGACGAGGCATCCATAGGTCGTCCGGCCGAGTTCACGCCCGATGCCCGCGACGCTGCGCCGGCCATCGGCGGCGGCCAGCACCTCCGCTTGGCCCCCGGTGAGTACGACACGCCGCCGCCGCACCCTGCGGACCGGCACCACGGGGACGCGGTCGACCAGCTCCGCGGGCCACGGCCCGGATTCCGGGTCGCCGCGTCGCGCGCACTCCTGCACGAGAACCCGGGGCGTGATGTGGCATACGGGGGCGAGCCAGTGCGGCGGCGCGGGCCGGAACTCGGGGACGGCGGGTGAGGCCAGCAGAAAGTAGGCGGCGTCGAAGACCGACAGCATCGCCAGGGTTTCCAGCCGCGGCCTTCCCAGCACACGGCCGGGATCTCCCGCTCTCGCGCGCCGCCAGTCCTCGGCGGTCGCCACGCCCGCCTCGACCACCAGCCGGTCCAGCCCCGTGGTGCGACGGCAGTCGGCGGAAACGATCGCGCCTCCGGCGAGATGGAACGCGCCGTCGCCCGCGTGCAGCACGCCCGTACTCCCTTCCTTCTCCAGTCGCCGTAATTCCACCGCGAGTTCAGGGCTCATGAGCGTCCTCGGCCAATTCGTCGAGAATTCCACGGAGCTGGAATCGCGCCATCGCCAGATTCCCGGTGTCGTCGTCGAACAGCACGTGCACGAAAAGCCGCCCGTCGAAGTCGCCGTTCACCAGGTTCAGCAGGTGATATCCGCGAGTTCCGCACACGATGATCTCGGTGACGTCGTCACCGTCGCCGCCGGTCGACAATGCCGGGCAGGCGAGCACCGCCCGCACCACATCCGTTGTGGCCGCGGCATCTTCGTGCTCGTCCACCTGATCGTGCCTGCCGTCCGCGGCGATCGCCAGACCGCTCGCGCCGTCCACGAGCGTCACACTGCGCGCACCGGGAATATCCATGATGCGTTTGAGACAGCCGTCGATACCGATCACGCGCCACCACTTGTCATGTGAGGGGTTTACGGTTTCCAGACGCTACACACGGGCAGTGGGCGTGTACAGCAAATCGGGGGAGAAATTTCCGGTAAAAACCATTTGCCCTGGAAAGGGTCGAATTAGACCTTTTGGTATTCAATACCTGTTGGTATTCAATACCTTTCGGTTTTTCCACGTCGACGCACCGGAGCCGACCACAATAAGTCCTCGCTACGGCCGCTCGAATGCTCCGGTGCCACTTTCGCGACACGACTGCGCAGGTTCACGCACGAACATGCGCCGCACCGAGTACAAGTTCTCGCGCGGTGCGCTGCTCGCTGGGCAAGGCCGGACGGTCCGCCCGACAGTCACCACGCAGCAATCAGAAGACCCGCCCGGTCCGGGTCGACGCCGACTCGGCCGCGGCACCGTAGGACGAAAGGTCAGTTCGCGGTGAGGCCCGTGGCGATCTTGACCACGACCTTGTCGCCGGTCACTTCCTGCACGGTGATGGTGCGCCCGTCGGCGGATCGGGTTTCCCCGGCCGGGACCGTGACCTCCTGACCACCCACCGAGAGAGTGACCAGATTCCCGTTCACAGCAACGAGTTTCGTTTCGATGCCGAGGATGCTGGCTTTCGCGTCCACACCCCGGTCGAACGTCACCGTGCATCCGGTGACGGTGCAATCGGTCTTCGTACCGGGGCCTTCCGCCGTGCAGGCGGCAGCGCCGAGCGAAGTCAGCAAGGCGAACATGGACACTGCGACGACCCGACGAAAAGCCACGCGCTCAGTGTAGAGCCAACGACCTCGCTGTCCGGAGCCTTTCCCGCACAGGCCATTCCCGTCGAGGATCAGCCGAACCGTCAGCGCCGGCCCCGCAGATAGTCGCTCACCACGGCGGCGCCGAGACCGTCGAGGTCCGGAGCCACCACGCGTCCGCCGCTGCGGCGGGCCACCAAGTCGACGAACGCGCCCAGTCGCAGATCGTTGCCGAGCATGAATACCGTCACCGACGCGCCTAGTCTGGCCAAGGCGTCGACCTGGGCCATCGTCACGGCCAGCGTGCGCGGCTCCGGGGGCCAGTTGAAGTACGCCTCACCGTCCGGTTCCAGATGGGCGGTCGGTTCGCCGTCGGTGACGACCAGCACGACGGGCACCGCGTCCGGGTGCCTGCGCAGGTGCGCCGCGGCCAGCAGCAGCGCGTGGTGCAGATTGGTGCCCTGCTCCCAGACGCCTTCCAGCGCGGTGAGTTCGCCGATGTCGACGGTCGTGGCGTGCCTGCCGAAGGTGATCACGCTCAGCGCGTCGGAACGGAAGCGGGTGCCGATCAAGTGGTGCAGCGCGAGGGCGGTGCGCTTCATCGGCACCCATCTGCCGTCCTGCACCATCGACCAGGACGTGTCGACGCACAGCGCCACGGCGGCCCTGGACCGCTGCTCGGTCTCCATGATCTCGACATCGGAAACATCCAGCGTCACCCGGCGGCTGCCCGTGGACGCCGACCGCAGCACGGCATTGCGCACGGTCCGCGACACGTCCCACGGCTCGGTGTCACCGAAGCGCCAAGCCCGGGAGCCACCGGTCGGCTCACCTGCCGCACCGGCCAGGGCCGTGTCGCGCTCACCGCGCCGAGACCGCAACTGCCCGACGACATCACGCAACGCCACCTCACCGAGCCGCCGCAAAGCCTTGGGCGTCAATCGCAGTGAGCCGTCCTGCGCCCGCTCGAAGATGCCTTGCTCGCGCAATTCGCGTTCCAGCTCGGCCAGCCGGGCCGCGTCCACGCTCGCATCCGCCCCGAGGTGGCGAGCCAGCGCGTCCAAGTCGATGTCCTCCAGCCGGGCGCCGGCGTAGGACTGGCCGAGTTGCTCGGCGAGCGCGTCGAGTTCGGCGAGGTCCTGTAGGGCTTGCGCGCCCGCGCCGAGACCGAGCGGGTCCTCGCCGCGGAAACGCCGCCCGGAAGTCCAGTCCTCGCCCGGGCGCAGCGCCCGCAGATGCGCGTCCAACGCGGCGACCTGCTGGGCGATGCCCGGGTCGCCGAACGCCTGGCCGATCAGCTCGGACAATTCCGCGCGCTGCTGCTCGGACATCGAGTTCATCATCCGTTGCGCGGCGGCGGCGCGGGCCGCGAGCGCGTCGATCAATTCCTCGGTGTCGCGTGGGTTCTCCGGGAAGAATTCGCCGTGCTCGGCCATGAACTCGGCGAATCGCTTCTGGGTGTCCTCGCCCCGCGCGTGGGCGGCGAGCAGGTCGTTCAGGTCGGACATCATCCGCCTGACCCGCTCGACGTCCTGGGGCGTCGTGTTCTGCAAGGCCTGTTTCATGCCCTCGAAGCGCGATTCGAGCAGCTCTCGGCCGAGCAGGTCGCGGATCTTCTGGTAGTTCTCGCGGCCGGTCGCGGATCGCCAGTCGTACTCGGCGAGTTCGGTGACGGCGGCGGCCGTGCTCGACGGCAGTGCGTCCAACTGCGCCTCGGCGAACCTGGCGTCGTCGGAGGGGTCGGGGAACAGGGCGCGGCGCTCGGCGTCCAGCGCCTCTTCCAGCAGTTCCCGGACCTGTTGCAAAGTACCGTCCAGCCGGTGGCTCCGGGAGATCTCCGCACGGCGCTGCCACAGCCGGCGCGTCAGCTCCTCCAGCCCCGGCATGGTGCGGGTGCCGCGCCGCAGCAACTCTTGCAGAGCATTGCGCGGCGAACTTCCCTCCATCACGTCGCGACCGATCCGGTCCAGCGCCTCTCGCAGGTCCAGCGGGGGCGCCAAAGGATCGGGTCCGTCGTGATAGGGCCCGTAGGAGTAGCGATCGGAAGCGGTCACGACGCCCCGCCGGAAGCCACCGCGGTCATCGGCCGTACACCGCCACACCGTCGTCGGAGTCTTTCGCGATCTGACGCGCCAGGTAGAGCGCCTCCAAAGCGAACTCGACGGCCGAAGCGATCCGGGACGGTGGATCGGCGGCGTGGACACCGAGCCGTGCGGCGACTTCGTGCAGGACGGGCAGTTCGGGCAGCGCCGACAGGACCTCCTCGCCCGGCACGCGTTCGCCGGTGGTCACCAGATGGCCGTCACCGACCGCCTCGGCCAGCGGACGCAGGTTCAGACCACCGAGTAACGCCCGCGCGGTCTCGGAGAACGAGCGGCGCAGCAGGTGGGTGAGATGTTCCTGCTCCCGGCCCTCCTCGCCGGACTCGAACTCCAGCTTGCCGCGCAACACCGCCGGGACGGATTCGAGGTCGACGGGACGGGCCACGGCGGGACCCTCGCCGGTCACCGCGGATCTGCGCAACGCCGCCGCCGCCACGGTTTCGGCCGCGGCGACGGCGAACCGCGCCGACACCCCCGACCGCTGGTCGATCGCGGACGACTCGCGCAATTGCCGCACGAAGCGAGCGAGCACCTCGATCAGCGGATCGCCCACCTCGGCAACCAGCTCGGCCTCCTGGCGGACCAGAGCCACCTCGGCCGCCACGCTGAGCGGGTAATGCGTGCGGATCTCCGCGCCGAACCGGTCCTTCAGCGGGGTGATGATCCGGCCGCGGTTGGTGTAATCCTCCGGATTCGCGGTGGCGACGAGCAATACGTCCAGCGGCAGCCGCAGGGTGTAGCCGCGGACCTGGATATCGCGTTCCTCCATCACGTTCAGCAGCGCGACCTGGATGCGTTCGGCGAGATCGGGCAGTTCGTTGATCGCCACGATGCCGCGGTGCGCGCGAGGGACGAGCCCGAAGTGGATGGTCTCCGGGTCGCCGAGGCTGCGGCCCTCGGCCACCTTGACCGGGTCGACGTCACCGATCAGGTCACCGACGGAGGTGTCGGGCGTGGCCAGCTTCTCCGCGTACCGCTCCGAGCGATGGCGCCACGCGACGGGCAGGTCGTCGCCCAGTTCGGCGGCCAGCCGACGACCGGCCGGGCTGATCGGGTCGAGCGGATGTTCGCCCAGTTCGGCGCCCGCGATCACGGGCGTCCACTCGTCGAGCAGACCGACCAGCGAACGCAGCAGACGGGTCTTGCCCTGACCGCGCTCACCGAGCAGCACGACATCGTGCCCCGCCAGCAGCGCGCGCTCCAGCTGCGGCACGACCGTCCGGTCGAACCCGACGATGCCGGGCCACGGGTCGCCGCCGGAACTCAGCAGCGCCAGCAGGTTCTCGCGGATCTCGGTTTTCACGCCACGCGGCAGGTGCCCGGCCGAACGAAGCTCGCCCGCGGTCGTGGGCAGGTGTGCGGGAACTTTCACGAATTCGACGCTACGGCCATTCCGCCGCCGGGTCGACCGCAAAAGTGCCGCGCACGCTAGCTTACTAGCATGCTAGCATCGACGAGTGGGCGACGAGGAAGTGAAGCAGTTCAACGTGTACTTGCCGGTCGGGCTGATCAAGCAGGTGAAGTTCCGCGCCATCGAGTCGGGCACGTCCCTGTCGGCACTGGTCGCGGACGCGTTGCGCGCCTACCTGGACGACGCCCAAGACAACGATCAGGACTGAAGGAGAGGCGTTGATGACGACGACGGGCATCGAAGGCGTGCACGTGGAGACGCACAACTGGGGCAAGACGGCGAGATTCTTCCAAGCCCTCGGCTACGAGCCGGAGTTCACCACCGACCACAACTCCGGCCTGTTCCGCAACGGGGACGGACCTTACGTTTTCATCGCCGAAGTGCCGAATTATCAGAGCCCCCGGACACAACTCGTACTCACCGTCACCGACGCCGACACGTTCCAGCCGAACAGCGACATCGAAGTGGTCGCACCGTTCGAGGCAACCCATTACGGGACAAAGGAAATGACGGTGCGGGATCCCGACGGGCGCGAGTGGAGTTTGCAGGCTCAGGGCTGAGATCGCTCGGCGCCGGTCACGAGAGACCACCACAGCGGACAAGCCTCCGCATGGGTAGTCGTCTCGCATGCAGAACCACCCCGACCATGCAGCGCCAACCCGCGGAGCAGCGCTGTCGCCGACCGCCTTCGAAAGTCAGACGGGTATCCCTGCGGCGTGCGGGCTAACGGGTGGTGAGCTGCCGTTCGTTGACCACGCGCGGTGCTGTGGCGGCCGCTGTTCCGGCAGCTTCCTCCACAATCGGCGCCTTGTCCACGGCCACGACCGGCGTTACCTGCTCCATCCGCGCCGGACGACCGTTGTCGTCCCCGCTGGGGGCGTAGTGCTGAGCCACGCCCGCACCGATCGGCTCCAGCGCACGGCCGTTCGGCGCAACGGTCTCCGAGCGCACGACATGCTCGGAGTCGGCCCCGGGCACGGTGACCTCCTGCGCCACGTCACGGGCAATCGACTCGGAGTGGGCCTCGGAAGGCTCCTGTCGTGCACCGTGCTCGTCGGCCGTCTCCGCGATTTCAGAGGCACTCGGCTCGGTCGCTGCGTCGGTCGGATGCTCCACCGGCCGCTCGGCCGGCTCCGGCTGCCTGCTGAAGCGGATGCGGTCGAGCGTCTGGCGCACCGCCGCCGCCAACCGTGCGTCGAGAACCGCCTCGTCCGGACTGGACTCGGCGGGCGGGTGCGCACCGGACTCGGAACCGGCGGCAGACCGCTCGACCGCCGGAAACGGTGTGGTGGCCAGCCACAGCTCGGTGAGTTCGGACGCGGGAACAGCGGTGAGCGCAGCTGCTCGTGCTTCGTCGGCAGACGGCTGTCCTGCTTCGGCCGCGGTGGTCCGGTCCTGCTGCGGATCGGCGCCGGGGTGCTGCCCGGCCACAGCCGCGGCCTCCGGAGCTTGTTCGGCGCTGGAAGGCTCCCCGGCCCGGCGAGCGGTCGCAGGCGGCTCCATGAGGATGCTCGGCAGGATCTGGTTCCCGGCCCCTCCGACCTGAGTGAGCGCCGCAAGTCGTTCCTGGAGATCTTCATGGTCGGGCACGGCGGCGGTCGCTTGCTCGATCGCCCGCCCGTATCGCTCGGCGACGAGCCGGTGGGTGACGAGCGCGACGCCGATCATGATCGGTGCGATCGCGTGGATACCGATCCCGGCCAGGTCGCCTGTCCTGAAGTAGGGGAACGTGTTCAGCGCGATGCTCGCCGTCAGCAAGACGCCCTCGACGGTGTAGACCTGCCACAACCGATCGATCACCCCCCACTCGGCGGTATCCCCGGTGGACAGCATCAACGCGACGAGTACCGCGCTGATCAGCGCTTCCAAGCCATAGGACAGCCAGAACATGGGATTGCTCGCGCCGCCGGTCGGCGCGATGTTCTGCTGCACCGTGACCGCGGAGAACAGCATCGAGAACGCGACCACCCCGGCCAGCAGCCCCAGCACCCGCGGCTTGCGCTGGTGCAGGCGAGCCACTTTCGCGTGCGGACTGCTGCTGTGCCGCTGCTCACCGATCGCCTGCGCGGCCCGTAACAGGTCGGCAGCCTCGCGCTCGGCCAACTCGGCGGCCGTGCGCCGCACCCGCTCCGCGGCATCGGCGGCCGCCTGGATACGCGCCCGCTTCTCGTGGCGTTCGTAGTCACGCACGAGCTCGGCCAACTCGCGGGAGGCGGCGAGCTCACGCTCCGACAGTGCTTCCAGTAGTGCCGGGTCGTCCTGGTGGGCCAACCGTTCGTGCGCGATCTGCACCCGGTCCGGCAGCGCGCCTGCCACCAGGTCATCCACCGGCGGCGCCCCGGGGGACGCCTGGGTCGTGAAACGACGGAACATCAGCAAAGAACCTTTCCGACGATCGAGTGTTCCAGACGCAGCGCGCCAGAGCTTCCTCGGCCGTCGACCTCTTCCGAGAAACCGGTCGATCGCCTGGACCGGAGACCGACAAGATAACTCGTTATCGAAAGTCGTTCGACCCGACGAGCAATCGCGGCGGTCGGGGTCGGCCGCCCGGCAGCGCCGGTCGACGCCGGGACGGGACTCGGCTCAGTAGCCCTTCGCGGCAGCGCGCGGGTTCGTTTGCTGGACCTTCTCTTGGAGGTCGTGACCGTCTCGGGAGACGCCGTACCGTTCCATGACGTAGTTCATGCTGGCGGCGACATTGGCCACCGGATCGTGGATGTTGTTGGACGTTCCGGCCACGTGGTAGGCCTGGAAGGTGCTGGGGATGGTCTGCGTAAGCCCCCTGGACGCTCTTCCCGCTGCGGCGTTGCTGTCCCAGTTGTTGACCGCGTTGGGGTCATTGCCCGATTCCCGTTGAATCAGGACCCGGTAACCCTGCTTCCAGTACTCGCGGGCCACTGGATCGGTGATACCCAGCGCGTCGAGCGCACCCTCGATGGCGGCGTCGACCGAGACGTTGCCCTGGTAGCGGGAGTAGTCGGCGGCCGTCGCGGCGGGCACGAAGCTCGAATCCGGCGTATAACTGCGCTGCATGTAGTTGCTCGGCACGTAGTTACGGGGCGCTGACGCCGGAGTGTAGGCCGGGGTGTGTGTCGGCACGGAACCTTTGATGTCGTTCGCGTGAGCCTGCACGCGGTCGTTGGCCTTCTCGATCTCGTCGTGCACCTTGTCGATCGTCCGCAGCACGGTGTTCGCCAGCCTGAACTCGAGGTCGAGGTCGATGAACTCCTTGCCGGGACTCGGGCCCGTGATATCTCTGAGCGCATCCTGCAAAGCTTTGACGTGTTGCTTGACCGCCACGAAAGTGCCGCTCGAGATGTCGTATGCGCCGTAGGCGGACAGGTCGACGTTGGCGTCCTGCTTATGAATTTCCTCTTTGAGGTCGCTGAACTCGCGTGCGCGTTCGGAGTAGCCCTTGGCCAAGGCCGAGTTGTCCTCGTCACCGGTGATGAGCTTCTCATCGCGCAACAACTTCAGCATATCCGGGGCCTGCGAAGGCGTACCCGTCGCCAGCAGATCCGCGGAAGTCTGAATTGCCTCCCGCGCCGCCGCGAGGAACTCGATGAACCAGGGGCGCACGCCAGTGGGTGGGTCGAGCTTCACCACCCAGCGTTCCGGGCTCATCGAGGCACCTGGGCCTCGGGAACGCCGCTCCCGGTCGGCTCTGCGAACACCGGCATCATCACCTCACGCCTGATCAACCTCATGAGGCCCCGCGCGGCCTGCCACTTCGGACACTCACGAGTATCGCGCAGCAGGGGATGGACTTTTCCCGCCCATGGGAGTAGATAGCGGCCTTGCGCTGCGAGAGGTTCATCCCCCTCGACATCACTCTGCGGCGCGCGACATTCCGGGGCGAAGTGTTTCATCGATGCGGTGCATCGACGGTTGCCCGGGGTTCGGTGGCAGTCCTGGCTCGGCGAACACAACCCGCTACTGCACAGATAGAGGTTCGTAGCCGAACGTTGCGCGACCTGAACGACGAAGGTCAGAACCGGGTGAAACCCGTGAGCAGTGGCCGTACCGTCGCCTCGCCGGCCGGGCCGGAACGCAGGCCGGCGAGCACCTCGTCGGACATCTCACCGTAGGTCTCGAACGACTGCACCTCGCAGTGCGCCATGACGTCCTTGATGTAGGGATCGGACATCTTCCAGTGCGCGAGCACGGCTTCGGAGTCGCGATAGAGCTGGAAGCTGTGGGCCACGCCGCGTTCTTCGTCGAGAAAGACCTGCACCATCAGCTGCGGGCCATGTTCCTCGACGAATGCCACCGCCCGCTGCACAGCCGCCTCGAACTGTTCGAGGTGACCTTCGGTGATCCGCATGGTGTTGTGAAACAGAATGCTCATCCCTCGATCCTCGAACATCAAGGCCAGTTGAGGTCAATCCGAGCCGACGCACTCTTCCCCGTGTACCGCTCATAGCGAATCAGCGAGCGAGTTCGCCAGGCGAGCCTTCGCTTACGGCCCTTCGAACTGCTCGCTTCCGCACCGGCCGAACAGGCATCCCTTCCCGCCGACGCCGAACACGTTCCCCTCCACAGCCCGGCTGACCGGCTCGACGCCACGCGGGCTGCGATGCGGATCCCCTCGCGGATCTCGCTGAACGAGTGCATGATCCGAAGTAGCCCACATAACTCAGGTGCGCCATCGCCGATGCCGACACCTCGAGTCAAGTGACCGAACGGTGCGGGCGCGGCGAAACTACCGGCCCGCACCGTCGGCATCACGGGTTGTTCGTCAGTGACGCGTCGAGCGGTGTGTTCTCTTGGCGGCTGTCCGCTCAGGATGGCCGATCGATGATCGGCTCTGTCGAATTCATGGGTGCGCCGAACCAGGAGGAGAGCGCTTCTCGCAGCGCGAGCGCGGCGGTGTCGGCGGGTTCGTCGACGGTGGCGGCCCAGGCGACGTGGCCGTCGGGACGGATCAGCAGGGCATCGGCTGTTCTGTTGTCGGCTTTGGCGGTGTGGATGTCTATCCGATGCCGCCAGTCTCGGGCGATCTCGCGGAGGTCTTGACGGTCGGTGAGGTCGAGCAGGACGGGCCGTGCGGTCTGCATGAGTTCCGCGACACTGGTGAAGCCCTGGTCGGTGTGCAACGTGAGGTCGGGTGCGAACGTGCCGGCCAAGGCGTGGTGGTGGGAACCCGGCATCGGATAGCGAATGTCGGTGTGGCCGACGAGGGCGCCCATACGACGCAAGGCCGGCTCGTCGACGAGCAACTCCTGGAAGACTTGCCGAAGCGCTTCGGCCGCCGGGTCGTGTCCGCGCCGCAGTGCCACCTGAGCTCGGGTCTGGAGCCGTGCCCGTGCACCGGCGAAGTAGCGTTCGTCGTGATAGGTGTCCAGCAGACCGGCCGGCGCCCAGCCGTGGATGTCGGCGCCCAGCTTCCAAGCGAGGTTGACCGTGTCGAGCATGCCGACATTGAGCGCCGTGCCTGTGGCGGGGAACAGATGGGCCGCATCGCCGGCCAGCAGGATCCGCCCGTCGCGGTATCGCTGCGCCTGCCGATCCTTGAAGGTGTAGCGGGTCAGCCGAGTCGGTTCTCCCAAGGGCAGATCCGCGCCGAGCACGCGGCGAATGCTGTCTCCGAGCTCGGTCGGAGTCAGCGGCTCGTCGTCGTCGTATTCGGTGGACTCGTCTTCGGTGGTTTGGAGGAACAGAACCCCGGAGCTGACCGCGAACGCGAACACACCGCGGTCTGTCCGCGTGAAACCCGCATGGATCGTGCCCAGCCCGGGGACGTCGATATCGCCGTTGTCGAGCACAGTCACCGAATCATGCACGGCGACCTGGGCCAGCCTGTTGACCTCTGGATATGTGACGCCGGGGAACTCGATTCCCGCCATGTCACGGATCCGGCTGCGCCCGCCGTCGCAGCCCACCAGGTACCGGGCGGTCACCTGGTGGGTTCCGTCCGGCCCGCGCACGTCCGCGGTCACCGTGGCGTCGTCCTGGCGCACCCCGACCACCTCGTGTCCGCGACGGATCTCGGCGCCGAGTTCGCGTGCGCGTTCTTCCAGCAGTCGCTCGATTTCCAGCTGCGGGATCGGCAACGCCCGCATCGGGGGATCTGCCAGATGTGTGAAGTCCAGATAAATATTGCCGAATGGAAAGCGGGGAGCCAGGTGCGGGTCGCTGCTGGCCGCCTCGAATCGGTCCAGAAGGCCTCGGTAGCGCAGCAAGTGCAGGATCCGCCCACCGAGACCGCTGGCCTTCGGAGTGTCACGGGGCTGCGGATGCCGCTCCAGCACCAGCGGTCGCACTCCGGCAAGGCACAGTTCACCCGCCAGCATCAGACCGGTCGGTCCGGCGCCCACGATGATCACATCGGTATCCGTCACTCGCTACTCCAATTTCTGCAGGTTCTAGCTTCGGCCGATGATTCTGCGGCATGACCCGGGCCTTGCAGCAAGCCCCCCGGTGCGCTATATGTTGAGAACGGAAAGATTCCACCGGCCCGCGGATGCAGCGGCTAAACGCGCTCCATCCTTCCCTGCCGGGTCGGCTCGAACGTCGTCGCGCGCGCCATTTCGTCGAGTTCGTCGCCGCACCAGCGCAGGGCCGTTGTGGTCGAACATCCGCCCATGCGGCTGACCCGTCCAAATCGGTGCGGATGACGCCTGCTGCCTTCGGGACGGTGTCCCCCTGGTGAATAGTCCAGGCGAGGGTTTTGAGCCCTGCCGCGAGGTAGGCCGCAGGCCCAGACGTCGTAGGTGCCATACGCGGACTCATCTCTAAGCGGACAGTCGGCGACCACCGGTACCTAGGGACGCCACTTGTCAATTGCTGCGTCAAGCGGCCATCGTGCCTCTACGTCCTCGGCATCGAAAATGACATCCGCGCAACGCATCACCCGCTCGATATGTCCCTCGAGATGCGCCCGCCCCGGAACGAAGACCGCCTCCGCCTGCGTCCGCTCTATCTGATCGAGCAGCAGGCTGACCGGGTCGTCTGTCCGCACCGAAAACGCGATGATTTTGCACAGGTCGTATCCGAGGCGCTTGGCCAGACTCCGCATCATCGTCTCCAACCATTTCTGATGCGGTCCCGCGATGTCCGTCCGCAAGTAGCCGATCGCCCGAGGGCGGCCGGAGGGCGTCATCGCACACCTCCGGCCAGATCCGCGGGCCGGTCATCGATGACCTCGGCACCGCTCCACGTACACGTTTCCGGCGCATCAGTCCGATGCTCGCCGATCCGGCCATCGATCACCGGCACCATCCGCTGACAGAGCAGACACATGACCTGTTCGATCGGTCCTGTCATGCCCCGCGCGTACGCAGCACCGCACATGCTGACCGTGATTCGCGCCCGGGCGCGTTGCGGCGAACCGCTTCTCTGCTTCGTCATCCGTGCTCCCTCCCTCGGCTTCGGACAGGCCACGGCGCGGGTGACCGCGTCACTACCGCGAGACCGGGCCGGTGGAACACCATGACATTCCCAAAAACGGGCGTCCGCTAAAAGGTCATTCCAGAGGACATTGATGGGACCTTCGCACCCAAAGGTCTTGCAAGAGCGACCCATCCGTGGACTACCCTGGCCGCATGCCATCGTCAGGGAATGCTTCGCTTCGCGCGGCCAGGCAGGCACTGGGTCTCCGATCTCAAACGGCGCTCGCGGAAGCGGTCACGGAGGCTGCCCACCAGATCGGGCTGCGCGTCGAGGTCGCCAGCCGGACCGTGCGTCGATGGGAGTCGGCCAACCCGCCGTGGCCTCATCCGGAGCACGCAGCGGCACTGGAGGCGCTTTTTCAGCGACCGGTCACTGAGCTGGGCTTCTCACCACCTTGGGCCGAAGATGCCGGTTACCCCCGCTCAGGGCAGGCGCCTACCAGCACATACCCACGCCTTCCACGCAAGGCGTTCGGCACAGCCGCATCGCAACTTCCGTCTTCCGTGGCGAAGGACTTCGCAGCGATCACAGCGTCCCATCGGCACCTGTACTGGTCGGCCCCGGCCGCTCGACTGCACCGGCTGGTTGCCGATCATGCGCAGTTCGGCAGCGAACTCCTGCCGCAGGTGCCCGGCCCCGTTAAGGCGATCTTGGCACGCGCTGTGTCGGAATCGAGTCTGCTGGCGGGACGTTTGGGATTCTTCGACCTTCAACAGCCCGAGCTTGCACAGCCGAGCCTCGTGCTCGCGCTTCAGGCCGCGCACGAAGCCGGGGACTATCTCCTCGGTGCGGCGGCGCTTGCGCACATGGCCTTCGCACCGGCCTTTTCGGAAGACGCTTCTCGCGCTGGGGAGGCCCGTGAACGATTGCAGGCCGCACGCGCTTTCGCGAGCAGAGGTCACGCCAACGCCGAGACAATGGCTTGGCTGGACGCTGTAGAGGCGGAGGTCGAAACGCGCTTCGGTGACACCCGGCGGGCTCTCGACCTTATCCATCACGCCGAGAAGATCTACAACGAGCACGACAGCGACTCCCACCCATCACCTGAATGGTTCGACTGGTTTTCCGCAATTCGGCTTGCCGGCTTCAAAGGGCACACACTCATTCTCGCCGGTAGGGGCCGCGAAGCGCGGGAGACTCTGGAGCAGGTGCTCAGCGATCTGCCCGAGGAAGATGCAAAGCAGCGGTCGATCTATCTTGCTGATGCAGCCGCCGCAGCTGTGCTGGAAAAGAATCCGGAGCAGGCGTGCCGGTACCTCGAGGAAGCCCTCGAGCTACTCGGGCGACACTGGTATGCGACTACGCTCCAACGGATCAAGGCCGTGCGGCAAACGCTTACCCAGTGGGACTCCTTGCCCTCCATTCGAAGCCTCGATGAACGGTTGTACGACTGGCATACAACCGTCAATTCGCTGGTCGGCTAACTCGCGGCGTTCTCGGCGGCGACGATGCCTGCCAGCTCATTGAGGTCGCTGATCTGCCAGTCCGAGAGATCAGCGACCTCTTTCTTGTTGCGGTGGATCCATCCCCACGGACCCCTCAGCACATAGGCGGCGCGCATACCGGCCTGCTTCGCAGGCGCGACATCGTTGTCGATGCGATCCCCGACGTAGACGATCTCGCCAGCGGGACTGTCCGCTGCCTCGATAACTTTGCCGAAGAACTCGAGAGATGGTTTTTGCACACCCCAGTCGTCAGAGGTAGCGACGAAGTCGGTAGGCAGATCCAAAGCTCGAAGCAGCTTTCCCGCGCGAGCAGTTTGATTCCCGACGATTCCGACCCGAACACCCATCGCGCGAAGCTTCGACAACGCCGGACGCACATCGGGATAGAGGTCGTCTTCACCGAACCACTCCGCCTGCCCGGCGTCAGCCCGTGCCTGCCGTTCCTTGTCGAGGTCGAACCCCGGACGAAAGATCTGGAATGTCTCGCGGTAGTCGAGACCAGCGGCGATGACCGCCCCGAACGCTGCCGCGAAGGTATGCCGAGGAACTCCGAGCCAATCCGCCCACGTTCCGTACTCTCGAGTCTCGTCGACCAGGGTCTCTCCGACATCAAAAACAACCGCGGAAATCACCGGCCAACCGTACCTCGTCACTATCGGCGTGCCGCAACGCTCGCATACACGCAAGCCGTCCACACACGAATCAGCCGAAGCAAGGTAGTTTCACGCAGGTTCGGCGGCGAGTTCGACTGCATGAACGGTCGCAATCGAAGCCCGACGAAGATAAGAAGGGCTCTGCTCGATAGGCCCGGGAAGGGTTGCGCGCGGCCGAGCTGGCACTTAGGCCATCACCAGACGGGCCCCGCTCGATGACAACTAGACGTTGAAGCGGAACTCGACCACGTCGCCGTCCGCCATGACGTAGTCCTTGCCCTCCATGCGCACCTTGCCCGCGGCTTTGGCGGCGGCCATGGAACCCGCTTCGACCAGGTCGTCGAAGGCGACGACTTCGGCCTTGATGAAGCCGCGTTCGAAATCGGTGTGGATGACGCCCGCTGCCTTCGGGGCGGTGTCGCCCTGGTGGATGGTCCAGGCGCGGGCTTCTTTCGGGCCTGCTGTGAGGTAGGTCTGCAGGCCGAGGGTGTGGAAGCCGGCGCGGGCCAGGGCGTGCAGGCCGGGTTCTGTTTGGCCGATGGATTCGAGGAGTTCGGTGGCGGACTCCTCGTCGAGTTCGAGGAGTTCGGCTTCCACCTTGGCGTCGAGGAAGACCGCATCGGCGGGGGCGACGGAGGCTTTCAGTTCGGCGACCTTCGCCTCGTCGGTGAGCACCGACTCGTCGGCGTTGAAGACGTAGAGGAAGGGCTTGGTGGTGAGCAGCGAAAGTTCTTTCAGCAGTTCGGTGTCCACCTTGTCGGCCGCGGCGAACAGGGTGGTGCCGCTGTTGAGGATCTCCTGGGCGGCCTTGGCGGCGTCGGCGACCGGCTTGCGCTCCTTCTTGACCTTGGCTTCCTTCTCCAGCCGCACGACCGCCTTCTCCAGGGTCTGCAGGTCGGCGAGGATGAGTTCGGTCTCGATCACCTCGATATCGGCGCCGGGATCGACGCGGCCGTCGACATGCACCACATCGTCGTCGGCGAACACGCGGACCACCTGGCAGATCGCGTCGGCCTCGCGGATGTTGGCGAGGAACTTGTTGCCCAGGCCCGCGCCCTCGGAGGCGCCCTTCACGATGCCGGCGATGTCGACGAACGACACGGTGGCGGGCACGATCCGCTCGGAGGAGAAGATCTCGGCCAGCTTGTTCAGCCGCGGATCGGGCAGCGCGACGACGCCGACGTTGGGCTCGATGGTCGCGAACGGGTAGTTCGCGGCGAGCACGTCGTTCTTGGTCAACGCGTTGAACAGCGTCGACTTTCCGACGTTGGGCAGGCCGACGATTCCGAGGGTGAGACTCACGAGGAAGAGAGTCTACGCGGCGCACCGACCCCGCTCCCCCGCGCCCGCCCGAAGTCAGGCATCGTCACCAGCGCGGACGTCTTCGCGGATAGGACACCCGCAATACTCGAACCGAAACCGCCTCATCACGCACCCCGCGACACACGGTGATCCGACGAGCAGACCCGCGCCACCGGCGATCAACCGGCCCCCGGTAGCGCGAGTGGCACAGCACAGCGAAGCTCGCCGCGGTTGCGCCACTCGCGGTCGCGCCTCACGGGATGAGGACGACTTTGCCGAGGTTGGCGCGCTGCTCGATGACGATGTGGGCGGCTGCGGCTTGCTCGAGGGGGAACTCGGCGTGCACGGCGGGGCGTAGTTGGCCGGAGGCGAAGTACTGCCACAGTTCCTGCCGCCAGTGCTCGTACAGCTCGGGTTGTCCCTGGGCGATCCGGGCCATTTGGAAGCCGATCACCGATTTCGCGCCGGTGAGCAGGTCGTATGCCTGGACGGTGCCGCCGCCGGAGCTGTAGGCGACCAACCGTCCACCCGGGGCCAGGGCGGCGAGGGCGGGCGGGAGCAGGTCACCGCCGACCGCGTCGAGCACATAGTCGGCCGGAGCGCCCCAGGACTCCTGGCGGTACTCGACGACGTCGTCGGCTCCGAGTTTCTGCACGAACTCCGCCTTCGCCAGATCCGACACCGCGCCGACCACCCGCACCGCGCCGCGCACCCGGGCGAGTTGGACCGCGAGGTGGCCGACGCCGCTCGCGGCGGCGGTGAGCAGGGCGGACTCGCCCTCCCGCGGAGACGCGGCGTCCAGCGCGCCGAGGGCGACCAGACCGCTGCGCACCAGCGCGACCGCGTCGACCGCCGACGCTCCGTCGGGAATCGGCGAGGCCATGGCCGCCGAAAGCAGGGCGTAGTCGGCATAGCCGTGCCCGAACACCAGGCCGGTCACTCGATAGCCGGGCGTGTACCGGTCGACGCCCTCGCCTACCGCGACCACCTCACCGGCGATCTCACCGCCCAGCGCGACGGGTTCGCGCCGCTCACGCACCTTCCGCACCACCGGCAGGGTCACCCCGACCGCCTCGACGCGGACCAGCAGCTCACCCGGCCCTGGCGTCGGGACCTCGACCGAGACGAGCTCGAGCACCTCGGGACCACCGCTGCGCTCGTACTGCACCCGCCGCATCGCACCTCCAGAAATCGTTAGGAGGCGCAACGGTAACCGGCGCGCAGCGGGTTACCACAGTCCACTACGCGCTGTAGTGGTACATCTCACCGTGGCCCGGTATCGGTGGAGAGATGTCGTGTCAGCCCTGCTCACCTTGCGATGTCGGTCCCCCGGCGTAGCGTGGCCCGTATGGAGCCGACCACGGAGGTGGTGACGGCGCGTCCGGCACCGGTGCTCGCGGCGTTCATCGACCGCTACATCGGGTATCGCATGTCCGGGTTCACCGCGTCGATCCATCGCGGGTTGCCCTCTCGGCACATGACTTTCATCGTCGCGATCGGCCCGACGATCGATGTCGTCGAGCAGACCGATCCGCGACAATCTCCGCAGGACTACCGCTGTGTGCTGAGCGGCTTGCAGGCGAGCACGGCGCTGATCGCGCACAACGGTCACCAGGAAGGTGTGGCCGTGGAGCTGACGCCCCTGGGATGCCGCACCCTTTTCGGGCTGCCCGCGGCGGCGCTGTGGGATACGACGGTCGAATTCTCCGACGTGGTCGGTCCCGTCGGCTTGGAGCTGTGGGAGCGGTTGCAATACGCGCCGACCTGGCCGGAACGCTTCTCCGCCTGTGATCGGGTGCTCTCGGCGCTCGCCGACCCGGATCGCGCGGTCGGTCCCGAACTGGCCTGGGCGTGGCGCACCGTGGTCGATTCGGGCGGAGGCGTCGCGGTCGGTCCGCTGGCCGAGGAGATCGGATGGAGCAGGCAGCACCTGACGCGCCGGTTCAACCGCGAGTTCGGCTTGAGTCCGAAGCTCGCCGCGCGGATCACCCGGTTCGAACGAGCGCGCCGGATTCTCGCGCATACACCCTCGTACATCACCATCGCCCAGGTGGCCGCCGCCTGCGGGTACTACGACCAGGCCCATCTGGATCGTGACTTCGCCGACCTGGCGGGCACGAGCCCGACGAGCTGGCTGGCCGAGGAGGTTCCATCCGTACAAGCCACCGACGAGTTCGCCGGATGACGATGGGCACATGACGAATCCGACAGAAACCAGCACCCGCACCGCCGTCTGGCCCACGCTGACCTTCCGCGATGCCCGCGCCATGGCCACCTTCCTCGTCGAGGCGTTCGGCTTCCGGGAAGCCGCGCTCTACGCCCGCGACGACGACCCGTCGATCGTCGAGCACGCCGAACTGCGCTGGCCGCTGGGCGGCGGCATCATGTTCGGCTCGGCGGGCAAGGACGATGGACCGTTCGGCAGCCGCCCGACCGGCACCGACTCGGTGTACCTGGTCTGCGAGGAACCGGACGTCCTGTTCGCCCGGGCCACCGCCGCGGGCGCCGAGGTGGTCCGTGGCCTGCGCGACGAGGACTACGGCTCGCGCGGCTTCACGGTCCGCGACCCAGAGGGCAACCTGTGGAGCTTCGGCACCTACTGGGGCGCCTGACGCGACCGGCAACGCCCGTCCGTCACCTGCCGCTGGGCTGGCCCGAGCCCCGCGGCACCCCTCAGCGCCCGCCGAGCCCCGACATCGCGATGCCGCGGATGAACGCGCGCTGGGCGATCGCGTAGATCACCAGCAGCGGAAGCAGGATGACTACCGCGGCGGCCATCAGAATGGGCCACTGGGTGTGGTACTGGCCTTGCAGCCGGACCAGACCCAGTGTCGCGGTGGCGACATCCTCGCGCTGGATCATGACCAGCGGCCAGAGGAAGTCGTTCCACACGGTGATCCAGGTGAGCACGGCCAGCACCATCAAGGCGGGGCGGGTGTGCGGCAGCAGGACCCGCCAGTAGACCTGCCACGTAGAGCAGCCGTCGAGGATGGCGGCCTCCTCCAGTTCCTCGGGCAGCGTGCGGAAGAACTGCCGCATCAGATAGGTGCCGAACGCGCTGCCGAATAGGCCGGGCACGATCATCGCCCAGGGGGTGTCGACCCAGCCGAACGCCCGCATCAACAGGAACTGTGGGATCACGGTCACGGTCAACGGCACCATCAGCGTCGCCAAGTAGGCGAGGAACAACATGTCGCGCCCACGAAACCGCAAGCGCGCGAAGGCGTAACCGGCCAGCGAGCAGAAGAAGACCTGCCCCGCCGTGACACACAGCGCGTAGATCGTGGTGTTGAGCAGCATCCGCCCCATCGGCAGCAGGTCGAAGACCTTTCCGTAGTTCGACCACTGCGGCCGTTGCGGAAGGAAGGCGGCGTCGGCGATCTCGCCGTCGCGTTTCAGCGAGCCGGACACCGCCCACAGGATCGGCAGGAGCGCACACCACGCGATGCCGACCAGCACCGCATACGCCGCGGTCCCGCGCAGCACCCGCCGCACGATCGCCCGGTCGGCCCGGCCGGCCGCGACGATCACGCGATCGCGCCGGACCGGCAGCGCGCGTCGCACGACCTCGTAGGTGTTCACTGCTGCACCTCCGCCCGCCGGGCCATCCGCAGTTGCACGAGCGTCAGCAGGAACAGCAGCGCGAAGATCACCCAGGCCAGCGCGGAGGCGTACCCGACCTCGTAGAAGCCGAACGCGTTCTGGAACAGCATGATCCCCAGCAGGTAGGTCCCCGTCTCCGGTCCGCCGTTGCCGCCGGTCAGCGCGTAGGCCTGGTCGAAGGCCTGCACCGAGTTGATGATCGTGATGATGAAGACGAACGACAGCGGCCCCCGGATCAGCGGCAGGGTGATCGCGGAGAACCGCCGCAGCGCGCCCGCCCCGTCGATCTTCGCCGCCTCGTAGAGCGTCTCGGGCACCCCCTGCATGGCGGCGAGCAGGATGACCGTCGCGAACGGCACGCTCTTCCACACTGTGACGATGCTGAGCGAGACCAGCGCCCAGTCGGGGTGAGTGAGCCAGGGCACCGCGTCGATGCCGATCCAGCCGAGCGCGACATTGAGCAATCCGTCGTCGGTGAACAGGAACCGCCACACCACCGCCATGGCGACCGCCGACGCGACCAGCGGCAGAAACGCGATGGTGCGAAATATACCGATACCGGCCAGCTTTCGATTCAACGCGGCGGCGACGGCTAGTCCGATCGCTATCGTGGGCGCCAAGGTCAGCACCGTGAAAACGGCCGTATTGCGCAGCGCGATGAGAAACAACGGGTCGGATGCGAACAGCCGCCGGTAGTTGTCCGGACCGACAAAACGCATGGGGCCGAACAAGTCCCACGAATGGAAACTCAGATAGAGCGAAAATACCAACGGGAACAACAGGAAAATCGCGACCGCCGCCACATTGGGCGCGACGAATGCCCAACCCGCTCGTTCCCGCTGTCGCGCCAAGCGCGAAGCGACGCCGCGCAGGTCTTTGCTCGCGGTTCGCGACCGCCGTGCCCGGTTCATGGCGTGTCCAGCAGCGCGTCGACATCGGAGGCGAAGCGTCCGTCCAGGGACGCGGCCGTGGCGGCGCCGCGCAGCACCCGATTGGAGCCGCGCTCGAGCAAGGCGGAGACCTTGCCCCAGGCAGGAGTCACCGGCAGGGGACGAGAGCTGGACGGGCCGTCGGTGAACACTTCGAGATTGCGGATCTCCCGATGCGCGGCAGCGAAACCCGGCGAGCGCATCGCAGATTCCAGGACCGGGACGAACAGGCCGGAGGAGGCGATGATCGCCTGCCCGACCGGCCCGGTCGCGAATTTCACGAACTCCCAGGCTTGTTCGATGCGCGGGCTGTCCGCGGCGATGGCCAGGCCCGTACTGCCGACGTCGGTGATCGCGCCGGGTCCGCCGTGCGGGCCGACCGGCAGCACCGTGACATCGACGGCGAGATCGTCGTGCCCCGCGAATTCGGAATACAGCCAGTGCCCGCCCAGCGCCATCGCCGCCCGTCCGCGACGAAACAGGTCGGGGGCCGAAACCGAGAGCGTGTCGGCGGCTTTCGGGGCCACGCGGTGGCGTACGGCGAGGTCGGCGTAGAACTGGAATCCTTCGGCGAAGCGTGGATCGCCGAGGTTCGTCCTGGTGGGGTTCACCGGGGGTGAGAACCAATCGGCGCCGTTGTTCATGCCGAAGCAAGCCGCCGAGAAGTACGGCACCCAGGCGTCGACGAAGCCCCACCGGGTCCGCCCGGAAGAATCCGTCCCGGTCAACGCCTTGGCCGCGGCCAGGAACTCCTCGAACGACCAGGCGTCACGCCAGCGCGCGGGCGCGGTGAGCCCAGCCTGCTCGAACAATTCCCGGTTGTAGTACAGGAACACCCCGGACCACTGCTCGGGCAGCGCGTATTGCCCACCGGCGTAGGCGAAGGTGTCGTACAGCGCCGGGTAGCTGTCGGCGCGGAGCTGGGCGGCGTAGCGCGGATCGCGGTCGAGCAGCGTGTTCAGGTCCAGCAGCACGCCGCGCTGGGCCAGGCCGGAATACAGCAGTTCCCAGGCCATCAGTACGTCCGGGCACTTACCGCCCGCGCAGTAGGTGAGCATCTGCTGCAGCGGGTCCGGTCCCGACATGATGGTGCGAATCCTGATGCCGGGGTGCCGTTTCCGGAACTCGTCGATGATCTTCAGCCGGACCCGAGCCTCCTCCGGCCTGGCCTGGAAGAAGAAGGTCAGCGCGTCGTCATCGGAACCGCAACCGCCACTCGCCAGCAGCCCGGCGGCCAGCGCCGACCCGAGCACCGTCCGGCGACGGACCCGGGCGACGGGATTCGCACGCAACACAGCCCTCCTCCGGGGCGGATGTGGAACTCCTCGAACCGCATGGCAGCATACGTTCGGCAATCACGTGGTGACGGCCGACACATGAACAATATTTCACGGTGCCCGTCCGGCGTCCGGAATCGGCACGGCGGCGCGCACCGATCGGATACGTTGTCACGTGTTTCAGCAAGATCCTGCGCGTTTTACAGGAGAGTAGGCCGATGGCGACAATCGAATATCTGCGGACCGATCCCGATCTGCCGCCCGTCGGCGTGGTCGACAAGTCCCCGATCACCCCGGCCAAGAAATTGATCTTCGCCGGGATCGCCGTACTCGGCGCCATAGCCTGGGCGGTGCTCGCCATATCGCGGGGCGAATCGGTGAACGCGGTGTGGATCGTGATCGCAGCGGTGTCCACCTACGTCATCGCCTACCGGTTCTACGCCAGGTTCATCGAACGAAAGATCGTCGAACCGCGCGACGACCTGGCCACGCCCGCCGAGATCCTGGAGAACGGCAAGGACTACATGCCGATGGACCGGCGGGTGCTCTACGGGCACCATTTCGCCGCCATCGCGGGCGCTGGTCCCCTGGTCGGCCCGGTGCTGGCCGCGCAGATGGGCTACCTGCCCGGGACCATCTGGATCGTGGTCGGCGTGGTGCTGGCCGGTGCGGTGCAGGACTACTTGGTGCTGTGGGTCTCGATGAAGCGACGCGGTCGCAGTCTCGGACAGATGGCCCGGGACGAACTCGGCGTGATCGGCGGTTGGGCGGCCATCGTCGGCGTCCTGGTGATCATGATGATCCTTCTGGCCGTGCTCGCGCTGGTGGTCGTCAACGCGCTCGCGCACAGCCCATGGGGCGTCTTCTCGATCGGCATGACCATTCCGATAGCGCTGTTCATGGGTGTGTACCTGCGGTTCCTGCGGCCCGGCAAGGTCGGCGAGGTCTCCGCGATCGGGTTCGGCCTGCTGCTGCTGGCCATCGTGAGCGGCGGCTGGGTGTCGGAAACCGATTGGGGCGCGGACTGGTTCACGCTCTCACCGGTGACCATTTCCTGGCTGCTGATCGCCTACGGCTTCTTCGCCTCGGTGCTGCCGGTGTGGCTGCTGCTGGCGCCGCGCGACTACCTGTCGACGTTCATGAAGGTCGGCACCATCGTGCTGCTCGCGGTCGGCATCCTGGTCACGCTGCCGGTGCTGCAGGCGCCCGCGGTGTCGAGTTTCGCCTCCACCGGCACCGGCCCGGCCTTCGCGGGCTCGCTGTTCCCGTTCCTGTTCATCACCATCGCCTGCGGCGCGCTGAGCGGTTTCCACGCGCTGGTCTCCTCCGGCACCACGCCGAAGCTGCTGGAGAAGGAATCGCACGCGCGGATGATCGGCTACGGCGGCATGCTGATGGAGTCGTTCGTCGCGGTCATGGCCATCATCACCGCCTCCATCATCGACCAGCACCTATACTTCGCGATGAACGCGCCGCTGGGCCTCACCGGCGGAACCGCGGAGAAGGCCGCGGCCTACACCAACGGTCTCGGGCTCAGCGGTCACCCGGTGACACCGGAGGAACTGAACCAGGCGGCCAGTGACGTCGGCGAATCGACGATCATCTCCCGCACCGGCGGCGCGCCGACGCTGGCGGTCGGCATCTCCGAGGTGTTCCACCAGTTCCTCGGCGGCGCGAGCATGAAGTCGTTCTGGTATCACTTCGCGATCATGTTCGAGGCGCTGTTCATCCTCACCACGATCGACGCGGGCACCCGCGTGGCGCGGTTCATGCTCTCCGACGCGCTGGGCAACTTCGGCGGGCCCGCGAAGAAATTCCGTGACCCGTCCTGGCGGGTGGGCGCGTGGCTGTGCTCGGCGATCGTGGTCGGCGCGTGGGGTTCGATCCTTCTGATGGGCGTCACCGACCCGCTGGGCGGCATCAATACGCTGTTCCCGCTGTTCGGTATCGCCAACCAGTTGCTCGCTGCCATGGCGTTGACCGTGGTGCTGGTGATCGTGGTGAAGAAGGGCCTCGCCAAATGGGCCTGGATTCCGGGCATTCCGCTGGCCTGGGATCTGGTGGTGACCATGACGGCGTCGTGGCAGAAGATCTTCTCCGACGATCCGAAGCTCGGATACTGGAAGCAGCACAGCATCTGCGAGACCGCCCAGGAGGCAGGCAAACTCTGCCTGACGGCGAAGACCCAGGACGATATGGACGCGATCGTGCGCAATACCTTCATCCAGGGCACGTTGTCGATCGTGTTCGCGGTGCTGGTGTTGATCGTGGCGATCGTCGGAGCGGTGGTGGCCTACCGCGCATGGCACTCCGGCGAGACGACGACCACCGAGACGCCGGAGGAGCCGTCGAAGATCTTCGCGCCCAGCGGATTCGTCGCCACCGCGGCGGAGAAGGAAGTCCAGAAGCAGTGGGACGAGTTGATCGCGACCGGACAGGTGCGCGCCCCCGGCGCGGCCCACGTCCACGCGCAATGAGCGACTCCGCGACCTCGGGTGCCGACCGGTCCGTGCGACCGGTCGGCACCCGGCTGCGCGCCGCGGCCCACGCCTGCCGCCACGGCGTTCGAGCGGCCGTCTGGTGGTGGAACTCGATCCTCGGCGGGCAGGACTACCAGCGCTACGTCGCGCACCTGCGGCGCAGGCATCCGGGCTGCGCGATCCCGACCGAGCGGGAGTACTGGCGGCAGCGGCATGCGGAAGCGGATCGCAATCCGGCCAATCGCTGCTGCTGAGCGGCAGAATTTCGGTGCGCGCCGCCACACGTCGATTCGGTAGTTGCCCCAACCGGCGACCAGGCAAGCGTTGTGCGATGTCATGACCCGTTGTGCGAGGTAGCGACGACCCCGGGCGGTGCTGGCCGATTTCCGCTAGCACGGGTTCGTCGCAGCTGCCATTGTGGTGTGCGTGACGATCACGGCATTGGATTTCGAACGTTGCTACCGGGCGGTGTCGACCCGGGACTCGCGATTCGACGGGCAATTCTTCACGGCGGTGCGAACCACCGGAATCTATTGCCGCCCTTCGTGTCCGGCGATCACGCCGAAGCGGGCGAACGTGTCGTTCCTGCCGACCGCCGCCGCGGCGCAGCAGGCGGGTTTTCGCGCCTGCCGCCGCTGCCTGCCGGACGCCGCGCCGGGCTCGCCGCTGTGGAACACGAGGGCGGATCTGGCCGCGCGCGCGATGCGGCTGATCGGTGACGGCGTGGTCGAGCGGGCCGGAGTGCCCGGGCTGGCCGCCACGCTCGGCTATTCCCAGCGCCAGCTCACCCGGGTGCTGACCACCGAGCTGGGCGCGGGGCCGTTGGCGCTGGCCAGGGCGCACCGGGCGCACACCGCGCGGCTGCTGATCCAGACCACCGCGATGCCCATGTCCGACATCGCGTTCGCGGCGGGCTTCACCTCCATCCGCCAGTTCAACGACACGGTCCGCGAGGTGTTCGCGGTCAGTCCCACCACCATGCGGCTGGAGGCGCAGCGCGCGAGAACCGGCGTCCCCGCGCGTCCGGCGCCGACCGGCAGCGGCTCGCTCACATTGCGGCTGCCCTACCGGGAGCCGCTCGACCGGGCATGGCTGGAGTGGTTCCTGTCCGCCCACGTCGTACCGGGCATGGAACTGTGGGACAACCGCACCTACACCAGCAACCTGCGCACGCCACACGGGCACGCCACCGCGCGGCTGAGCTTCCAGCGCGACCACGTGCGGGCGGAGCTGTCCCTGCACGACATGCGCGACCTCGCGCCGACGGTGACCCGGCTGCGGCACCTGCTGGATCTGGACGCCGATCCGGTCGGGATCGATGAAGCGCTCGGCGCCGGACCCGCGGCGGGCGGCCCTTCCTCCGAACGACTGCCGGAGAACGGCACCGAGTACCTGCCGGACGCGGGGGCGGGGTCGCCGCCCGAAGGCGATGCGCTGACCGAGGTGGACCCGCTCGGCGCGGGACGGCCGTCGTTCAGCGCGGGTATCCGGGTGCCCGGCTGCCTGGACGGAACCGAACTGCTGCTGCGCACCATGATCGGGCAGCAGATCTCGGTGTCCGCCGCCGCGACGCACACCGCCCGGTTGGTCGAGGCGCTCGGCGAGCGGGTCGACGGGCCGATCCCGCTGCTGTTCCCGACGCCGGAGGTGATCGCCGAACGCGGAGCCGAGATCTTGACCGGACCGGCGCGGCGGATCCGTTCCATCATCGCGGCCGCCGAAGCAGTGGCCTCGGGTGAACTGCTGCTGCACCAGGGACGCACCGCGGCCGATCTGCGCCGTGACCTGCTCGCGCTGGACGGCGTGGGGCCGTGGACGGCCGACTACGTGACCATGCGTCTGCTCGCCGACCCGGATGTCCTGCTCGGCACCGACCTGGTGGTCCGCCGCGGCGCGACCCTGCTCGGCATCGACCTGACCGACACCGCGCGCTGGGCGCCGTGGCGGTCGTACCTGTCCATGCACTTGTGGAAAGCGGCGCTGACCAGCCGCGCCACACCCGCCCAAGCCCCAGCGCTCGCCACCACGAAAGGCAGTGTCGAACCATGAACGCCAGCATCGCCCTCCGCACCGAGATCGTTGGTACCCGCACCACCACCGCGGATTTCGCGGTCACGCAGACCCCGCTGGGCCCGTTCACCGCCCTCGTCGGCTCCGACGGCGCGGTCTTGGCCTCCGGCTGGACGTCCGACGCGGAGAACCTGCGCGGCCTCATCCACCCCGCCCTGCGCCCTGACCGACTGCGGCAACGAGATTCGCTGGGCGAGGTGACCGGCGCCGTCACCGCCTACCACGAGGGCGACCTCCGGGCGATCGACCCGGTTCCCGTTCGCCAGCGGTCCGGGGAGTTCCTGCTACACGCGTGGGAGGTGCTTCGCACCGTCCCGGCGGGCAGCCCCCTCACCTACACCGAATTCGCCGCCCGCTCCGGCCGCCCCGACGCCACCCGCGCCGCGGCCAACGCGTGCGCCCGAAATGCCGCCGCCCTCTTCGTGCCCTGCCACCGGATCCTCCGCATCGGCGGCGCACTCGGCGGCTTCCGGTGGGGATTGCCGATCAAGCGTTGGTTGCTCGACCATGAGGGGTGCATCCGCTGAATCCACAGCGCGGCTTGCTCCTGGGAATCATCGGCTCGAAGCGTCGGTTGGAGACCCTGTCGGTTCCGCCGTGGAAGCTCGAGGAGACTGCGTTGAAGATCATTGTTGTCGGCGCGAGTGGCACCATCGGCTCGGCGGTCGTCGCGGCGTTGGAGCCGAATCACGAGGTGGTGCGGGCATCTCGGCGCGGCCCGGTTCAGGTCGACCTGGACGACCCCGCCTCGATCGACGCGCTCTTCGAGACGGTCCGTGATGTCGATGCCGTAGTGGTCACCGCCGCCAGCGGCAAACTGACCGCGTTGGACTCCGACGACGATTTCATCCGCGGCCTGCAAGGCAAGCTGTTCGGGCAACTGCACCTGGTCCGGCGCGCGATCCAACACCTTCGGGATGGAGGTTCGATCACCTTGACCAGTGGCGTGTTCGCACGTCCGATGGTGGGCGGTTCGTTCGGTGCGCTGGTCAATGCCGGGTTGGAGGCATTCGTCGAACATGCCGTGATCGAGATGCCGCGCGGTCTGCGGGTCAACGCGGTCGGGCCGGGCTGGGTGGCGGAGACACTCGAGTCCATGGGTCTCGATCCCGCCGACGGAACTCCGGTCAATGTGGTGGCCCGCTCGTATGTGCAAGCTGTCGAAGGAAGCGCTCAGGGCAAGACGTTCCGCCCGCACAGATGATCGAGCAGCCGGGCATTTTCGGCCGGGACGATACCGAGCCGTCGGCGTCGGTGCGAGGCAGAGGAACCTTGTCGAGCAGGTCCGGGTGTGCTCCGGCCCGCCATCAGCATGAACAAGCCGGCGATGCGGGTGCGGTCACCGCGCGGCGCGATCAGGCGATGGTCGCCTGGAGGTGGGATCCGGTGCGGCCACGCAGGACATGCAGGCGGCTGGGAATGCGTTGGCGCATCTCGTCCACGTGGCTGACCACGCCCACCACCCGGCCGCCTGTGCGGAGTTCGTCCAGCACACCCATCACAGCGTCCAGGGTGTCGGCGTCCAAGCCGCCGAAGCCCTCATCGATGAAGAGTGTGTCCAGCACCAGGCCGCCGGATTCGGCCGCCACGGTGTCGGCCAGCCCTAGCGCCAACGACAGTGAGGCCATGAAGGTCTCGCCGCCGGAGAGCGTCTTGGCCGGGCGGATGGCTCCGGTGTAGTCGTCCCGGATGTCGAGGCCGAGCCCGCCTCGGCGACCGCGCGGCCCGGCCTTGTCCGAGTGGACGAATTCGTACCGGCCGCCGGACATTCTGCGCAATCGCAGCGAACCGGCCTGTGCCACCTCTTCCAGGCGGGCGGCCAGGACATACGAGTGCAGGGACATGCGGCGGTTGTTCGCACCGCGCCCGGCGACGACGTCGGCGAGCCCGTCCAGCTCCTCGAACGCTCGTTGCGCCGGGGCGATCCGATCCACAGCGGCCCAGAGCTGTCCACCGAGGTCCTCCAGCTGGCTTGCCCGCCTGCTCGCTTCCGCGTGGGCGGCCACCGCCGCGTTGAGAGCGGTCTGCGCGGCGGTCACCAGTGCGTCGAGCTCGGCCAAGTCGCCGGGCTCTTGCTCGGCCGCCGCCTGGATCTCCGGTTCGGCCAAGACGGCTTCCGCCGCGGCGCGGGCGCGGTCGGCCGCCACGAGTTCGGCTTCGATCTCGGCCTGCCGCTGCGGGCCGCGGGACGCGGCGGCGACGACCTTCGCGTAGGCGGTCAAGAGCGCGACGTCGTCTCGGGCGGTGAGATGACCGTCGGCGCCGCGACGCACCGGTTCGACCGCACCAGCGGATACGGAAGCAGTGGCTTCCGAGGACGGAACCGTATCGGCGCTGGGTGGGGTCGCAACTTCGGTCGCGGCGGACGACGCGTCGCCGAACCCTCCTTCTGAAATGAATCCAGCGGCGCGAGCGAGGTTTTCGACCCGGTCGGTGATCAGCGACACCTGCTCACGCGCGGCGACCGCTTCGGACCGGGCAGCGCGCAGGGCGGTCGCCTCGGCGACGAGGGCGGCGAGGCGGGACCGGCGACGCTCGATCGTCTCGTCGGCGCCGGCCGCGGTGCGCAGCCGTTCGGAGAACTCGGCGAGCCGTGCCTCGGCGGAGACGACGGTGGCGGCCACCGCGCTGCGACGGGCTTCGGATGCGCTCAGCTCGTCGTGCAGGCGGGCCAAGTCTTCGCGCAACCGGGCGAGTTCGGCTTCCAGTCCGTCGGCGTTGGCGGCCAGTTCGGACGTGTCCTCGTAGCGGTCGGTCGCGGCGCGCAGAGCCGCGGCGAGTTCGACGCGGTCGGTGTCGCCGCCGCGAGCGACGAGCGCTTCGATCTCACGCTCGAGCCCGGCGATGCGGGCCAGCGCGCGGTCGCGGGTGTCCTCCGCGGCGCGCTCGGCCGCCACGGCGGCCTCCTCCTCGTCTTCGGACACCGCGGCATCAGTGGGCCGGGCGGGTGCCGGATGCTCCGCGGAACCGCAAACCGCGCACGGACTTCCGTCGACCAGCGCGCCTGCCAGTTCGGCGGCCATCCCGCTCAGCCTGCGCTCGCGCAGATCCAGTACGAATTCCTTCGCATCGAGGTGCGCGGTGCGGGCGGCGTCGAACTCGACGCGGGCGTGATCGAGCGCGGTGCGGCGAGCGGCCAGATCCACCGCGGCCGTGGCGGCGGCCTGCAGCCGCTCGGTTTCCGTGGTGATCCCGGGCAGCGCCGCGACCGCTTCGGTGGCTTCGCGCAGCCTTGTCTCGGCCGCGGTGAGCGCGGCCGGCAACAGCTCGCGCCGCGCGGCGAGTTCGGCGACGCGCCGGGCCAGCGTCGCGTCCTCGGCGCGCAGAGCGTCGAGTTCGCCGCCGAGCCGCGTGGCGGCCTCGGCGTCGGCCCGCACTTCGTCCAGTGCGCCGATCTGCCCGCTCCAACGCTGGATCGCCGCGTCGATGTCGGCGTCCTCGCGCACCTGCTCGCCGTCGGAATCGACCAGTTCGGCGCCGCCGAGGTCGACGCCCGCCGGTTCCAGGAGCCGGGCCGCCAGTCGTCGGGCCGATTCGCGCTCTTCGCTCTCGCGCTGCCGCTGGACGCGCACCGCCGAACGCGCTTCGTCGATCGCGACGGCGACCGGCTCGGCGCGGCGGGCCGCTTCGAGTTCGGCGTGCAACGCGGCCCGCCGCTCGGCGCCCGCGGCGTAGTCGTCCAGCTGTGCCCGCGCCGCGGCCGTGCGGCGGCGCAGCTCGTGCAGCCTACGATGCTGTTCGGCCTGCGCCCGCGCTCTCGTCGCGTCCTGCTGGCAACGTTCGAGTTCCGTGACGGCAGCAGCCAGATCGGCGCGTGCGGCCGACAGCAGATCCTGCGACCAACCGACGCACTCCGCCGGACCGACCGAATCCGGCACCCCGGCGGCCATGCCGACCTGGGTGATCAGTCGCTTGACACCGTCGGTACGAGCATCCAGATCCGCCTCGGCGGCACGGCGTTTCTCGGCGAGCCACTGCTCCGCAGTGCCGAAACGCTTGGTGTCGAAGAGCTTTTCGAGCAGTTTCTCCCGATCTTCGTTGTCCGCTCGCAAGAAGCGGGCGAAATCGCCTTGTGGCAACAGCACCACTTGGAAGAACTGGTCGGCACTCATACCGAGCAGGCGCAATACCTCGTCGCCGATATCGGGTATCCGAGAGAGGTTTTCCCCAGTGCCGTCCAGCCAGGTCAGTGTCGCCTTCGCGTTGATGGTGCGCAGGCCGGTGCCGTCTCGCTTGGGACGCTGGAACTCGGGGCTGCGGGTGAGACGTAGCCGCCGCCCGCCCAGGGTCGCCTCCAGCACCACCTGCGGTGGCGTCTGCTCCGGGGCGTGATCGGAGTGCAGGCGCTTGCTCTCCCCGCGCGCGCCGGGAACTCTGCCGTAGAGCGCGAACGCGATCGCGTCCAGCACCGTGGTCTTGCCCGCTCCGGTCTGGCCGTGCAGCAAGAACAATCCGTCGGCGCCGAGCGCGTCGAAGTCGACGACCGTGGTGTCGGCGAACGGGCCGAACGCGGTCATCTGGAGCTTGTGCAGTCTCATGCCGCCGCGCCCGCGCCCGGCCTCGGCAGCGCGCTCATGCGGACAGTTCCTCGGCGGCGCGCACCGTCGCCGCCTGCTCCGGCTCCGCGACGGCGGCCGACAACGCCCGCTCCAGCCAGGTCATCTCGCCCGAGCTGGGCGTACCGCGGACGTCGGAGAGGAAGCTCCGGGCTACTTCGATGTCGCGTCGGCCGTGCACCCGCTCACGGTAGCGCAGTTCCGGGTTCCCCTCGGGCCGAGCCCATTCGACGTGCACCGCGTAAGGGAACCGTTCGCGCAGCTTGCGCATGGCGTCGACCGGGCGGGCGGCGTCGGTGAGCACGGCGGACACGTAATGCTGTTCGGCCGCGGTGTGCTGCGCGCCGAACAGCAACTCGTCCAGGGTGCCGGTCAGCTTGCTCAGGCCGCGGACCGTCGGCAGGTCCCGGCGGCGCACCGCCTGGAGGCCGGCCGCGTCCAGATCGACGATCCACACCGCTTTGCGATGCGCGTTCTCGCCGAACGAGTACGGCAACGGCGAGCCGGAGTAGCGGACCGACTCCGCCAGCGTCTGCGGCGAATGCAGGTGGCCGAGGGCCACGTAGTCGATGCCGTCGAAGGCGGCCAGCGGCACCGTCTCCACGCCGCCGACCGAGATCGAGCGCTCCGAGCCGGTGGCCTCCCCGCCGACCACGAAGGCGTGCGCGAGCACGACCGTTCGCGCACCAGGTCGCCGTTCGATGTCGGCACGCACCCGGGCCATCGCCGCGTCCAGGATCTCGGCGTGCGAGCGAGCTTGCGGCACATCGAGTTCGGCGCGGGTGATCTCCGGTTCCAGGTACGGGATGCCATAGAACGCCACCGGCCCGTGCTCGTCCTCCAGCAGGACGGGGCGATCGGCGTCGGCGACCGTGGTACGCAGATGCAACCCGCCCGCCGCGGCGAAACTCGCGCCCGCCCCCAGCCGGGCGGGGGAATCGTGGTTGCCCGAGGTGGCCACGATCTGCGCACCCGCCGCCCGAATGGCCTCGAATCCCTGGTTGCACACCGCGATCGCGTCGGCGCTCGGAATCGACCGGTCGTACACGTCGCCGGGCAGGACCACCACCTCGACCGACTCCTCGGCCACCAATTCCGCGATGGCGGTCAGTGAACGAGCCTGGTCGGCAAGCAGATCGACCCCGTGGAACGTGCGCCCGATGTGCCAGTCCGAGGTGTGCAGCATCCGCATGCCGCGAAACCGTAGGCCAAGGCACCGACAGACTCCAATCGCCACGCCCGCTGTGTCCGGTTTGCCCAGCCGAGGCCCGGCGTGTCCGCCACCGGCTTCGGATCAGGGGCGGAATGCGCCACGAGGCCGATCGCCGCACATGCCTTTGCCTCCCGGGCATTCCGACGCGGGAGCTTCCGGCTGTCGGCATCCCGCACGGTGTGCGGACCGGACGGCGGCGCGCCGGCAAGCCTGTTGCCGACGCGATGCCGAATAGTCGCTCCGTGCTCGTTCTTGTCGGTGACCTACGGCACTATCTGCGCCATGACCGCCCCGATGCTCGTCGCACCGACGCCGGTGTTCGCCGCGGGTTGCGGCCTCGGCCGGATGAGCCGTGCCGCGCGGGCCGGGCATCGCGCCGCGGTGGCGGATACACAGCTCGCGGCGGCCGCGGACAACGAACGGTTGCTGCGACAGTCGCGAGCATGCAGCGCATCTCCCACCTGCTCACCGAGCAGATCGGTCAGCTGGTCCGGGCTGCGTGCGCCCCAGGACCGGGGCGGTGGGGCGAGATCCAGCTCGGGCGCCGTTCGCCTCCTACCTGGACGCCTGCGGCGCCGTGGACCCCGACGTACGAGCCGAGCAGCTCACCAGGTACGCCGAACACCTGCGCGCATGCCGACCAACCCCTGGACGATCTGGAAATAGCCGACCAGGGCGTGCACGCGATCGCGCGCGTGGATTCCCGGCCGCGCGCGTGGGCTTCGCCGAGGCGGTCGAGTAACCGGGACAATGGCCGTGCCGCCACGCCGCCGAGCGCGGCGGCAACTAGTGTGCATATCGTGGCTGCTTCCGAACGTGTGCGATCCCGGGTGCCCGCGCCGCAACGCTCGATCCTGCCGTCGGTGCCGGGAATCCCGGTCGGCGCGGCGATCCTGATCGCGGTTGCCTGCACGTTTCTGGGGTTTCTGATCGATGCCAGCGGCGGCAGCGCCGAGCTGACCGGCACGTTCGCCGCGCTGTACGTGCTGGGGTGTGTGGCGGCCGTCGCCGCCGTGCGCTACCGCGGCTTGTTCAGCACGATGGTGCTGCCGCCACTGCTGCTCTTCGTCGCCGTCCCGCTGGCCTATCAGCATCTCACCGGCCGTGGATCGACCTCTTTGAAGGACATCCTGCTCAATTTGGCGATCCCGCTGGTGAACCGTTTTCCGACGATGATGCTCGCCACGGTCGTCGTCCTGCTGATCGGCGGCGCCCGGATCTACTTGCATCGCCGCGAGGAGCAGGACGCACGGCCGCTCTCGGCCCGCCGCGGCGAGAGCTGGGGCAAGTCGTCGGCGAAGAAGAGCAGACCCGCCCGTTCCTCCGGCGGCGTCTCGGACCCGGCGCGCCGCAAAGCCCGCCGCCCGAAAAAGGAGCCCGACGAACTCGAGGTGGACGAGTCGGACGAGCCCGCCCCGCGGCCGGCGCGCCGGCCTGCGGCGCAGGTCGCCGACACCCCGCCGCGCGTCGCACCGTCTCGTCCGCGCGAAGGCCGGGCTCCTGCCCGGGGCGCCACCCGCCCCACCGCGGCAATGCCCCGTCCGGAAGGCGAACCACCGCGCGGTGCGGGCCGCCGTCGCGAAGTGCCGCCGCATCCTCAGCCCAATGTCCGCTACCGCGACTCGGGCCGCACGGAACGGCGCAGGCCGGAGAATCTGTAGAACGAGTTCGCCGCTCAGCCGGTTTCCCGAAGTCGGTCTCCGCGGCGAACTCCGAGTGCCGGATGCCAGCAACATGCCGACCGGATCGGTGGCCACCGCACTGAGATACGGCGATGCGATTCGGCGCGAAGGCTCAGCCTTCGCCGGTGTACCGAGCCGCACGGGAATGTCGGCAACCACCCGGAAATGGCGCGCATAACGCTGTGCCGTGGTCAGCGGACGATTCGAGCGATTCCCGCGAAGGTTTTCCCTCGCGGTCCGCGAGGGCGATCAGCGTTGTGGTGACCACGCGACTCGCGCGTCGAGTGGGACGCCCATCCCGTACATTCTCGCGATCTGAGCGGGCTCGGCGTCCGTCAGCGACGGGCGTCGCGCAATTCCCGGGGCAGCGCGAAGACGAGGGTTTCGTTGGCCGTGGTGACCGGCTGGACGTCGCCGTAGCCGTGCTCGGCCAGCATGTCCAGGACGCCGCGGACCAGGATGTCGGGGACCGAGGCACCCGAGGTGATGCCGATCGTGCGGACACCTTCGAGCCAGGCCGGGTCGACCTCGCGAGCGAAGTCCACCAGATACGCCGCTTTGGCGCCCGCGCCGAGGGCCACCTCGACCAATCGCACCGAGTTCGACGAGTTGCGCGAGCCGACCACGATCACCAGGTCGCATTCCGGCGCCATCGCCTTCACCGCTACCTGGCGGTTCTGCGTGGCGTAGCAGATGTCGTCGCTCGGCGGGTCCTGCAGGCCGGGGAAGCGCTTGCGCAGCCGCTGCACCGTTTCCATCGTCTCGTCCACGCTCAGCGTGGTCTGCGAGAGCCAGATCACCTTCGACTCGTCGCGCACGCTGACGTTGTCCACCGCGTCGGGACCGTCGACCAGCTGGACGTGCTCGGGCGCCTCACCGGCGGTGCCCTCGACCTCCTCGTGACCCTCGTGACCGATCAGGAGGATGTCGTAGTCGTCGCGGGCGAACCGCTTGGCCTCCTGGTGGACCTTGGTCACCAGCGGGCAGGTGGCGTCGATGGTGTGCAGATTGCGCTCGGCGGCCGAGGCGTGCACCGCGGGCGACACGCCGTGCGCGGAGAACACGACGACCGCGCCCTCGGGGACCTCGTCGGTCTCGTCGACGAAGACCACGCCGCGTTCGCGCAGCGTCTCCACGACGTGCCGGTTGTGCACGATCTCCTTGCGCACGTAGATGGGCGCGCCGTGTTTGTCCAGCGCCTTCTCGACGGTTTCGACCGCGCGGTCCACGCCGGCGCAGTACCCCCGCGGTTCCGCGAGCAGCACGCGTTTCCCGCCGTCGGCAACGGCGTTTGCGGCGCCTGCCGAGCGGGCGATTCCGACGTTCAAGGGAATGGCCGAAGACATGCCCACAGGATACGTGCGGCCCGGGACCCTGCCACGTCCGGGAGTTGTCCGTCACATTCCCGCCGGGATCCGCGGAGGACGGGTCGCGAACTGCGGCGCAAGGCCGTCACAGCGGAGCCGGCGACAAGCCGCGGTGACTCTCGGCGGACACTCCCGCCGAGACCTGGGTTTATTCTCCGCTTTATGAGCACAGCGTCGCGCAATTCCCGCCGATCGGCCGCGCGCCGTTGCGGGCGAATATCCGAACCGCGCCCACCCCTCCTTTGCATAGCACACCATTTCGGGCAGGCTAGGACCATGTTTCGACCACCCTTTCTGGCCCGGGTCGCCGCCGGGGCCGCCGTATACGCCCTCGAGGAATCCCGCCGGTTACCCACGGCGGCAATGAATCTCCCGATCACGGCCATAAGTCAGATGCTGCAGACGACTATGCACGTCCAGCAGTTCGTGACCAGTCTGGCCCTGAAAGGCGACGCGGTATTCGACCGTTTGGCCAACCGCCCGGTCGAGCAGCCGGAGTGGGCCACCTTCGAGGAGGACCTCGCCGACGAGCCGAGCCCCGCTCCGCTTCGCAGCAGTCGATTCGATCTCTACACCGCCGACGATCCGGAGCCGTTCCGCTCGCCCGAATCCTTCCCAGCGGACGACGCCCGCGCGGGCGAGACCAACGGCCACGCCGCCGCGCCGACGATCGCCGAACAACCGGCCGAAGAACCGGAGCCGACCGATCCGGAATCGGAGCTCGACCCGGTCGCGGAAGCGCCCCGGATCACCGAACCGGAAGTCGCCATCCGCTACGACTACGCCACCATGACCCTGGCCCAGCTGCGTGCCCGGCTGCGCCTGCTGACAGTCGAAGACCTCACCGCGCTGCTGGAGTACGAGCAGCACACCCGGGCCAGGGCGCCGTTCGTGACCATGCTGACGAACCGGATCGCCACCGTGCAGGCCCAGTGACCGAACCCCGGACACCTTCGTCGCCGACGGCCGGCCGGGAAACCTCCGGCCACTCCGCCGCCGCGCCGGCCAATTCCGCCGCGCACCCCTGGCCGGTGCGCTCGGTGTCCATGAAGGTCGCCCAGTGGATCGACCGGCTCGGCAGCATCTGGATAGAGGGTCAGATCACCCAGATCAATCTCCGTCCGGGCACCCGCACCGCGTTCCTGGTGCTGCGCGACCCATCGGCCGACATGTCGCTGTCGGTGACCTGCGACCCGGACCTCATCCGCAGCTCCCCCGTTCCCTTGCAAGAGGGCAGCCGGGTGGTCGTCTACGGCAAGCTCTCGTTCTTCACCGGGCGCGGCACGATCTCGTTGCGCGTGCTGGAGATCCGGCCGGTCGGCATCGGCGAACTCCTGGCCCGCATCGAACGGTTGAAGGCGCTGCTGGCGGCCGAGGGCCTGTTCGATCCCCGGCTCAAACGCCCGATCCCCTTCCTGCCCGGAACGATCGGCTTGGTCACCGGCCGCGCCAGCGCCGCGGAGCGCGACGTGCTGAGCGTCGCCCGCAATCGCTGGCCCGCGGTGCGTTTCGAAATCCGCAACACAGCCGTGCAGGGGCCGACGGCGGTGTCGCAGATGCTCACGGCGCTGGCCGAGCTCGATCGTCACCCGGCTGTCGAGGTGATCGTCCTCGCGCGCGGCGGCGGCAGCGTGGAAGACCTGCTGCCCTTCTCCGACGAGGCGCTGTGCCGCGCGATCGTGGCCGCGACCACGCCGATCGTCAGCGCGATCGGCCACGAACCGGACAACCCCCTCAGCGACCTGGTCGCGGACCTGCGCGCGGCGACCCCCACCGATGCCGCCAAGCGGATCGTCCCCGACGCCGCCGCCGAACTGGCCTGCATCCGTGAGCTGCGGGAACGCAGCGCCGCCGCGCTGCGCGGCTGGGTCGACCGGGAGACCAGGGCGCTGGCCCAGCTGCGGTCGCGGCCCGTGCTGGCCGACCCGCTGCGCGAGATCGATCGCCGCCAGGAAGAGGTCGAACGCCTGCGCGCCGCCGCACGCCGCTTCGTCGAGCAAGTCCTCCGAACCGAATCCACGGCCACCCGGCATCTGCGCGAGAAACTCACCGCCGTGGGCCCGGCCGCCACACTGGCCCGTGGTTACGCTGTCGTACAGCGCGTCACCGGCCGGGAACGGGAGGTGGTGCGCTCGATCGAGGACGCGCCGGCCGGCAGCCAGCTGCGCATCCGGGTCGCCGACGGCGCCGTCACGGCCGCCGCGCTCGGCACTCAGGCGCTCGGCGCGAAGCACACCGACACCGGGAGGAACTGACCTTGGCCGAATCCGGCAAGTCCGCGGGGAAGAACGGGGCGGGAGCCGACCCGGCCGACGATTCGGCCGAGATCGCCGGTTTCGGCTACGAACGCGCGCGCGACGAACTGGTCAACGTCGTCAAGATCCTCGAACAAGGCGGCCTCGACCTCGACGAGTCCCTCGCACTGTGGGAACGCGGTGAGGCGCTGGCCAACCGCTGCGAAGAACATCTGGCAGGGGCGCGCAAGCGCGTCGAGGACGCACTGCACCGCACCGACCTGGAACAGCGGGAATGACCATCCGCCGCGCCACGCCGGACGTCCGCACCACCGACCTGGCCGCCAGTCGCGAGTTCTACCGGCTGCTCGGCTTCCGCGAGGCGATGGACCTCGGCTGGGTCGTGACTATGGCCTCCCCGTCCAACCCGACCGCCCAGGTGCTGCTCGTCGGCCCGGAAGCCGGACAGCTCCAGCCCGACATGAGTGTGGAGGTAGACGACGTCGACGCCGTACACGCGGCGGTGACCGCCGCGGGCGCCGACGTCGTCTATCCCTTGCGCGACGAGCCCTGGGGCGTGCGCCGCTTCTTCGTCCGTGACCCGAGCGGAACCGTCGTCAACGTGGTGAGCCACCGCTGACGACAGCCCGCTCGGTCATTCCTGGCGCGGCGCGGCCACGGCGCGGAATCGCGCGACGCCGCCCGCGCTGCTCAGCCGCTGGAATCCGGCCTTCTCCAGCACACGCACCGACGACGGATTGGACAGTTCCGCATCGGCGCGCACCACGCGGACGCCGGGCGCGGTGAACGCGTGCGCCGTCAAGGCGACGGTGGCCTCGGTGGCGTAGCCACGAGCGCGACGCGAGGCGACGACGCCGTACCCGATCTCCAGCTCTCCGTCGGAGGGCGGCCAGAAAAGCCCGATCGATCCGACGACGAGTCCACTCGATCGCTCGACGATCAGGCGGTGGCCGAACGGGCCGAGCCAGTCCGGGTTCGCGGCGAACAACTCCGCGATGACGCGATCTCCTTCGGCGGGAAAGTCCGCCGACCACGCGGGCCGACGCCGGTCGTCGAGCACGGCGGCGGCCTCGTCGGCGGTCCACGACCGCAGGATCAGGCGTTCGGTGCGCAGGTCGGGGGAAATGAGAGCAGACACGTGACACTCCTGGTCATCGAAGAAAAGACCGGTCCGCGTCGAGGTGTATGCGGAGAATCAGTGGCGCGCGAACCGGCGAAGGGCATGCGAAGAACGGCTGTTGACAGCCATATTCATCGACCTCCGAGATCCGGTTCGGCACGTGCCTCGTACCGCGGCAAACCCTAGCGGTCGCGCGCGGCCGACAGCAAGGGGCGGGTCAGCGTTGCAGCGGCTGCGCCGCCGTGATCGCCTGGGCGAGCGTGGTGAACGCCGCCTGGTCGCCCGCACCGGTGATCAGTACGCGGGACTGGCCGAGGTCGGTGATCCACGCCGTCTCCGACCCCTGCTCGGCGTAGACGATCCACTTCTGCGCCCCCACCTGCTCGGCGCCGCTGGCATACCGGGACCCGAGCACGAACCGGGCCAGCGCCTCCTCGGTCGCGTTGCTCTGGGTGAATCGCATGTAGGTGCCCTGCGGCGTGATGTAGCCGACCGTGCTGACCGATCCGCCGCCGGTGCCGCCGATGGATTCACGGCTGCCGGAATTGGGCGTCCAATCAGCGGGCAGAGCGGGGTTCCGGATCGGGAACGGCAAGGAACGAGCGTCGGCGGTTAGCGCCGCTTCGACGTCGAAATGGGGGATCTGCCCCTGCGTCGGACCGTTCGCGGCGAAACTGCACTGGCTGGCCAGGCCCGCGAACACCAGCGCGATCAGCACCAACGGGATCAACGACCAGAACAGATCCCGGTAGTCGTTCAAGATGCGCGGCTTTTGGTACGACACGCTCCCAGTATCCACTCGCGCGGCGATGCCGCCCCGCCCACCCCGACCCGCGCAGCAGGGGTGTACGCCCGTGCCAGACCGAATGAGACAATCGACCGGTACGTACCGACGCACAGGAGGCACCCCGCAATGACGGCAACTTCTCCCACACCTAGCCGCCGCGAGGCGCCCGACCGCAACCTCGCACTCGAGCTGGTCCGCGTGACCGAGGCCGGGGCGATGGCCGCGGGCCGGTGGGTCGGACGCGGCGACAAGGAGGGGGGCGACGGAGCCGCCGTCGACGCCATGCGGCAGCTGGTCAGCTCGGTGTCCATGCGCGGCATCGTCGTCATCGGCGAGGGCGAGAAGGACGAAGCGCCCATGCTGTACAACGGCGAGGCCGTGGGCGACGGCACCGGTCCTGAAGTGGACTTCGCGGTCGACCCGATCGACGGCACCACGCTGATGTCCAAGGGCGTGCCCGGCGCGATCTCGGTGCTGGCCGTCGCCGAGCGCGGCGCCATGTTCGACCCGTCCGCGGTGTTCTACATGCACAAGATCGCCGTCGGCCCCGACGCCGCCGACGTGATCGATATCTCGGCCCCCATCGGCGAGAACATCAGCCGGGTCGCCAAGGCCAAGAACTTGTCGAAGTCCGACCTGACCGTCTGCATCCTGGACCGTCCCCGGCACGCCGAACTGATCCAGCAGGTGCGCGACGCGGGCGCCCGCATCCGCCTGATCTCCGACGGCGACGTCGCGGGCGCGATCGCCGCGGCCCGCCCCGACTCCGGCACCGACATCCTGGTCGGCATCGGCGGCACCCCCGAGGGCATCATCGCCGCCGCCGCGATGCGCTGTATGGGCGGCGAACTACAGGGCATGCTCGCGCCGAAGGACGACGAGGAACGGCAGAAGGCGATCGACGCGGGCCATGACCTCGACCGCGTCCTGACCACCGAAGACCTGGTCTCCGGTGACAACGTCTTCTTCTGCGCCACCGGCGTCACCGACGGCGACCTGCTGCGCGGCGTGCGCTACTACGGCGGCGGCGCGTCGACCCACTCGATCGTCATGCGCTCGAAGTCCGGCACGGTCCGCATGATCGACGCCTACCACCGCCTGACCAAGCTGCGCGAATACTCCTCGGTCGACTTCATCGGCGACGAACACGCGGTCCCGCCGCTGCCGTGACTTCTGGCCGCGACTTCGTCGCGGCGTGTTCGCGGCACATGAGGTACTTCTCAGGGCAGGGGCGAGGGAACCCGTCTTGTCGTTTCGTATTCCCGGGTGCGGCGTGTCGGCGTGTGCGAATGACCTCAGGCGTGGCAGCCCCACGGGAAGCGGCCGCGGCATAGGGTCGAAAGCATGACCGAGGAGACGGAGACGCAGTACCGCATCGAGCACGACACCATGGGCGAGGTCCGGGTTCCGGTGGACGCTCTGTGGCGGGCGCAGACCCAGCGGGCCGTGGAGAACTTCCCGATCAGCGGACGCGGCTTGGAGCGCGCGCAGATTCGCGCGCTCGGCCTGCTGAAGGCCGCGTGTGCCACGGTGAACCGCGACCTGGGTCTGCTCGATCCGGAGAAGGCCGATGCCATCGTCGCCGCGGCGAACGAGATCGCGGAAGGCAAGCACGACGATCAGTTCCCGATCGACGTCTTCCAAACCGGTTCCGGCACCAGCTCGAACATGAACGCCAACGAGGTGATCGCCTCGCTGGCCGAAGCGAAGGGCGTCACGGTCCATCCGAACGACGACGTGAACATGTCGCAGTCGTCCAACGACACCTTTCCCACGGCAACGCATCTCGCCGCGACCGAAGCGGTCATCACCGATCTGGTTCCCGCGCTGGAGCATCTGCGGCTGGCGCTGCTGGACAAGTCGACCGAATGGCGCACGGTAGTGAAGTCCGGCCGCACCCATCTCATGGACGCCGTCCCGGTGACCCTCGGCCAGGAGTTCGGCGGCTACACCCGTCAGGTCGCGGCGGGCATCGACCGCATCATGGCGACACTGCCGCGGCTCGGCGAACTGCCGATCGGCGGAACGGCGGTCGGCACCGGGCTGAACGCGCCGGAGGGTTTCGGCGCGAAGGTCGTCGCCGAGCTGGTGCGCGCGACCGGCATCGACGCGTTGCGTGAGGCCGAGGACCACTTCGAGGCGCAGGCCGCGCGCGACGGTCTGGTGGAGGCCTCCGGCGCGCTCCGCACGATCGCGGTGAGCCTGACCAAGATCGCCAACGACATTCGCTGGATGGGCTCGGGCCCGCTGACAGGTCTGGCCGAGATCCAGCTGCCGGATCTGCAGCCGGGCAGCTCGATCATGCCCGGCAAGGTGAATCCGGTACTGCCCGAAGCGGTCACCCAGGTCGGCGCGCAGGTGCTCGGCAACGACGCCGCGGTGGCCTTCGCCGGCGCGAACGGCGCTTTCGAATTGAACGTTTACATCCCGGTGATGGCGCGCAACTTGCTGGAGTCGATCCGCCTGCTGGCCAACGTCTCTCGCCTGTTCGCCGACAAGTGCGTGCGCGGCCTGGTCGCCAACGTCGAGCACCTGCGCACACTTGCCGAGTCCTCCCCCTCGATCGTGACACCGCTGAATTCGGCCATCGGCTACGAGGAGGCGGCCGCGGTCGCGAAGGAAGCGTTGAAGGAGAAGAAGACCATTCGCCAGACCGTCATCGATCGCGGTCTGCTGAACGAGAAACTGACCGAGGAGGAGCTCGACCGCCGCCTCGACGTGCTCGCCATGGCGAAGGTGAAAGAACAGGACTGACGAGGGCCGACCGAGCCGCGACAGAACGAACGCCACCTCCGTAGCCGTCGGGCTACCGAGGTGGCGTTCGCCGGACCGTGATCCGGAGGCGGCGGTTCAGTCCCGCAGGTGCGAGAGCTCGTCGCGCGCCAGTTCGCCATCCGGACCGAAATCCGTGCGCGTGAAGATGTTCCAACGACGCAGCAACGGAGCGAAGACCAGCTCTCCCTCCTTGGCGCGGTCGTAGACGCCCGCCTCGGCCAGCACCTCGTCGCTGTCGCGGCCGTCGGAAAGCGTCACTGTCGGGACCTCGAAACCGGCGATCCGGTCGGCGATGGCCCGCACGGCCTGGTCCGGCACCAGATCGAGAGCGGCGGAAATCAGGTCGGCGAAGAACACCGACTGCAGTTCGTCGTCCAGCGCGATGCGCTCGGCGATGGCGGTGACCAGGGGGTTCTCGCCGAGCGCCGCGATGTTGCGGTGCCGCACGGCGCTGGCGGACTCCTCGAACGCGCAGTTGGCCAGCACATCGAGCAGGTGCATCGCCGGGCGGCGGAAGCCCTTGGTCATGTGCTCCATCCGCAACCGCTCCAGTTCCACCGGGTCGACGGCCCTGGTGACCATGAGGTAGTTGCGGATCGTGATCTCGTGGCGGTTCTCCTCGGCCGTCCAGCGGCCGACCCAGCGCCACCACGCGCCGGTGCGCAGGTACTTGCCGATCTCGCGGTGATACGAGGGCAGGTTGTCGGCGATCAGCACCGAGACGGTCAACGCCAGTTTGGCGGTTTCACCGAGTTCGGACTGGTCCGGCGTCCAGTCGGTACCGCCGAGGAAGGCGAAGTTGCGCCCGTCGTCCCACGGCACGAGGTCGTGTGGCTGCCACCCGTCGGCGACATCGACGTGCTTGCGCAGCAGCAGTTCTACGTCCACCGCGAGCGATTCGAGCAGTTCGCGATCGGTCAGGAGAGTTTGCACCGAGATAACCTAGCGGCTTGGCCCGCGAAGCGGGGGCGGATGGGTGGAATGGGCAGGCTACCGGGGCCACGCGGGCGGCCCCGGACGCCGAATACCTGGTCGTTACTTCGGCGTGACGGTGATAGTACCGTTCACCCAGGTGATGGTGCCGCCGGTGAAATCGCTCTGCTTGCCACCGGGGATGTCCTTCTCGTCGCTGACCGGGTAGCCGAGGGGCCCCTGCGCGCCGCCGTTCTCTTCCCACGCCTTGCGGATCTCGCCCCAGACGACGTGCGGTTCGCCGTCTTTTGCCTCGTAGATCGTGCCGCCGGCGAAGTCCTGGTACTCGCCGTCGTCGGGGCCTTTCTCCTCCGCTTCCCTCGGGAGGCCGAGCGTGCCGGTCGGGCCGCCGAGTTCCATGTATTTCTCGTAGATGTCGCCGTCGACGGCGATCTCGCCGCCCGGCGTGGGGATCCTGGTCCCCCCGGCCGCCGGGGCCGTCGTGCCCGTGGCGCCGCCCTCGGTGGTGGTGGTGTCGTCGTCGGCCGCGGTGGTGGTCGGGCTCGCGATCGTGGTCATGATGCTCGTCATCATGCCGGTCATGGTGGCGCCGGGGTCGGAGTCGTCATCGTCGCCGCACCCGGCCAAGGCCAGCCCAGCGGCGGCGAGCACTGCGGTGAATCCAGCCGTTCGTCGAGCGAAGTGGTGCATGTCCATCCTCTCGCTGTGGGCTACCGGCACACCACGGACTCCGTGACATCGCGCGTAGCCTCGGCCGATTGTCAGGCAATGACCCGGTGATCGACGAGGGTCACCGGGTCATACCGAACAGCTATCGCGGCGGATGATACCCGCCGGATGTGCTGTGAAACACACCGCCGAACGGCGCTGGGGGATCAGGCGTTGGGGCCGTATTCCTCCAGCATCTCGGTGACCAACGCCGCGATCGGCGAGCGCTCGCTACGGGTCAGCGTGATGTGCGCGAACAACGGGTGGCCTTTGAGTTTCTCGACCACCGCCGCGACACCGTCGTGCCTTCCGACGCGCAGATTGTCCCGCTGGGCCACGTCGTGGGTGAGCACCACCCGTGAGCCGGTTCCCAGCCTGCTGAGCACCGTGAGCAGCACATTGCGCTCCAGCGACTGGGCTTCGTCCACGATCACGAAGGAGTCGTGCAGCGACCGCCCGCGAATGTGGGTCAGCGGCAACACCTCCAGCATGTCGCGGCTGAGCACCTCCTCCATCACCTCCCGGCTGGCCAGCCCGTCGAGGGTGTCGAAGACCGCCTGCGCCCAGGGACCCATCTTCTCGCTCTCGGTGCCGGGCAGGTAGCCGAGATCCTGACCGCCGACCGCGTACAGCGGACGGAAGACCACCACCTTGCGCTGCGTCCGCCGTTCCAGCACCGCCTCCAGGCCCGCGGTCAACGCCAGCGCCGACTTGCCGGTACCCGCCCTGCCACCGAGGGAGACGATGCCGACGCTCTCGTCCAGCAGCAGATCGAGCGCGATGCGCTGCTCGGCGGAACGGCCGTGCAGCCCGAATGCCTCGCGTTCACGGACCAGTTGCACCCGCTTGTCCGGGGTCACCCGGCCGAGTGCGCTGGAGCTGACTCCGAGCAACCGAATACCGGTATGGCAGGGCAGCTCTCGCGCCTCGTCCAGATCGATCACCGACTCCGCGTAGAGCCGATCGATGTGCGCGGTGCTGACATCGAGCTCCACCATGCCGGACCAGCCGGAGGTCACCACGTCCTGGGCGTGGTACTCGTCGGCTTGCAAGCCCACCGCACTGGCCTTGACCCGCAGCGGAATGTCCTTGGACACCAACACCACGTCGCGGCCCTCGGCCGCGAGGTTGAGCGCACATGCCAGGATTCGGGAGTCGTTGGTGTCGGTGCGGAAGCCGACCGGAAGGACCGCGGGATCGGTGTGGTTCAGTTCCACCTGCAACGTTCCGCCCTCGGCGCCGATCGGCACCTGCTGATCCAGCCTGCCGTACTGCAGGCGCAGATCGTCCAGGTTGCGCAGCGCTTCTCGCGCGAACCAGCCCAGCTCGTGATGGTGCCTTTTGGCTTCGAGTTCACTGATGACCACCAGGGGTAACACCACGTCATGTTCGCCGAACCGCGTGAAGGACCAGGGATCCGACAGCAGGACGGACGTGTCGATGACGAAGGTTTTGCCGAGTAATTGCGAGGGGCGGGCCCCCTTCGCGGCGGCTCCGCCTTTCGCGGAGCTGGAGTTCGCCGAGGGAGCGGAAACGGAGCGTGCAGCAGTCACGGTGGGCTCCTCTGTGTTCGTGCGGCAGTCGCACGAACGATCTCGCTGGACCGGTCCGTCCTGATGGACCCGACGTTGCCGTCAGGTGCCACGAGGGCCGGGTACCGGCCCCCTCGTACTGAGTAGCTCAGTCACGGCCAGGACCTCCCGTACGAGCCACACCGCCGCGGCCCGCACACCCGACGCTACCTCCGATCCCCATGTCCGCGCTCAGGGACTGAAAGGCGTGTCCGTGAATTTGTCGTAAACCAGCACGTCGCGGGCACTCGACCCAGCAGGTCGAGCAACCCCGGAACATGGCTGTGCACCGGATCCTGTACGGCTGTCAGCAATGTGACCGGACCTTCGGCGGCCAGAGCGCGTAATTCCCGCAAATCTTGCTGAACCTCCAGCGCTGCCAGTTCGGCGCGGTATCGATGGGCGAATTGCGGGCCGCGCGCGTCCCGGTCGGCGTGGAACCAGCGCCGCAACTCGGTCGACAGGGCGAGCGCCTCGGGCCAGCGATCGACCCGCGGCACGGCTTCGGTGACATCCTTCGGCCCGAGCCGATCGACCGGCATCCGGGTGCCGTCGTCCGGGTCGGATCGTCAGATACGTTTCACCCCGGAGGCCGGGCGGTGGTTGCGATGGCATGGCAGTTGTCGCAGCACGGCCTTCGTGCGGCTCCGGGTTTCGCCACACGGTCGCTGTGGCCCGATTCGACGGATAGAGTCGCTGGTATGTCCGGTAACGAGGATTTGGAGAAGCTGTCGTCGAAGGAGTTGCACGACCGGGCGATGAAGCTGGCCGTGCGACGCGGTGACGTGAAGTTCCTGTGGCGGCTGCTCACGTCGATCCCGGCCGCGGAAGCCGCCGCGGGCAATGTCGGCGAGAGCGAGGCGGACATCAAGTACGTGCTGCCCATGCTCGACGACTACGTCCACGCCGGCGACGGCGCGGTCGCCGAGGTGTTGCGGCCGGTCTACCTCGACTACTTGGTCCAGCACTCCTGACACCGGGTCAGCCGCGGGTCAGTGCGGCGCGCCAGAGGCCGGCGGCCGTGCCGCGCAGGAAGTTCTCCCAGCTGAAGTGGTCGTGCCACAGGATGATTCGGCCGTCGCGCAGTTCGAACGTGCCCGTCACCCAGAAGCCGACGCGCACCGGCCCGAAGCGCAGGTAGTCGGTGCGGTCGGTAAGCACGATGTCGCCGTCGGCGGCGATGTGGTGCAGGTCCACCCCGAAGCCGAGCCAGTCACGGCGCAGGCCGCGCAGCACGCCACCCACCCGGCGGACGCCCGTGACATCGGGCAGCGAGGTGTTCTTCCAGACGATGTCCGGGTGCAGCAGGTCGATCGCCTCCTCGGCGGCGCCCAGCTCCAGCGCGGCGAAGAACTCCCGCACGGTGGTGATCGAGTCCTGTTTCAGGTCGAGTTCGTCGCTCATGGTCCGAGCGTAGGCCGCGCCGGTCACCGGCGGCTCGCGATGAGCACGGCCAGTCCGTCGAGAATTCGCCCGATGCCGAATCGCAGCGCGCCCTCCCCGCCCGCGACCACGCCCTGCTCGGCGAACGCGGCGGCGGCGGCCGGGTAACGATCGGCCGCGGCGGCCATCATCTCGGCGAACTGTCCTGCGATCTGTTTCTCGAACGCGTCGGCGTCCATCACTCGCTGCTGCTGCGCGAGGCTGCGGGCGTGGCCGATGAGCAGGACGATGGTGTCCAGGCGTTCCGCGGTGGTGAGCCCGGTTCCGGCGAGCGCGGCGAGCGCGGATTCCATCCAGGCCATTTCGTTCGGGCCGACCGGCCGCGCGCCCACCGACACCTCCAGCGACCAGGGGTGGGCACGGAGACGTTCGTAGATCGTCTCGCACCACTCGCCGAGCAGGTCGCGCCACGCGTCCTGCGGCGCCTCCGCGCCCGCGCTCATCTCCGGGGGCGCGCCGAGCGCCGTGTCCAGCATCAGCGCGACCAGTTCGGCCTTGCCCGGCACGTAGCGGTACAGCGACATCTTCGTGAAGCCCAGACGCTCGGCCAGCCGCTGCATGGACAGGCTCGCCAGCCCTTCGGCGTCGGCCAGCGCGATGGCCTCCCCGACGATCCGCTCCAGCGACAGCGCGGGTTTCGGACCGCGCTTAGGGCGCTGACCGGTCCCCCAGAGCAGTTCGAGTGCGGTTGGTGTCGGCATGCCCGAGATCCTTCCGGAAAAACGTCTTGCCGCGTAACTGTGTCTACCATACGCTAATCTGCGTCCATCGGATACAGTTTCCGATGGACGCAGATTTCGGGACAGGAGACCCCCATGCGCAACACCACCGTTCTCGTCTCCGGCGCGAGCATGGCCGGACCGTCGCTGGCCTACTGGCTGTACCGTTACGGCTTCGCGGTCACGGTGGTCGAGCGCGCCCCGGCGCTGCGGCCCGGCGGTCAGGCCGTCGATTTCAAGGGCAGTACACACCGCACCGTGCTGACGCGGATGGGCATCCTCGACGACGTCGAGCGGCGCAGGACCGGCACCACCGACATGGTCTTCGTCGACGAGCAGGGCTCACGACTGGCGGTCCTGTCGGGAGACTTCACCGGCGGCGACGTCGAGATCCTGCGCGGAGACCTCTCCGAGATCATCTACCGCCGCACCGCCGACCGCTGCGAATACCTGTTCGGCGATTCGATCACCGCCCTCACCGAGACCGCCACCGGCGTGCACGTCGAATTCGAGCGCGCGCCCGCCCGCACCTTCGACCTCGTCTTCGGCGCCGACGGCATCCATTCGCGGGTACGCAGGCTGGCTTTCGGGCCCGAGCGGGACTTCGTGAAACACCTGGGCTACTACTACGCCGTCGCGGGTGCGAGCCCGTGGAGCGGCGAGGCGACAGGCCCTCGCGAACGGGCGGTCGCCCACGCCCACAACGCTCCCGGACGACTCGCGATCAGCGGCGGCCCGAAGGCACAGCAGATGTACATGTTCGCCTCCCCCGTGCTCGACTACGCCAGGGACGACAGCGCGGCCCAGCGACGTATCCTCGCGCGGACCTACGCCGGGATCGGGTGGGAAGTGCCGCGGATGCTCGCCGACATGACCGAATTCGATGATGTCTACCTGGATTCGCTCGGTCAGGTCCGCATGGCCGACGGTTACACCAAGGGGCGGGTCGCCTTGGTCGGCGACTCCGCGTACGGGAACACGCTCGGCGGATTCGGCACCGGACTCGCCGTGGTCGGCGCGTACGTCATCGCGGGGGAATTGGCCTGCGCCGACGGCGATCACACCGTGGCCTTCGCCCGCTACGACGAGATCATGAAGCGCTACGCGAAGATCGCGGGCAACAGCAATGCCGGTCGTTTCCTGGCGCCGAAGACCGCGCGTGGCATCAGGATGCGGAACCGGTTCCTCGGTTCCCGGCTGTTCACGCTGATGATGAAATACGGTGACAACGCAGCGAACGACATCGATTTGAAGGACTACCCCGCCCTGCTCGGGGCGGCGGGCGCGCGCTGACCGTCCGTCAGCAGCCTTGACAGGGAATCGGATTCGTCGCACCCACGCGCGTTTCGGCACAACAGCCCAGCTCGCGACGGTTATGCCGGCGGCGACGAGTGGCGCGACGGGGCGCACCCGCGAGGTCGGCTGTGTTTCGATGGAACCGGAGCGAGATGTGGCGCGTCTATAAGGTCAGACGGCACTGACGGAAGGGGCGACGATGGCGGACAGCCCGTTTCCCGGGCACATCGAGGCTGCGAAGACCGGGGCATTGCAGGTGCGGATGGACCCGCAGGGGTTCGTGGAGATCGACCAGGCGTGCCAGGAGTTGATCGACCAGCTCACCGGCGCCCGCGCGGACGCTCGCGATCTCGGCGAGAAGACGCAGTGGGGGTTGGGCGAGGACAATCCACGCCTTTCGTCGGCGGTAGAACTGGTCCGGTTGTTCCGGGAGAAAGCCTTCGGCGGCCCGAACAACGCCTACGACACGTTGAGCGACTACATCACCGTCGCCGAGGAAATACGAGCCATGTTCAAGGCCATCAGCGACACCTACCAGCGCACCGACGCCGAGTTCGCGGCCAAGATGCGGGAACTCCGCGTATGACCGGCAGTGCGCACGTAAGCGGTTGGCTGAAAGCGAGTCTCGTAGCCGTCGCGATGCTGGCGGTACTGGTCACCGGATGCGGTGCCGAGACTGCACCGACACGATCCGCGACAGCTACGGCACGACCGGATGCCACCGGCTCCGGACCGAACTCGGCTGCGGGACCAGCGACGACATTCGATCCCTGTAATGCCCTCACAGCACAGTTTTTGGCCGAACACCAGTGGGACGCGCTGCCACCCGCACCGAAGCAGAACAGCACGGGCGGAATCAGTTGGAAGGGCTGCCGGTATGTCGCGCGCGCTGGATACAGCTTCACGATCCAGACGACCAACGGGACGCTCGATCAGGTGAAAGAGAAATTCCCTGCGGCCACGGGTATCCCGGTCGGCAGTCGGGATGCGCTGCGGTACGAAGCTCGTCCCGACGTTCCGGGTGGCTGCACGGTCAATGTGGAGTTGTACAACGGCTCGCTGTACATCCTCGTCGATGATCCGAGCGGCAAGCACCCACGCAAACTATCGCCGTGTGACAACGCCACCGATATCGCCCGAGCAGTCGCACCGCTGCTGCCCGCGGGCAGCTGAACACCGGGGGAAGCGAGCATGAGACAGACCGACGGCCGCGCGATCACCGATCCGGAGAACGCGCAGAGTTTCTCGCACGCGGAGATCAAGCAGGCGGCCGACACGATGAATCCGGCCGCGCTCGACAGTGCGTTCGCCGCGTGGTGGGCCATCGCCGCGGCGGTCACGAACGCGGGGCAGCAGTTCGAGAACGCGATCAAGAAGGCGGTGGAACACCACTGGGAGGGCGCGGCTGCCGACAGTGCGGTCCGCGGCATGCGGGAGTACGCGGCGCGGGTCGGTGAATTCGGCGAGGCGTTGAGCGCGCAGAGTGTGCCGCTGTCGTCGGCGGCGGACGCGGCGGCCAAGTTCAAGGTGTCGGTGCCCGATCTGGTGGATTCGTCGGGTGGCCCGGCCGATCCGGAACAACGCAACACGCGGGAAGAGCAGGCCCGCGACGAGATGAACACCCAGTACATCCAGCCGTACGGGGCCACGGCGCCCGCCATCCCCACGCTGCCGCCTCCGGTCAGCCCCGCCGCCACCACACCGACGGATGTCGAGACCGGCACCGGCACGGCGGTGGGCACGAACGTCGGTTCGCAGCCGGTGGGCGACACCCGGCCCACCGACACGTCCTCCTCCGGCGGCGAGCCCGCTTCCGCGGACACCCCCTCCCCCAGCGGCGTGGAGGAGGACGGCGTGCCCGACGATCGGACGGCGTCGACGGAGGCCACTCCGGAAACGACGACGGCGCAGGCTGTCTCGCAGTCCCAGGACGCGACCACCACCACTCCGGCATCCACCACGAGGACGCCGACATCGACCCCGGTCGCGCCGTTCGCGTCCACCACGCCGCTGCCGACCGCACCCGCCGCCGTCACGGCGACGTCGTTCGATGGCAGGCCGAACGGCACACCGACCAGGCCCGGCATGCCCGGTGCGGCCGGAACTCCGAGCGCCGCGGGCAGTGAAGCGGGATCGGGCACGTCACGGCCCGCCCAACCCACCGCCCCGGCGGCGGCGAACGCGCCCTCCACCACGCCGGGACGCCCTGGCACGCCGGGCGCCCCGGGCTATTCGGGGATGATCCCGCCGGGGCTGCGCGGTAGGCGCACGGACGACGACGAGCACAAGTCGCCGAAGTATCTGCGCACCGAAGAGCACGCGAAAGAGTTGCTCGGCGAGGTGAAACCGACCGTGCCGCCCGCGCTGGGGGAGAAATGACGGCGCAGTGGTCACTGTCGGCCGAGCAGTTCGCCGCGGCATGGTTCGGGACCGGCCTCGACCGGATGCCCTTCCCGTTCCGGTTCACCAGCCGGTTCCCCGGCCTGCGCGAGTACCAGGCGTATCAGCGGCAGTTCCGTGCCGAGCTGGGACGTAACGAACGGCTGCCGCTGCGCAGCGCGATCACCACGCTGGCCGGCCCCGACTGGCGTATCGAACTGTTCGGCTACGACAACACGCGCGAAGGCGTCGAACTGCGCGCCGTCGCCTGCGGCACGCGCACCGGCTCGGGTGTGCTCGCCGTGCAATCGCCTGCGCCGGACGGCGGGCGGATCAAGTTGCGCCGCTGCCGAATCGACCAGCTCGCCACCGAACTGGTGCGACTGCTGCCGGACACCCCGGCCGGAACGGTCGGTGAGAAGAGCTTCCTGCTCGATGATCTCAACGACGATCGCCCCGACTTGTTCGGCAACGCGCCCGCCAGCCAGGCCAAAGAACGCTATCGGCGTTTCTGGCGGCAGAAGTGCACCACCCGCGGTACCGCTGCCGTGCTGCTCGGTCCGCGCAACGCCGAACCGATGCGCACCGGCCGCCTACGCTGGATCGATACGCCCGACGGCCGTTACTGCGAGGTGCCCGCCAACCGCGCTCTGATGATCCGCCCCGGTACCAGCGCCGATATCGCTCGCTACTTGGACGAATCGATCGTGCGGGCCAAAGCGCGCATGGACCGGTAGTTCCGGATCGCCGCGTCTGCTCGTAGGTTGAGGCAATTGCGGTTCCTGCTTCGCACCTTCGACGAGCAGCTCGGAGGCGCGAAGCAGGTCGCGTGGTCAGCCGAGCAGACGCCAGTCCTCCAGGCCGTCGTACAGCGGAATGTCCCTGGCCAGCTTGCTCACCCGGGCGCGCAGCGAGTCCAGGTCGGCGTTACCGGCCAACGCGCCGGCGATGATGTCGGCGACCTCGGTGAATTCGGTGTCGCCGAAGCCGCGGGTGGCCAGGGCGGCGGTACCGATGCGCAGGCCGGAGGTGACCATCGGGGGACGCGGGTCGAACGGGACGGCGTTGCGGTTGACCGTGATGCCGATCTCGTGCAGCAGGTCCTCGCCCTGCTGGCCGTCGAGTTCGGAGTTGCGCAGGTCGACCAGCACCAAGTGCACGTCGGTGCCGCCGGTGAGCACACTGACGCCCTTGTCCTTGACGTCGGCGGCGGTGAGCCGCTCGGCCAGGATCTTCGCGCCGGACAGGGTGCGCTCCTGGCGGTTCTTGAACTCCTCGCCCGCGGCGATCTTGAAGGCGACGGCCTTGGCGGCGATGGCGTGCATGAGCGGCCCGCCCTGCTGGCCGGGGAAGACCGCGCTGTTCAGCTTCTTGGCGTACTCCTGCTTGGCCAGGATCAGGCCGGAGCGCGGACCGCCGAGAGTCTTGTGCACGGTCGAGGACACCACGTCGGCGTACGGCACCGGCGAGGGGTGCAGACCGGCGGCGACCAGACCGGCGAAGTGGGCCATGTCCACCCACAGGTAGGCGCCGACCTCGTCGGCGATCGAGCGGAAGGCCGCGAAGTCCTGATGGCGCGGGTAGGCCGACCAGCCCGCCACGATCACCTTCGGACGCGCCTGCAAGGCGATCTCGCGCACCTCGTCCATGTCGACGCGGTGGTCTTCCTTGCTCACGCCGTAGGAGTGCACTTCGTAGAGCTTGCCGGAGAAGTTCAGGCGCATGCCGTGGGTGAGGTGACCGCCGTGCGCGAGGTCGAGGCCGAGCAGCTTGTCGCCCGGGTTCATCAACGACATCAGCACCGCGGCGTTCGCCTGCGCGCCGGAATGCGGCTGCACGTTGGCGAACTCCGCGCCGAACAGCTCCTTGGCACGGTCGCGCGCCAAGGTCTCCACCACGTCGACGTGCTCGCAGCCGCCGTAGTAGCGCCGCCCCGGGTAGCCCTCGGCGTATTTGTTGGTGAGCACGCTGCCCTGCGCCTGCAGCACCGCGCGCGGCACGAAGTTCTCGGAGGCGATCATCTCGAGCGTGTCGCGTTCGCGGGCGAGCTCGCCTGCCATCGCGGCAGCGAGCTCCGGATCGAGCTCACCGAGAGACTGGGAATTGACAGAGGCGGTCGTCTGCGTCACGGCCTCAGTCTATGGGCCGGGAGGCCCGCCCTCGAGCAGGGGGTTCATCCCGCTCGGTCACCATGGGCGCTTCGTGCCGCCCGTCGTGACGCGCGACACGCCCGCGAGGCACGGTCGGACGCTCAGCGGGACGCGCCGTCCTCGGGGAGGTAGCTCTCCAACAGCACCGTGAGATGTCGCTGCGCGTCTTCCAGGGGCCGAGTGGACTTCATGGCGCGCGCCTGGACGATGGCGCCCTCCATCGCGCTCAACGCGAAGCTGCCGAACGAGCGCGCTTCCTCGGCCGACATCCCCGCGGCGACGAGCGCCGCGCCGAGCCGGTCGTGCCAGGCGCCGAAGACCTCGCCCGCGGCGGCCTGCACCCGGGGCTCGGACTCGGCCAGCGCCGCCCCGAGGACCGGGCACCCGGCGCGATAGCCGGTCTTCTCCAGCGCGGTGACCCACCAGCCGAGCAGCGCATCGAACCAGCCCCGGGGCGGCGCGGCGGTGACCTTGTCGATCACCTCACCGATCCGGGCGCCCGCCACCCGGGTGGCGGTCTCGACCAACTCGCTCTTGCCCGCCGGGAAGTGCTGGTAGAGCGAGTTGCGCGAAACGTTCCCGCGTTCGAGCAGAGTGGCCAGTCCGGCGGCGTGCACGCCCTGCTCCCGCACCAGTTCGATGGTGCTTTCGATCAGCCTGGTGCGCGGCCCTGCGGTCATGCGAGCTCCTTGCCCACGGTTGCGTGAACCGATCGGTCCATGCTCCAATCATCTCAGATGTGGACCGATCGGTTCATCGAAAGGATGGGATTGATGTCCGAAGCCACGGTCGACCTGGCTCAGCTGTCCGGTCTCGAACTGCTGCGCACCGCCATGACCAGGGCGGATCGCCCGCCCTTCATCGGGGACCTGCTCGGCATGGAGGTCGATGAACTCGAGCACGGCAAGGTGGTTTTCGCGCTGCGCACCCGGCCCGACTTCGCCAACCCGCTCGGCACCACGCACGGCGGCATCTGCGCCACCTTGCTCGACTCGGTGATGGGCTGCGCGGTGCACACCACGCTGGAGCCGGGCGTCGGGTACACGACGCTGGAGCTGAAGATCAACTACATCCGGGCGGTGCCCACCGATGGGCAACGCCTCACCGCCACCGGCACCACGATCCACGTCGGGCGCACCACCGCGACCGCCGAGGGACGGGTGGTCGACGAGAAGGGCCGGTTGGTCGCGCACGCCACCACCACGTGCGTCATCTTCCGCGCGCAGCAGTGAATTGAGGAAGTACTGTCGCCGCCGACCCACACGTGCGGCCGCGGCAGGGCAGCCCTTGGCGCACCGGGGCGGCCGCGTTCGTGCCCGAGGACGACGCGATGGCCCGCTCGCGCACCTTCGCGACAGGGCGCGTTGCCGCCACTGTCACCGAACGAATGAAAAAGCCACAGGGAGCGACCCGATCACGGTGTCCTTCACCTTCGCGGACCTGAGCCCGCGCACGAGGCCCGACCGCGCCCTCCGGAAGTGCGTCCGGACGGCGTGACCCTGATTCATGGGGCTCTACAAGCGGTAACGAGAAGTGGCCCGCCGACCGGTTTCCCTGGTGACAGTTCACGATCACCTGACGAAGGAACGAACATGGTCGGCTTGGTCTCGGTACCCAACTCCCCGGTCGAGGCGCTGCTGCGCACCCTCTCACTGCTGCTGTGCAGCATCTCCGCGGGCGGGCAGGGGTGCGCGGTGATCCAGTAGGGCGTGCCGCACCCGGCTGCCGTCGCGCTCACGCCGCGGCGCGCACCGCGCCCGGCGTCAGCGGCTCGTCGAGCAGCCTGCGGAATCGATCCGCCCGATCGTCGGCGTCGGCCGCGCGATCGAGCCATCCGCCCAGCAGTCGATACCCCTCGACATAGGTCGAGATGTACGCCCGCCACAGCGGCGAGGACAGGAATCGCAGCGACTGGCGCGCCCGCTCCGGCGTCGTGAGGCTCCAGGTCTGCAAGAACTCCGCCACCTCGTCGTGGGTGCGCCCTCGGTCGTGCAGCAGCAGCGCGGCGTCCTGCCGCACGCCCAGCAACTTGGCCGAGGCGTTCGAAAGCCGTTCGGCTCGTTCGCCGTCGAAGCGCAATCCGAGATCCGCGTAGATCTCCTGCGCCCACTTGCCCCATCCCGGCCCGACGATCGAACGCAGCGCCAGATCGGCGAGCCCCTCGGCCATCAGGCACTGCGGCGTGTTCACCAGGAACAGCGTCTGCTCGGCCTGCCCGGCGGCGACCAGCCCGGCCTCCTTACGGCAGTGCTCGGTGTGATGGCCCGGATAGGACTCGTGCGCGATCAGCTGCGGCAGGTGCGCCATGTGCTGCTTCAGGTCGGAGTTGATCGCGACCCTGGAGTGGTAGTTGCCCAGGTAATAGTTGAAGCCGGACCAGGGCTTGTCCCCGACGACCTCATAGGTGACGTGTTCGTGGTCGGGCAGCGGGTAGCGGGCGCGCACCAGCTCGCGCAGCGCGCTGGAGAACGCCTCCACGCAGACCGGCAGGCGCTCCGGCGGGATCTCGTCGGCCTTGCGATGCGCGGCCATCCGTTCGGCCAGCGGACCGTCCCCGGCGAGCACCTCGTCCATCTGCCGGTGCGCGTCGCGGTAGTCGTCCACGTCGCCGGGCGCGATGTCGACGTCGAAATAGGCGCGGACCTCCTCGACGAAGCCGATGTCGTCTCCGGCGAACTTCCGTCCGGAACACTCCAGTGCTCGCAGGTGCACGTCGAGGAATTCCGCGCGCTGCGACGCCAACCCGGCCTCCGGCACCGCGGCGCGCAACTCCGCGGCCCGACGAGCCAGCTCACGCGGCTGCGGCGCGGGCGCGTTCTCCACTTCCCGGCGCAGGGCCGGATCGCCGGTGTAGGCGTCGACGAACCCCTCCTCCAGCCGATCGAAGGCGAGGCCGAGCCGCAGGTATTCGGTCACGAGCGGATGCGCTTCCATGCCAGCCGACATTAGCGGCTCACACCTGCGTCATCGAGTCGGTTACCGACCGGTACCGGCACCCCGGTCATCCCACGATGTTGACGCGGAGCAGAATTCGGCTATGCGGCGACAGCTAGACCGAATCTCACCGGATCCGCACGGTAACTGTGCGTGTTTGCCGAAACGGAGTGTCGGGTAAGTGGCACGAATGAGCGAGCCGAGTCCATACGTGGAATTCGACCGGAAACAGTGGCGAACCCTGCGTAAGTCGACTCCTTTGGTGCTCACCGAGGAAGAACTGATCGGGCTGCGCGGCCTCGGGGAACAGATCGATCTCGAGGAAGTCGCGGAGGTCTATCTTCCGCTCGCTCGTCTCATCCATCTGCAAGTCGCCGCGCGCCAGCGACTGTTCGCCGCGACCGCTACCTTTCTCGGCGAAACCCACCCCGACCAGCAGGTACCATTCGTGATCGGCGTCGCGGGCAGCGTCGCGGTCGGCAAGTCCACCACCGCGCGCGTACTCCAGGCGCTGCTGGCCCGCTGGGATCACCACCCTCGGGTCGACCTCGTCACCACCGACGGATTTCTCTATCCCACCGCGGAACTCACCCGGCGCGGCATCATGCACCGCAAGGGTTTCCCGGAGAGTTACGACCGCCGCAAGCTGCTGCGATTCGTCACCGAGGTGAAATCCGGTTCGGCCGAAGTCTGCGCCCCGGTGTATTCGCACATCTCCTACGACATCGTGCCGGGCAAGCTGCATTGCGTGCGCCAGCCCGACATTCTGATCGTGGAGGGCTTGAACGTGCTGCAGACCGGTCCACGGCTGATGGTGTCGGACCTGTTCGACTTCTCGATCTATGTCGACGCGCGCATCGAGGACATCGAGAAGTGGTACGTACAACGGTTTCTCACGCTGCGCAACACCGCCTTCGCCGATCCGAACGCGCATTTCCACCACTACTCCCGATTCACCGACGAGCAGGCGACCGCCACCGCGCAGGAGATCTGGAACAACACCAACCGCCCGAATCTGGTGGAGAACATTCTGCCCACCCGGCCGCGGGCGACCCTGGTGCTTCGCAAGGACGCCGATCACACCATCAACCGGTTGCGGCTGCGGAAATTGTGATTCCGCTTACAATTTCCACGCCTCATCGAGCCGCCGGGCCACATCGATATCACGAACCGCGGCTATGTGCGGTTTACGGATTTCGGTGGAGATATAGCGGGCGACGAAACGCCTGATCTCGTGATCGACGCCGGCGAGGGTGCGCAGCAGCTGCGCGCGCTTGGTGGCGGCGGCGACATCGACGCGCACGTCACCCGGCAGCGGCTCGGCGATATCGATCACCACGCGCAGGGGCGCGGCCGTACGCACCGTCAGGTGCAGGTGCACGGTTCCCTCGACGTGGAATCGGTGCCGGTCGAGCGCCAGGTCCAACAGCAGGTCGATGTCCAGCGGGATGATCATCTCGAAACTGATCGTCTCGTCGTCGTGGCGGCGCAGCCGTGCCTGGCCGAGGTGGACCCGGGCGGTCACCTTGGCCAGCCGGGCCGGGCCGACCCCGATCGGCCCCAGATCGAAGGCGGTGCCGGTCAACTGGTCGAACGCGCCGGCGATGCGCTCCTCGGAGGCGGCGTACTCCAGGAAGCGCCTACCGAACTCCGCATAGCTGATCGAGTCGCCCGGCCCGTGCTGCACGGCTCCGGCGGCTCCGGCGGTCCGGTGGTCGAAGGAGCTCATGAGACCGCACGGTACGCGAGAAGGGCGACCGTTTAGCCCGATTCACCCTCCAAGATCGAATCAGACGCCGAAACGGCGATGGCGCGCGGCATAGTCGCGCAGCGCCCGCAGGAAATCCACCCGACGGAACTCCGGCCAGTACGCCTCGGTGAACCAGATCTCCGAGTATGCGCTCTGCCACAGCAGGAACCCGGACAGCCGCTGCTCGCCGGAGGTGCGAATAACCAGGTCGGGGTCCGGCTGACCGGAGGTGTAGAGGTGCTGGCCGATCGCGTTCACCGTGATCGACTGGACCAGGTCCTCGCCCGTTTCGCCCGCGGCGATCTCTTGGCGGACCAGCGAGCGCACCGCGTCGGTGATCTCCTGTCTGCCGCCGTAGCCGACCGCGACGTTGACGTGCACACCGTTGCGGCCGTCGGTGCGCTCGGCCGCGGTGCGCAGCCGCTTGGCGATCAACTCGGGGAAGCCCTCGAGCGAGCCGACGATGCGCACACTCCAGTCCTGTTCCGGCGCCGACAGCTCCTCGACCACGTCGGTGATCACCTCGAACAGCGTCTCCAGTTCGTCCGGATCGCGCTGCAGGTTCTCGGTGGACAGCAGGTAGACGGTCACCATCTCGATGCCCGCGGCCGCGCACCAGCCGACCAGCTCGGCGATCTTCAGCGCGCCGACCCGATGGCCGTGGCTGACATCGGTGAAACCGTTCTCCCGGGCCCACCGGCGATTGCCGTCACACATCACCGCGACGTGCCGGGGATGCTCTTTGCCGGCCAGCTGCCTGGACAGCCGGGCCTCGTAGATGCGATACGGCAGACCCCGCACCTGACTCGGAAGTTCCACGCGGGCAACCCTACGCCTCGGCGACACGATTCCGGCATCGACCGCGATACGCCGGTACAGTGGCCATAAGCTCGCAAGTTACGGTTGCGTAGGTTACTGGCAGGTTCAGTTGGTGGCCGCCTCGTCGTCACCCGGCCTGGCGCGGGGCCACGCACCGAGGTCGTCCGAGTCGCACCCATCAGGAGGTACTCGTGTCCGAATCCGTCGGCGCCGCCGACACGGCACCGGTCACACCGGCCCCAGGTTCCGCAGGCGAAGCGCTCGCCGAGGCGCTGGTCAAACCGCGTATGCGGGGCTGGATCCACACCTGGGCGGTGGCCGTCGCCGCGGTCGCGGCCGTCGTGCTGATCGCCCACTCCGCCACGGTGTCGGCGACCGCGGGTTGGTCGACGCTGGTCTACGGGCTCACCGTGTGCGGGCTGTTCGGCATCAGCGCGATCTACCACCGGGTGACCTGGCCGACCGTTCGCGCCCGCATCCGGATGAAGCGAGCGGACCACTCGATGATCTTCCTGTTCATCGCGGGCAGCTATACCCCCTTCGCCCTGCTCGGCCTGCCCGGAAGTACGGGGCAGACGCTGCTGGCCGTTGTGTGGGCGGGGGCGTTGGCCGGTGTGGCGCTGAAACTGCTGTGGCCGACCGCGCCCCGCTGGGTCGGCGTTCCGTTGTATCTGCTGCTGGGCTGGGCCATCGTGCCGGTGGCCGGGCAGCTGAACAACCAGATCGGCATCGCGCCGCTGATCCTGCTGCTGATCGGAGGTCTGATCTACAGCGGCGGAGCGATCCTCTACGCCACCAAATGGCCGAACCCGTGGCCGGCCGTCTTCGGCCACCACGAGTTCTTCCACGCCGCCACCGTGCTCGCGGCACTGACCCACTACGCGGCGGTCTGGCTCGTCGTCTTGCGCTGAGCGCATAGAGTCGAGGGGAGGTCGGACGAGAGGGGCGGCGCGCGCGATGGGATGGCATGCGCTCGGATCGGGGCCGGATAGTGAGCCGCCGAGGGCGCCTGTGGACGGCGGTGCGGATCGGTCACCCGACCAGCCGGGCGAGACCACCGGGAAACCGCCTGTGCCGAGTGTCCTGGTTCTATGCTGCTCGTTCGTGTTCTTCATCGCCGCCTTGCGCGGCATCGCCCTGCCACGTCCGGCAGCCGCGCGGAGTCTGCCGCGCTCGGTGCCTGCGCTCGGCGTCGGCGCGCGTCGTCCATCGGGGTCGCGAACCTCATGATCTCCAAGCTCGTCGTCTGGGCGCTCAAAGCACGGGCAGGTCTGGCCGTGTTGGTCACCACGGCGAATCTCTGTGGCCTCGCGGTGATCGTCACCCAGCTCGCGCTAAACGGCTTTCTGGGCAGGTTGGGCACGGATTGGCCGCGGGCGCTCGCCTTCGTCGGCATCTACCCGGCGGTGGGGTTCCTGGCCGGCATCGTGCTCGCGGTGCGCGACCGGAAGGTGTACTTCGGCTGGCTCGACGACGCGCGCAAGCCGACCGAGGCGGAGGCGCGACGCCTGCTGCACCTGCCCGTCGTGATCAGCGTGCGCGCGCTCGCGCTGTGGATCCCCGGCGTGATCGTGGCGACCGCCGTCTTCGCGCATCTGAGCCCGGACAACGACCCCGGCGTGACGGCGGCGCTGTTCACGATCGGCGCCTTCGAGTCGGCGGCGGTCACCTTCTTGATCGTGGACCGGTTGATCCGGCCCACCATTCCGGTGGTGGCCAGGGTGCTCGGCTGGACGATGCACTGGAGTTCCTCGGTGCTGGTGCGGGTCGTGCTGACCTGGGCGGTGGCGGCGGCGCTTCCGCTGCTCATGCTGATCGTCGTACTGGCCGACCCGGCCGCGGCCGCACCCGACCGGGTTCGCACCGGGATCTACCTCTCCGCGGTCGGCATCGGCGTCGGCGCACTGGCCACCGCCTTCCTCGCCCGCTCCGTCGCCGCGCCGATGCGCACACTGCGCCGCGCGCTGGATCGCATCGCCCAAGGCGACCTCGGCGCCCGGGTGCCGATCGGCAGCACCAGCGAGATCGGCAGGCTGGAGCATTCGGTCAACGAGCTGGCCGCGAACCTGCGCGAGCGGGAGCGGATGCGGGAAGTGTTCGGCAGGCATGTCGGGACGGAGGTCGCCGAGCGCGCGCTCGCCCGCGGAGCGGACCTCACCGGTGACGTGCGTGAGGTGGCGGCGCTGTTCGTCGACGTGACCGGCTCGGTGGAGTTGTCCACCGGGCTGCCGCCGCAGGAGTTCGTGGACAAGCTCAACCGATTGCTCGCGATCGTCGTCGCCGCGACCGAGGAGAACAACGGCCTGGTCAACAAGTTCGAGGGCGACGCGGCGCTGTGCGTCTTCGGAGCGCCGATCGCCCTGCGCGACAACGCGACCCCGGCCCTGCGGGCGGCGCGCCGCATCCGGGACGAGGTCATCGCCACGGGCGAGCTCGACATCGGGATCGGCGTGGCGCGCGGACCGGTCTTCGCGGGCGACGTCGGTTCCGACACCCGGCTCGAGTTCACGGTCATCGGCGACGCCGTCAACGAGGCGGCTCGGCTCACCACGGCGGCCAAGGAAGTGCCGCGGCGCGTGCTGGTGAGCCAAGCGGTGATCGACGCGGCCGCCGAACACGAACGCGCGCAATGGACCTTCTACGACACCATCGTGCTGCGCGGCATGAAAGAGCCGACGACCTGCTGGACCGACATCGACACCTCCGACGCCCACCCCGACCCCGCCGCGAACGGCACCGATCAGCTCGACAGCGGCGACCTGCCGCCCGACACCAACCCGGTGATCGAAATTCACACTGCCGCACCGGCGCCCGACACCGAGATCGATGCCCGACCTCGGCGCTGACGGCTCCGACAGCGGTAGCCGCACGGCTGCTGCGACGACGCGGCCGTCATCGCGCGACCGGCAGGCGTCCGGCCGGTCGACCGCGGTCGACGGGAAGCCCGACCGCGACGGACCCGCCCGTCTCCGCTAGTTCCGCTGCAGAGCCGTGCGGAGCTGGTCCGCGGTGGAGACCGGAAGGTCGCAGACGGAGCCGCGGCAGACGTAGGCCGCAGCGGCATTGCCGACCAAAGGCCGGTCCGCCAGAAGGGGGACGGCGTTCGGGGCGGCGGCGAGGACGACCGCGCCGCCGGGGGCGGCCTGCCGTGCCGTGGCGAGCAATTCGGTCGGGCGGGAGACCGACTCGGTGGCGATGGCGACCTGGAGCGGACCGCGCAAGGCCGCCTCGGCGACCGCGAGCCACTGTCCCGCCGATCGGGGCGCGCGTGCCAGCACGATCGCGCCGCGTTCGAGGGTCAGGTCGGCGAGTTCCCGGTAGCGGGCGGCCCGTTCGGGGTCGCTCGTGGCCGCCGCGGTGAGCAGGGCTTCGGCGAGCGCGGAGGTGCCCGCGGGGGTCGCGCCGTCGATCGGGTCGCGCGGACGGGTGACGAGGGTTTCGGCGTCGTCGGCGGTGTCGAACCAGCTGCCCGGCCGGTCCGGATCGGCGAAGTGCTCGATCGCGGTGTCCAGCAGGCGCTGGGCGTCTTCCAGCCAGCCGAGTTCACCGGTGACCTGGTGCAGCGCGAGCAGTCCGGTGACCAGCCAGGCGTGATCCTCCAGTATCGCGGGCGCGGCGCCGGCGACGCCGCCGAGCGAGGCGCGGCGCAGCCGTCCGTCCACCACGTGTTCGGCCAGCAGGAAGCGGGCGCACCGAATGGCCGCGGCGGTCCACTCCGGCTCGTCCAGCGCGGCCGCGGCCTCGGCCAGCGCGGTGATCGCCATGCCGTTCCAGGCGGACACCACTTTGTCGTCCCGGTCCGGCTGCGGTCGGCGGTCGCGGGCGGCGATCAACGCCGCTCGCACGCGTTCCAGGCGCGCACCTTCCTCGGCAGTGGTGGGCTCGGTGTACCTGGTCAGCACCGAGGTGCCCTGCTCGAAGTTCCCGGCGGTGCTGACGCCGAAGAATTCGGCCGCCCAGCCCCCGTCGATCGAACCGAGCGCGCCGGCCAGTTCCGCGGGCGTCCAGACGTACGTCGCGCCTTCTACACCGGGTTTGCCGGGTTCCAGATGAGTGTCGGCGTCCAAAGCCGATGCGAAGCCGCCCTGTGCGGTCCCCAGGTCGTCGAGCAGGAATCGTACGGTTTCCCGGGTGACCCGCTCCGACAACGATTCCGGGAGCACCGATGTGGTGCGCCGGGCCAAGTGCGCGTAGGCCCGCAGCAGCTGCGCGTTGTCGTACAACATCTTCTCGAAATGCGGCACCACCCACGCGGCGTCGACCGAATACCGCGCGAAGCCCCCGCGCAGCTGGTCGTAGATGCCGCCGCGCGCCATCGCCTCCGCGGTTCGGGAGACCACGTCGAACACCGCCGGGTCACCGGTCCGCTCCCAGTGCCGCAACAGGCCCTCCAGCAGCGCCGACGGCGGGAATTTGGGGGCGCCGCCGAACCCGCCGTGCTCGTGGTCCTCATCGCGCAGCACCGCGGCGACGGCATGGGCGAGCAGCTCCGGCGTGATCGTCAGATCCGTGTCGGGCAGGCCCGCCGTCTGCTCGCGCAGCGCCGCCGACACTTGCGCGGACGCCTGGTTCACCTCGTCACGCCGGGTGCGCCAGGTCTCGGTGATCGCGGTGAGCAACTGTGTGAACGACGGCATACCGCCGCGCGGAAGCTTCGGGTAGTAGGTGCCGCAGTAGAACGGTTCGCCGTCCGGGGTCAGGAAGCAGGTCATCGGCCAGCCGCCCTGACCCGTCATCGCCACCGTGGCGTTCATGTAGACCGCGTCCAGGTCGGGCCGCTCCTCCCGGTCGACCTTCACGCAGACGAAGTGCGCGTTCATCTGCTCGGCGGTGGCCGCGTCCTCGAACGACTCGTGCGCCATCACGTGGCACCAGTGACAGGACGCGTATCCGACCGAGAGCAGGATGGGCACGTCCCGTTCACGCGCTTCGGCCAGTGCCTCGGCATCCCACTCCCGCCAGTGCACCGGATTGCCCGCATGCTGGCGCAGGTACGGAGACGTCGCCTTTCCGAGCCTGTTCATGGCTCCACCGTACGGCCCTTCCTCGCGCCGCGCGGGCAGCACGGGCCGGGGGTCTCGACTCCGAAAGCCGCCGGGGCCGCGGGAGAGGACTTCGTCGCGCCGACGCTGAGGGCCGGTCGAGCCCGACGCACACCGCCGCCGCGGGAACAGTGGCGGTGGAATGCTGATCCGTACGCCGGAGTTGGTCACGGCCGAGATGGCGACCCGCGCGGCGTTCGAGGCTCACCGATTCAGATTTCCCCGGGCCAGCGGTTCGAGACGATCCCGTCCGAACACGGATGGGTGTGCCGTCCGAATCCACCCAGGAGGCGATCGACCAGGAGCGGCAGATAGGTCTGGCCGTTCACCATCTTCGTCACCACCGACGAGTCCGACGATGCGCTCGTGTGGAATCAGGCGCTCCAGGCATGGCAGTACGATCCCGGCCGGGTTGTGCGATTCACGGCGGATCATCAGACCTGGGACCGTTTCGAAGTGGTGGATCGCGCGGCGGCCGAGGAGTTCTCGCGCCGTCTGGCGGTAGCCGGCGCGGCGGCCAGTGAGCTGCCGAGCGAGGAATGGATCGAGTGGTTCTTCTCTTGGAAAGGAGATCCGCCGGAGCACGACGACATCTCCTGGGACGACGATCTCTACGTTCGGGAGGCCAAGGAGACCGCGCGTCGGCGCTCGGCGGCCGGTGACGAATGATTCGTTCGACGCCTCGAGTGACCGTCTACCGCCGAGAAGCGTCCGGAAACCATCGGAGCAAGGAAATGTCGAAACCACCTTTCTGACAGTCCCCGAATCCTGAGGAGCAGCGGGAGATCGACAAGAAGCTCGCCGCCCGCATGGGATCTCGCTCGAAGAGCTCTACGAGATCGACCGGCGAGTCGCCGAGGAAGTGCGAGCCCGGGATGCCCTTCCACGGGAAGAAAGAATTGTCGACAGCAATCCGAAATTCAACGAGGGATTCGGACCCGATACGCCCGAGAACGATCTCGCGCCCGGCGAGCTGCGAACTTATTACCATTCGATCGACACCCCTCGCACCGACACTGCGACAGCCCCGCAGCCCGCTTCAGGGCAGCCACCGAGAATTCTATGCACCGCCCGGCGCTCCCGGAGGCTTCGCTCCGGCCCCACCGAGGGGGCCGATACGACGGTGGACACGGCAGGCGGTCTTCTACCTGCCGGTGACGCTACGCGGAGAATTACTGGGATACCTGTGGGCGTCCACCGCGAGCAACGCGGCGAGTTTCGTCCGGAAACTGCGGCCCGGTTCCGGCGAAGGGCTCTCTGCCCCTTTCGCCGATCCGTCGTTGTGGAGCGCGGACGTGTGGGCGGAGCGACTGGCGCTCGCCTACGAGCGAGGCGTTTTAGCACAAGCAGCCGTCCGGCAGTGGATCGGCGCACCGGAACATCCACAAGGCGGCGCGATTTCAGCGGATTCCGTCGAACAGCACGCCGCCACCCTCGCCGAGCTCTACGAAATCGTGAACCCGGGTGGCCCACCGCCGCCGAACCCGCTGATTCAGGACGGCATGTTCCCGGACGGCACCCCTGCCGACCGCTCGCAGGGCTGGGGGCCACTGATCAGTAGCCCGCTGCCGCGGTATCCGACAGACACGAATGCCGCCGTCCGATTCTTTCCTGTCAGCAAGGACGGCGCAGTCATCGGATATCTCTGGGCGTCCATTGCCGACGACGCCGCCGACTATCTACCGCGGATCTCCTCCGGCCGCACCGGCGAGATCGCTGCCGGTCTGTGGCATCTGTGGCTCAGCCGTGCCTACGAGGAGGGGCTGGCACCGCTCGAGGCACCCGATCGATGCCGGCAGATGCCCGAGGATCGCCTGTCGGGAGTGATCGGCGTCCGAGTGCCCGCGCAGGAGCTGCCCGGTCTCGACGCATTGCAGGACCTGGCTCGGCTGTAGGGATCGCGCCGGCCGGTACACGGCGCGGCGAAAATGAGCTGCGCCCTTCCGAGCCGACCGGCTACAGTCCTACCCGCGCCCGGTGCGCAGGCAACGGCTACTTCCGTATTCGATGGACGGGTTGCGGGTTCGAATCCCGTCCGGATCGCAAGCGATCCGGTAGCTCAATCGGCAGAGCTGTCCAAGGCAGGGTCTCCAGACCCGTAGGGCTCGATTCGCTCGAGCCGGTATTCCGTCGCCGCCCAGACCTCGGGCGCTCAACATGCCGTGCGGAGGCGGCCGAATTCCGCGCGATACTTTGCCGACTCGCCGGATGGACTATGTCCGCGTAAGCACCTCACGCCCCACGTACGCCAGCAACCGGCGGTGTGCCGGCTCATCGTCTGCGACGACGACCTCGGGCCCGAAGACGCCCGGCGCGCGGAAGGAGTCGATGCCGCCCATGGCTTGCATGGTGGCGAGCAGTTCGCCACACAGCTCGTCGTCGGCCAGATCCGGCCGGTCGATGGCCACCGCGATGTCGACTCCGTGGACGAGAATCTCGGTGAGATGCACCAGTGCCGCCGCGGGGCCGGGCAGTTCCCCGAGTGCGACGCCCACCGTGCCGTCCAGCGCGTCCGGCCGGTGCCATGCGGCGCGGTCCACTTCCGCGGCCGCGGCGTACGCGCCCTGCGGATCCCCGCCGAGCCAGTCGGATGCGTGTTCGGCGCCTGCGTTCGTGCCGCTCAGAGCGGCCGCGAAGATGTGCATACCCCCCACGGTGTGGTTGAGGACGGCACGGACGTCCCAATCCCGGCACGGCGTCGGCGCGGCCAGACCCGCACCCTCCACGGCGGCGACGATCGCTCCGGTCGCGTCCAGTGCGCGGTCGATCTGTCCGATCACATTGTCCATGAGCATCCTTCGGTCGTGCGGTTTGGCTGAATTGGTAACACAGGACTCCGACCGGCGCGCGACAATGCGAACACCATTTTGTGCCGAAATAGTTGCCAGCGGTGTGCTTCCCGCCATCGCCGCGGAATAATCGGATGCGCGAGTCTCGCCGCAGCCACTACAGTGAGCGGTGCACCCGGTGCGCAGGCAACGGCTACTTCCACTTCTAATGGACAGGTTGCGGGTTCGAGTCCCGCCCGGACCACACACGGTCCGGTAGCTCAATCGGCAGAGCGGTACGTTCCGTCGCCGACCTCTATCTCGGGTGCGCAACGTGATTCATTCGCGTGCGAGCCCGCCCGGTGCGCGTACCGCGGCTACTTCGGGGCCAGGAAGTTCCGGTTCGAATCCGGACTGCCAGGAGGCAGTAGTGTAATCGGCAAGCACGAAGGGCATATTTCGTGGTCGACTCGACCTCGGGCCGGCTCCTCGCAGTGACGCACGGCGCATGTCCGGTGCGCAGGCAACGGCTACTTCGGGTTCAACTCCTGCCGAAACCATTTCGGTCGCTCGATACGGCGAGCAGGCCGTCGCCGCTTTTCCTCGGACATCGTGCTCGCAAAAAATGAGGTGCGGCAATCGAATTCGTCTCGCTACAGTTTCGGTGCACCCGGGAACCACCGGGCGCGCCACAACTCCATCGCACCTCCCGGTGCGAAGTCGGCGGCTACTTCTCGACCACGCCATTTCGGGAATTCCGCAGGCAAATCATCGATCTCGGGGGGGCATCGCACGCACCGGCCCGGTGCGGCTACACGGCTGGTTCCGCGAGCAGGCCACACCATGCCTGCGTCGACCGGTACAGCGCCGCGGCAGATTTCGACCTCGGGCCGGACACCGCGCCTGTCCCCGACGTACATCTGGGGAAATCCATGAGCAAGTTCAACCGCGCGCGCCCCGGCGCGACCTCACCGGTCACCAGCGAGACCCGTCCGACCGGCCGCACCTTCGAGGGTGGCGCGGGATACACCCGCACGCCGCAGAGCGAGCTGTTCCTGCTGGCCGTCACGAACATGGTCGGTGAGCACACCTTCTACGAGTCCGCCGGTGAGCGCGACGATCGCTACGCCGCGCTGGTGCACCAGGCGACGATCACCGCCCCCGAGTGGACCGCCCGCTTCCTGCGCTGGTTGCGCACCGAGGCGAACATGCGCAGCGCCGCGATCGTCGGCGCCGCCGAGTTCGCCAAGGCGCGCCTGGACGCGGACGCGGCGGGGATGTCGCGGCAGGTGATCGACTCGGTGTTGCAGCGCGCCGACGAGCCGGGGGAACTGCTCGCCTACTGGATCGCGACACATGGGCGGGCCGTGCCCAAGCCGGTCAAGCGCGGCGTCGCCGACGCCGTCCGGCGGCTGTACGACGAGCGCGCCCTGCTCAAGTGGGACAGCGCCGCGCGCTCCTTCCGGTTCGCCGATGTGCTCCAGTTGACCCATCCCGCTCCCGCGGACGGCAAGTCGTGGCAGGGCGCGTTGTTCGCACACGCACTGGATCGGCGGTACGGCCGCGAGACCGAACCGCCCACCGCTCTGGCGGTGCTGCGGGCCCGTGCGGAGCTGATGGCCCGCCCGGTCGAGCAGCGCCGCGCGCTGTTCGACGACCCCGAGCAGGCTCGTGCCACGCTGCGCGCGGGGGGCATGACCTGGGAGGCGGTCGCGGGCTGGCTCCAGGGCCCGATGGACGCGACGGTGTGGGAGGCACTCGTTCCGACCATGGGTTACATGGCCAAGCTGCGCAATCTGCGCAACTTCGACCAGGCCGGAGTGAGCGACGCCGTGGCCGCGGACGTGGCCGCCGAACTCGCCGATCCCGGACAGGTGGCCCGTTCGCGGCAGCTGCCGATCCGGTTCCTGTCGGCGTACCGGGCCGCGCCGTCGCTGCGCTGGGGTCACGCGCTCGAGCAGGCGCTCGGTCATTCGCTGGCCGCCGTGCCCGCGCTCTCCGGGCGGACGTTGGTGCTGGTGGACACCTCGGGCTCGATGCAGGCGGGATTCGCCAAGGACGGCTCGCTGGCGCGCTGGGACGCCGCCGCGCTGTTCGGCCTCGCGCTGGCCCGGCGCTGCGCTCGGGCCGACGTGGTGTCCTACTCGAGCGGCGGCACGTGGCAGGGCCGCACCCAGCCCGGCAGCCGGGTGTTCCCGCAGCGGCGCGCCGAGCCGGTGCTGGGTGCGGTACGGCGCTGGCGCGAGGAGGGTTACTTCCTCGGCTGGGGTACCGACACGGCCGGGGCGGTGCGTGAGCACTACGCAGGTCACGACCGGGTCGTCATCCTGACCGACGAGCAGGCGCACGACGGCGACGTCGGCCGTGCGCTGCCCGCCCGGGTGCCGCTCTACACCTGGAACCTGGCGGGATACCGGTACGGGCATGCCCCCGGCGGCACCCCGTACCGGCACACCTTCGGGGGCTTGACCGACGCGGCGTTCCGGATGATCCCGCTGCTGGAGGCGGGCCGCGACGCCGACTGGCCGTTCTGAACGGCGGCGGGGCCGAGACCACACCGGTCTCGGCCCCGTTGCCGCGGGTCGCCTTGCCGGTTCAATCGAGCACCGGATAGTTGGCCCGGATGACGCCGTGCGGGTCCCGGGCGCGCTTGATCTCGCGCAGCCGGGCCAGCGTCGCCGAATCGAAAGCGGCGGCGGCGGATTCGTCCGGCGTCAGGAACGTGTACGGCTTACGGCCGCTGATCTGCCCGCTCACCGCGTCCACGATGGCGATGCGCCGGGCCTTGACCGCCTCGGCGAGATGCGGCAGCCCCAGCCCCAGGCAGTAGAGCAGGTAGGGCTCGGCGATCGGGCCGCGTACGCCACTGTCCGGCCTGCCTTCGGCGAAGGCGCCGCCCAGGTGACGGATCTGCACGTTGGCCAGCGGGGCGACCGGTCCATCGATCAGAGTCTTGACCACGGCGTCGCCGAGATCGGTGAGCTGCTCTGCCCGGGAGAGCGACGGGCTCGGGTTCGTGGGTTCGGCGGTGACGGCACCGATGTCGGCGGCCCCGAACACGCCGCGCTTGTCCAGGATCGGATTCCCGATGGCGTCCAGCCGCGCGAGCGCGGCGCGTCCTCGATCCGGGTCGCCCAGGTAGACGGCGTCCACACCGACCATGGGCGGTGCGTCCGGGATCTGGAGGCGCTGGAACCACACGGTCAGCTCCTCCGGCGCGGCGGCGGTGATCTCCCGGAAGACGTCGAAGACCTCGCGTATCCGCGTTTCCGGCCAGAGCACGCGGCCGCCGAACAGCTCCCGTGCGGGGAACAGGTCGAACTCGAGCGCGGTCACCACGGCGAAGTCGCCTCCGCCGCCGCGCAGCGCCCAGAACAGGTCCGGATCGTCCTCCGCCGTGACCCGTCGCCGGGCGCCCGCGGCGTCGACGACCTCGAACGCGCGCACGGCGTCGCTGGCCCAGCCGTGTTTGCGGCCGAACCAGCTCATGCCGCCGCCGAGGGTGTAGCCGGTCACGCCGACGACCGGGTTGCTGCCCGCCAGGCCGGTCAACCCGTGCCTGGCGGCGGCAGCCTGCACCCGGCCCCACGGCGTCCCCGCGCCGACGCGCGCCACCCGCCGCTCGGCGTCGATCTCGATGCCGTCCAACTGTCCGGTGCGCAGCAGAATCGCCTCCGGTACCCCACCGGAGGCGCCGTGGCCGGTCGGCTGGGTGACCACCGGCACGCCCGCGCGGCCGGCGTACCGGAGCACGGTCGCGACGTCGTCGGCATCGTTTGCCCGCACCACGGCGGCCACCGGTTGCTCGACCGTCGTCGTCCACGGCCGGGCCGCGGTCTCGAAGCTCTCGTCACCGGCCACCAGCACACGGCCGGGCAGCTCGGCCCGCAGTTCGTCGAATGTCATCGCTCTGTCCTCGACTCTCAGTGTTCGAAAGGAGACGCGGGCAACGAATCCGGGGTCGCCGTCACAGGGACGGGCAGTGGATCGTGCCGCGACTACCTCATTGACGAAAGAGAGCGCGGAAAGGTAACAACACGCAGGTCAGCGGGGCGAGGCCCCGGTCAAGTCGATTCGGCGCGCCCTTCGGAGTCAGCGCCTTTCGACTCCTCGGCACGCCGGGTGATGCCGTGCTCGGTCCCCTCGTCGGCCTCCTGGTCCGGTTCGGGGTGCTCGGGCTCGAACGTGGCGGGCAGGCCCTTGATGTGCCGGTTCATCGACCGGATCAGCAGGAAGGTGCCCGCGAGCAGCAGCAGGACGATGACGAGACCGAGCGGTGACGCCTTGCCGAACTCGGGGCCGGTCGGCGTCCCGGGTGTCTGGGCGAGCAGGACCAGTGTCACGACCGCTCGTCCTCGATGCCCGCGAACAGGTCGGTCTCCGGCAGCTCGGTGCGCACCCGGGTCTTGGCCAGCTCGAACTCCTCGGTCGGCCACAGCCGCTGCTGCATCTCCAGCGGAATGGCGAAGAAGGCGCCGTTCGGGTCGATCTGCGTCGCGTGCGCGCGCAAGGCGTCGTCGCGTTGCGGGAAGTACTTGGAGCACTCGATCTGGGTGGTGATCCGGGACATCATGTCACCGCGCTCCGCGGTGTACTGGCGCATCCGGTCCAGCCACTCCTGGAGCGGGAACGGTTCCCCGAGCCGCTCGTACTCCGCGGAGAACACCTCCATCCGCCGCATGCTGAACCCGTGGTCGTAGTACAGCTTGAGCGGCGTCCACGGCTCGCCCGCGTCGGGGAAGCGCTCCGGGTCGCCCGCCGCCTCGAACGCCGCCATCGACACCTCGTGGCAGCGGATGTGGTCGGGATGCGGGTAGCCGCCGGTCTCGTCGTAGGTGGTCATCACGTGCGGCTTGAACTCGCGCACCACGCGCACCAGGGCCTCGGTGGCCTCCTCCAGCGAAACCAGCGCGAAGCAGCCCTCGGGCAGCGGCGGCAACGGGTCGCCCTCCGGCAGCCCCGAGTCGACGAATCCGAGCCAGTGCTGGCGAACACCGAGCGCGCGGGCAGCGGCGGCCATCTCCTCGCGGCGGATCTCGTGGATCCGCTCCAGAACGCCCGGGGTGTCCATGGCCGGGTTCAGGATGCTTCCGCGCTCTCCGCCGGTCAGCGTCACGACGAGGACGTCGTGTCCCTCGTCGGCGTAGCGGGCGGTCGTCGCGGCACCCTTGCTGGATTCGTCGTCTGGGTGGGCATGCACCGCCATGAGGCGAAGGCCACTCACGTCTCGTTCACCGTCGCTCTCGGTCGCGGCTGTCGGGGCTTCGTTACCTATAGTTCCATTCGACCCACATTTGTTCCGACGTACCCCCCGGGAGCGACCACCATGAGCCAGCCCGCGCCGGAAACCGGCGGTGACGCGAAGGCCGCGGCGGCGTCCCCGAGCCGACCCCCGGCCGACCGGTACGGCATCCGGCCCCGCAAGCCGCGCCGCTGGGTCGCGCTGGCGCTCGGCGTGGTCGTGGTGCTCGCCGGGCTGGGCGTCGCCTACCTCGGGTATCAGAAGTACGGGCCGGACGACATCGAGGCCGAGCAGCTCGGCTACGTCGTCGTCGACGACTCGACCATGACCATCCGGCTCAAGGTCACCCGCGCCGACCCCGAGCGGCCGGTGGTGTGTTTCGTCCGCGCGATGGCGCGCGACGGCTCCGAACTCGGCCGCCGTGAAGTGCTGATCGAGCCGTCGGGCAGCGGCACCGTCGAGCTGACCACCGTGGTGCGCTCGTCGGCGCGACCGGCCTCGGGCAGTGTGTACGCGTGCAGCGATCAGGTGCCCGGCTATCTGCGGGCTGGCTGATTTCCGCGCGTCGACCGGCGACGTGCCCACGAAATCAACTCCGACCTGCACATTTGTGAATCATGCTAAAATGGCGTGATACACGGTTCCGGGGCTCGGAGCCGTGTTTGCTGCATTGGCGGCCAGCGCTGACGGTTCGGGCTTGTGAGCATGCCCGCGACCAGGGCCTGTCGGGGTTCGATGAACTTCCCAGGATCGCTCTAGCCGTCGACTGGTGCGTGCCCTCTTCCGGGTGGGTACACGCCGGTGCTCAGGGAATCCCGGCCTGCCGGGAACAACTACTAGGGAGTGATCGAGATGACTGAGACGCAAGTGACCTGGCTGACCCCGGAGTCGCACGACAGGCTCAAGAGCGAACTCGACGCGCTCATCGCCAATCGTCCGGTCATCGCCGCCGAGATCAACGAACGCCGGGAAGAGGGCGACCTCAAGGAGAACGGCGGATACCACGCCGCGCGCGAGGAGCAGGGTCAGCAGGAGGCGCGCATTCGCCAGCTGCAGGAGCTGCTGAACAACGCCAAGGTCGGCGTCGCGCCGACCAAGTCCGGCGTCGCGCTTCCCGGGTCGGTCGTCAAGGTCTACTACGACGGCGACGAGACGGACACCGAAACCTTCCTGATCGCCACCCGTGAGGAGGGTCTCAGCGATTCGAAGCTGGAGACCTACTCGCCGAACTCCCCGCTCGGCGGCGCGCTCATCGACGCCAAGGTGGGCGAGACCAGGGAATACACGCTGCCCAACGGCAACACGATGAAGGTCACGCTGATCAGCGCCGAGCCCTACCACAGCTGATACTCCGGGCCGCGGCGTAGCGCCCGGCCGACACCACCGCGGACACGAGCGGCCGCGCCCGATTATCGGGTGCGGCCGCTTCGTCATGTCGGTGAACTTAGCTCAATGCCTGCTCGATGTCCGCGAGCAGGTCGCTGACATCCTCGATACCCACCGAAAGCCGCACCAGATCCGCGGGAACCTCCAGCTCGGAACCCTCGGTGGAGGCGTGCGTCATCGCGGCCGGATGCTCGATCAGCGACTCGATGCCGCCCAGTGATTCGGCGAGGGTGAACACCTCGGTCCGCGAGCAGAACTTGCGGGCCGCCTCGACATCGCCGTGCAGGCGCACCGATATCATCCCGCCGAACCGCCGCATCTGCTTGCCCGCGACGGCATGGCCCGGGTGCTCCGGCAGGCCGGGATAGATCACCTGCGAGATCGACGGGTGCCGGGAGAGGAATTCGGCGATGGTTTCGGCGTTGTCGCAGTGCCGGTCCATCCGCAGGGCGAGGGTCTTGGCGCCACGCAGCGTGAGGAAGGCGTCGAACGGGCCAGGGACCGCGCCCGCGCCGTTCTGCAGGAACGCGAACGCCGCGTCGAGTTCGGGATCGTCGGTGATCAGCGCGCCGCCGATGACGTCGGAGTGACCGCCGAGGTACTTGGTGGTGGAGTGCACCACGATGTCGGCGCCCAGCAGCAACGGCTGCTGCAGATAGGGGGTCGCGAAGGTGTTGTCCACCACCAGTTTCGCGCCCGCGGCGTGCGCGACGTCGGCGAGGGCGGGAATGTCGCCGATGCTCAGCAGCGGGTTGGTGGGCGTCTCGATCCACACCAGCTTGGTGTTCGGCCGGATCGCGGCGCGCATCTCGTCCACGTTGAACACGTGCGCGGGGGAATGCTCGATGCCCCACTGGCTGAAGACCTTGTCGATCAGCCGGAAGGTGCCGCCGTAGGCGTCGTCGGGGATCACGATGTGATCGCCCGGACGCAGCGTGGCGCGCAGCGCACAGTCGGTCGCGGCCATGCCGGAGGCGAACGCCCGGCCGTAGCGGCCCGATTCCAGCGCGGCGAGGTTCGCCTCCAGCACCGAGCGCGTCGGGTTGCCGGTGCGGGCGTATTCGAATCCGCCGCGCAACCCGCCCACGCCGTCCTGGGCGAACGTCGAACTCGCGTAGATGGGCACATTCACCGCGCCGGTCTGCGGATCGGGTTCATACCCGGCGTGCACGGCCCGTGTGGAGAATCCCAGCTCGCTCATGGGGCCAGCCTAATCGGGGCGATTGCCAGGCGACTTCCCGGTCCTTGCATATGGCCGGACGCGCGGCCACGAAACCGGCCAAATCGCCCGAACTACGCCGAGATACCGCGATCTCGCGGTCGAGTCCGGCCGATTTACGCGCAGGGGGCATCCCCGCCGGAAACGTTGCGTCGCGGCAACCGAGTGACCTCGGTCTCGTCGCACCGGCCCCTGTTTAGGCTGAGTTCATGGTCACTGTCGAAGAACTGTTCGCCACCGATGCGCTGCTGTCCGAAGACGAGCGCGAGATCCGGGACACCGTCGCGTCCTTCGCGGCCCAGCGCCTGCGTCCGCACATCGCGGAGTGGTTCGAGGCGGGCACCTTCCCGGCCCGCGAGATCGCGCCGGAACTGGGCGCGCTGGGGCTGCTCGGCATGCACCTGGACGGATACGGTTGCGCGGGAATGTCGGCGACCACGTACGGCTTGGCCTGCCAGGAACTGGAGGCGGTCGACTCCGGCGTCCGCAGCATGGTCTCGGTGCAGGGTTCGCTGGCGATGACCGCGATCCACAAATACGGCTCCGAGGAGCAGAAGCAGCAGTGGCTGCCGGAGCTTGCCGCGGGCCGCGCGCTCGGCTGCTTCGGGCTCACCGAACCCGACTTCGGCTCGAACCCGGGCGGCATGCGCACACGGGCGAAGCGTGACGGCGGCGACTGGGTGCTGAACGGTTCGAAGATGTGGATCACCAACGGCTCGGTGAGCGACGTCGCGGTGGTCTGGGCTCAGACCGAGGACGAGGGCAAGCAGGTGATCCGCGGGTTCCTGGTGCCCGCGGGCACGCCCGGGTTCACGGCGCGGGAGATGCACCGCAAACTGTCGTTGCGCGCGTCGGTCACCGCGGAACTGGACTTCGACGATGTCCGCCTGCCTGCCGACGCGGTGCTGCCGGGATCGCGCGGACTGGCCTCGCCGCTGGGGTGCCTGAGCGAGGCGCGTTTCGGCATCGTCTTCGGCGCCCTCGGCGCGGCGCGCGATTGCCTGGCGTCCACCATCGAGTACGCCAGGACCCGTGAGGTGTTCGACAAGCCGTTGGCCGCCTACCAGCTGACCCAGGCCAAGCTGGCCGACATGGCGCTGGAGTTCGGCAAAGGTCAGCTGCTCGCGCTGCACATCGGGCGACTGAAGGACCGCGGCGTCGTCACACCGGAGCAGGTGAGCGCGGGCAAGCTGAACAGCACGCGCGAGGCCATCGCCATCGCCCGCGAGTGCCGCACCATCCTCGGCGCCAACGGCATCACGCTCGACTACCCGGTGCTTCGCCATGCGAACAATCTGGAGTCCGTGCTCACCTACGAGGGCACCGCTGAGGTGCACCAGTTGGTGCTCGGCCGAGCTCTGACCGACGCGAACGCATTCCGCTGACGAGGTTCACGCCGAAAGTTTCCGAGTCGCGCGTGAGGTGCGGACGAAAACACAGGGCAGGCGCGACCCCGCGAACAACTGAGCAATTGCCGCCCTAGCGGAAATCGTTCTCGTCGGGGTAGTCCATGAACTCGTGCGGCTGCGAATACCGGCCGCCGGGACCGGATCCTTTCTCGCCCCAGTGCCGCCCGTGCGCCCGCGCACCCTGCTGCTCCCATCGGTGTGCCGGATCACCCTGCCACAACCCGCCCTCCGCGCGGTCCCACTGCCATTCCGCATCGTGGCCGTGCTGGTCTTCCCAATGTTGCCCCCTGGCCGCTTGCTGATCCATCCACAGCTGCTCCCGAGCGGCGTCCTCGCCGAGCCGGTAGGCGGCGGCGTGTCCCCGGACCGCGGGCATCTCCTCCTCCAAGCGGCCGAGCCAGTTCTCCCACCGCTGCTGCATCGGGCGGATCATGCCGCCGCCGACGCCCACCACGAGGATGCCGCCGATGGTGGCGAGCACCGTGACGAGGATCGGCAGCGTGACAGAGGTGGCCACGCCGATCTGGTCCAGCGCCGCCACGATGCCGATCCCCCACACGAACACCGCCGCGATCCGGCCGACCGTCGCGCCGTAGGACAGGCCACCGAGCAGGCCGCCGACCATGTCGCGCGCCGCGTGGGCGACCGCGCCCGCGATCACCAGGACGACGATCGCCACGCCCGCCTTGGGCAGCCAGGCGATGACGCCGTCGATCGTGTCGCTCACCGGGTTCGGGCCGAAGACTCCGAAGCCGAGTTGCAGCGCGATCAACAGGACGGCGTAGTACGCCAGTTCGGCCAGCGCATCACCGGCGTCGTAGCGACTGCGCGACAGTAACCGGCGGATCCCGCCCCGCTCGGCGAGACGGTGGAATCCGCTCCGCTCCAGCACTTTCGCGATGATCGCGGCGATCGCTTTCGCGACCAGCCAGCCGATGAGCAGGATGACGAGGAACGCGGCGAGTTCGGGCACGAACGACGCCACCGAACTCCACGCGTCGGACAACCCCTGCTGATAATCGATAGCCGAACTGGAGGTGTGCATTACCTTCCTTCGCTATCCGTCGATGACATGACTGTTTGCTGCCAGTGCGTCCTGACCGTTTATACCGTTGACAGTCAGCCCATACATGTAATTGCGGATAAGTTGCCGAAGTATTTTTTCGACAAGGATGACGTCGATTCGCGCTACCGGATGCCACGCGCCGGTTCTGCGTGAACCCGACCTCCGCTCGATCCCGCCGGGCGGCACAGGTCTCTCGGATTATGCTGCCCGAGAATGGCATTGGGACTGCATAGCCCGGCACGGGCACGACTGTCGGTGCGTGTCGTCGATCCGCGCCGCCGAGGTGCTCGCGGCACTGTCGCTCGCCACCGGCATGCCGTTCGAAAAGGGCTGGTTACCTGCCTGGTCACAAGCGATGATCGCGGCCGGTGCGAATCGGCGACCGTCCCCCGCGTCGGTGGACGGCGCCGTCCCGGCGGCTGACAGACTGCCGAACAACGTTCTCGCACAATGGGAAAGCGGATGAGAACGAGCCGAGTCGCGGGAAGCAGACCTCACAGGAGCCGAGGCAGGGACGGGTAAAGGATTGTTACCTCTTGTCATTTGGGTGCCATGTGGGTGTCACCGTCAGGCCAAGGGGAACGCGGAGGATATCAGTGGATCCGGGCATTGGGGCGATGCCTCCACCGCCACACCATCGGAGGTGCGAAGATGCACACATTGTCGATCGACCGTAGCGCACTGTGGTCGGTTCCGGATGCACTGGGAGCCTGCCATGTTCGTGCGTGACCATCTGCCGCGGCGCTCGCACGGCGTCTCCCGGAAGCTGCCGGATCAGCGTGAGTTGGTCGCCGCCTTCGGCGGTCACCCGAGCGATCCGGAAGAAGACCACCCGCTGGTCGGCTGGGCGCGGGCCCTCGCGGCGCTGCACCGCAGGCGCCACTGCGATCCACTTGCCGCCGCCGGGATCGATTGCCGCCGAGCCGAACTGGTGGCCACCATCGACGCGTGGGTGATCGCCCAGCTGCCGGGCAAACGCTCGACGGATCATCTGCGCGCCGAATCCGTCGGCGCCACGGTCGACCGCATGGCCGCCGCCCACGTGCACGCCAGCCACCTGCTGCACGCCGCCGAAAAGGTGTCCGACGACCGGGTGCACGCCGCCTGGTACCGGCTGGCTCTGCTGGCCGACGAATGGACCGATCTGATCACCGGCGGCGTGCGGGCGGCAGGGCGCGGCAGGAGACCGGCGTAGCGCGGGCCGCCTACTTCCCCAGGGTGCCCGTGCTGAGGAAGCCGAGCAGATCGTGGCGGGTGATCACGCCGACGGGCTTGCCGTCTTCGACGACCATGAGCGCGTCGGTGTCCGAGAGCGCCTTGGTCGCGGCGGAGATGGGTTCGCCCGAACCGATCAGCGGGAACGACGGGCTCATGTGCTGGGCCACCGAATCGGTCAGGTGGGCCCGGCCCTCGAAGACCGCCGACAGCAGATCGCGTTCGGACACGCTGCCCGCGACCTCGCCCGCCATGACCGGCGGCTCGGCGCCGACCACGGGCATCTGGGACACGCCGTACTCGCGCAGGATCTCGATCGCGTCGCGCAGCGTCTCCGACGGGTGGGTGTGCACCAGATCGGGCAGCTCGCCGGACTTGCCGCGCAATACGTCACCCACGAGTGGTTCGGCTGTGCCGTCCATTCGTTCGCGCAGGAAGCCGTAGGAACTCATCCACTCGTCGTTGAAGATCTTCGACAGGTAGCCGCGGCCGCCGTCGGGAAGCAGCACCACCACCACCGCGTCCGGGTCGCGGCGCGCCACCTCGACGGCCGCGACGACCGCCATGCCGCAGGAGCCACCCACCAGCAGGCCCTCCTCGCGGGCGAGCCTGCGCGTCATGTCGAAAGAATCCGCGTCGGAGACCGCGATGATCTCGTCCGGCACGGCGGGGTCGTAGGCGGAGGGCCAGAAGTCCTCGCCGACGCCCTCGACCAGGTACGGCCGCCCGGTGCCGCCGGAGTACACCGACCCCTCCGGGTCGGCACCGATGATCTGGACCTTCCCGCCGGAGACCTCCTTGAGGTAGCGGCCGGTGCCGGTGATGGTGCCGCCGGTGCCGACACCCGCCACGAAGTGGGTGACCTTGCCGTCGGTGTCGCGCCAGATCTCCGGGCCGGTGGTCTCGTAGTGGCTGGCCGGACCACCGGGGTTGGAGTACTGATCGGGCTTCCAGGCGCCGTCGATCTCCTGGACCAAGCGGTCGGAGACGCTGTAGTAACTGTTCGGGTGGTCCGGCGGCACAGCGGTCGGGCAGACCACGACCTCGGCGCCGTAGGCGCGCAGCACGTTGCGCTTGTCCTCGCTGACCTTGTCGGGGCAGACGAACACGCACTTGTAGCCGCGCTGCTGTGCGACTAGGGCGAGGCCGACGCCGGTGTTGCCGGAGGTGGGCTCCACGATGGTTCCGCCGGGCCGCAGCTTCCCGGACTGCTCGGCGGCGTCGATCATCTTCACCGCGATCCGGTCCTTGGAGCTGCCGCCCGGGTTCAGATATTCGATCTTGGCCGCGACCAGCCCCGCGTTCGGTCCTACGACCGAGTTCAACCGGACCAGCGGCGTGTTGCCGATGAGATCCACGACATGATCCGCGATGCGCATGGACCCCATCGTTGCAGACGCACTAACTGTGAGTTCGCGCACGCCGCGCGCAGCGGGCCCGCACTCCCGGCGAACCGGCGCCCGCGGCTTTAGGATCGCTGCCATGAGGCAGCCGAACATCGCCCGCGCCGCAATGCTTCTGGTCGGATCGGCGGTGGCTCTAGTGGTCGGATCCGGTGCGCGAGCCGAGGCGGCGACCGTGGAATTCCCGCAGGTGCCCACGCTGGCCCGCGGCGGTCTGTGCTGGACGAGCATCCGCACCTGGGCCGACACCAGCCCCGAATGGCCCGGTCGCGCCATTCTCAACGTGCGCGCGCTCCCCGTGAGCGGCGTCGGGCCCGGTGTCCACCCGTTCGCGCCGCTGTGCGAGGTTCGCACCACGGTAGCGTGGCGCAACGTCACCACCGGCGCGACGGGCAGCTACGACAACATCGTGGTCACCGGCATCTACGGCAGCATCCAGTACGCGCTGTTCCAGGACACCGGCCCCGGCCTCGTGGAGGTCACCGTCTCCACCGACGCCGCGAGCGTCCCCGCCCGCGGCGCCTTCGTGGTCCCGAGCTGACCTCGCGCCGGTCGCGCACGCGCCGCGAACCCATCGGATGTCGCTTCGTTCGGCACTGGTCGTCCCGGCCGGATTTCGTAAAATTCCTGGCGTGAGCGCTCCTCGATTTCGCTGGCGGACGGCGGCGATGACCAGCGCCGCGGCCGTGCTGGCCGGCTCGGGCGCGGGCACCGCGTGGTGGGCGACCTACCGTCTGCTCATGGCGCAGGCGGGCGTGGCGCGCGGCATGATCGGCCGGGACACCTCGAAGCCGCCGGAGGCGGACGGCATCTACACCCCCGGCTGCGGGGCGCCCGAGCCGTGGCGCACGGGGAAGCACGCCGACCTGCATCTGATGATCTTCGGCGATTCCACCGCGGCCGGCCTCGGCTGCCTGGTGCCCGACGAGGTGCCGGGCGTACGCCTGGCCCGGGGGCTCGCCGAGGCGACGGGGCAGCGGATCCGGTTGAGCACCAAGGCGATCTGCGGCGCCACCTCCAAGGGCCTGGCCGGTCAGGTGGACGCCATGTTCGTCGCCGGTCCGCCGCCGGACGCCGCGGTCATCCTCATCGGCGCCAACGACGTCACCAAGAAGCACTCGATCCGCGCCTCCGCGCGCAGGCTCGCCGCGGCGGTCGCCCGGTTGCGCCGCGCCGACGCGGTCGTAGTGGTCGGCACCTGCCCGAATCTCGGCACCGTGACGGCCATTCCACAGCCACTGCGCACCGTCGTGCACAACTGGAGCGTGCGGCTGGCCAAGGCGCAGCACGTGGCGACGACGGTCGCGGGCGGACACCCGGTGCGTGTGGGCTACCTGCTCGCCCCCGAGTTCCGGGCCGCGCCCGAACTCCTTTTCGCCGCCGACGGCTTCCATCCGTCGGCGGCGGGTTACGAGCTGGCCGCGGCGCGGTTGCTGCCGGTGTTGATGGACGCGCTGGGCGGGACACCCGCTTCCGGTACTCCACGGCGGGACGTAGATTCGATACGAACCCGTGAGTAACCAGCACAGGGGTTCGTCAGAACCGTCCGACCCAAGGAGTCCTCATGCCTGAGGCCGTCATCGTTTCGACCGCGCGCTCCCCGATCGGCCGTGCCCGCAAGGGTTCGCTGGTCGACCTGCGGCCCGACGATCTGACCACGCAGATTGTGCGGGCAGCGCTCGACAAGGTGCCTGCCCTGGACCCGACCCAGATCGACGACCTGATCCTGGGCTGCGGCTCGCCGGGCGGTGAGCAGGGCTTCAACATCGCCCGCGTGGTCGCCGTACAGCTCGGCTACGACTTCGTGCCCGGCACCACCGTGCACCGCTACTGCGCTTCGTCGCTGCAGTCCACCCGGATGGCGTTCCACGCGATCAAGGCGGGCGAGGGCGACGTATTCATCTCCGCCGGTGTGGAGACCGTGTCGCGGTATGTGAACGGATCGGCCGACAGCTGGCCGAACACGCAGAACCCCCTGTTCGCCGCGGCGCAGGAGCGCACCGCGAAGACCGCCGAGGGCGGGGCGGGCATCTGGCACGACCCGCGTGAGGACAACCTGATCCCCGACGTCTACATCGCGATGGGACAGACCGCCGAGAACGTCGCGACCTCCACCGGCATCACCCGCGAAGACCAGGATCGCTGGGGCGTGCGCTCGCAGAACCGCGCCGAGGAGGCGATCAAGAACGGCTTCTTCGAGCGGGAGATCACTCCGGTGACGCTGCCGGACGGCACCGTGATCAGCAAGGACGACGGCCCGCGCGCCGGCGTCACCTACGAGGCGGTCTCCGCGCTGAAGCCGGTCTTCCGCCCGGACGGCACCGTCACCGCGGGCAACTGCTGCCCGCTCAACGACGGCGCGGCGGCGCTGGTCGTCATGAGCGACACCAAGGCCGAGGAGCTCGGACTGACGCCGCTGGCGCGAATCGTGTCCACCGGCGTGTCGGGCCTGTCGCCGGAGATCATGGGGCTGGGCCCGATCGAGGCGTGCAAGCGCGCGCTGGCGCTGGCGGGCAAGACCATCGACGACATCGACCTGGTCGAGATCAACGAGGCGTTCGCGGTGCAGGTGCTCGGCTCGGCGCGAGAGCTGAAGATCGACGAGGACAAGCTGAACGTCTCCGGTGGCGCGATCGCGCTGGGCCACCCGTTCGGCATGACCGGCGCCCGGATCACCACCACGCTGATCAACAACCTGCAGACCCACGACAAGCAGTTCGGTCTGGAGACCATGTGCGTCGGCGGCGGCCAGGGCATGGCGATGGTCATCGAGCGTTTGAGCTGACCCCTCCATACGAAAAGGACGGTCGCCGGGAAACCCGGCGACCGTCCTTTCGTTGGATGGCTAGTCGTTCTGGAAGTAGCTCAGCAGCCGCAGGATCTCGACGTACAGCCACACCAGGGTGATGGTGAGGCCGAGGGCGACGCCCCAGGCCGCCCGCTCGGGAGCCTGCGCGCGGATCAGCTGATCGGCGGCGTCGAAGTCGAGCAGGAAGCTGAACGCGGCGATGGCGATGATCACCAGGCTGAAGACGATCGCCAGCGGGCCGCCGTCGCGCAGGCCGAGACCGCCGTCGATGAAGAAGCTCGCGACCACGTTGCCCAGCGCCAGCACCAGGATGCCGATCATGGCGCCGACGATGATCCTGGTGAATCGCGGCGTCACCCGGATGGCGCCGGTCTTGTAGACCACCAGCATGCCCGCGAAGACACCGAACGTGCCGAGCACGGCCTGACCGATCAGCGCGCTACCGCCGACTCCACCGAACTCGACGTTGGTGAACATGAACGACAGCGCACCGAGGAACAGGCCCTCGGCGACGGCGTAGGACAACACCAGCACCGGGTTGTCCATCTTGTTCGCGAAGGTCGCGATCAGCACCAGCACCAGACCGACCAGGCCGCCGACGATCACGAACAGCGGCGCGAGCGAGGTGTTCGCGTTGGTGAGGCCGTAGGAGACGATCGCGGACAGGGCCAGCACCGCGAGGGTGATGCCCGTCTTGGTCACCACGTCGTCGATGGTCATCGCCCGCGTGGTGGGCGGAGCCTGCTGGTACTGCTGCGGATATTGGCCGTACTGCTGGGGTTGCTGGCCGTACTGGTTGCCGAACTGTCCCGCGGCGGTCACACCGGAACCGAAGTTGGCGTATCCACCGCCCTCCTGCCTGGGCAGGTTCCTGAAAACCGGATTGCTCGTGGTACGCATGAACGGCGTCCCTTTCTGGAGTCGTTGCCGCTGATCATCGAGTTCAGTTACTCGATATCCAACTGCCCTTTCCAACGTTTGTCATCTGTCGTGAGTTCCCGGGGGGACACTCACGGAGCCAGACAATTCGGACTCTACCGCTGCCGCGGGTCGTGCAAGCCACGCACCGAACGAGTCACCGTGAATTTCCGGTTGCGCCCCATCACCTCGGTCCGGCCCACCATCCGTTCGACCACCGCCCGATAGTTGAGATGCGAGTTGTACACCGTCCACAATTCCCCGCCGGGGCGCAGCACCCGACCCGTCTCGGCGAACATCTTGATCGCCGATCCGGTGTGCACGGCCGCGCCGATATGGAACGGCGGGTTGCACAGCACCAGATCGGCGCTGTTGTCCGCGGCCGAGGACATGGCGTCGTCGCGCACGACGCACACCCGGTCGGCGACCCCGTTCGCCTCGGCGGTGGCCCGCGCCGATGCGACCGCGGCGGCGGATTGATCCGTGGCGGTCACCTTGATTCCCGGCCGTGCGGTGGCCAGCGTGACGGCCAGGATGCCGGTGCCGCAGCCGAGATCGATGGCCTCCCGCGCGTCGGGCTTCATCAGTCGCAGGTGATCGAGCAGGAATCTGGTGCCGATGTCCAAGCGCGCACCGGAGAAAGCCGCACCGTGCGCGACTACGTCGAGACCCAGTTCCTCCAACCGATCGCGCACCGGAAACGGCTTGTCCGCGACCGGTTTGGGCCCGGTCACCAGCAGGGTCCGTGACTTCTGCCTGCCGCGGCTGGCACGCACCTCGGAGAAAGACTGGGCCAGGACGTCGTTCATCGACTTGGTCAGATACTTGTCCCGGCCACCCGCGAACACCTCGACCGCCGGATCGGCGTAGCGCGCGATCGCGTCGGCGGCCTCGGCCAGCCCGGCCAGCACCCGGGGCAGGCGGAGCAGGACCACCTGGACACCTCGCAGCAATCCGGCACCGAGCGGGTGCGCGGTGTAGCGATCCGCCAGCCCGGCCGCGCGGGCGTTGTTGGCGAGCGCGAGTTCGCCGGTGAGCAGATCCTGATGTACTCGGACGTCGCGCAGATCATGCCCCGCGATGGCGCCGAGCGTCAGCGCGCCATAGGCGTCACCGATGACGGCTACTTGTCCGTTATCCACAGTCGCCAGGGCGTCGGCCGCGACGTCGAGGATCAACCGATCAGCGGCATCCACGGCGTAGAGGTTCAGCGCCTCCACGTCCGGATACCGCCGCAGCCGGCTCAGTACGTCCTCGACATTTCCCACGCCTCAAGTGTGCTAGATCGTTGCCCAGCGGTCACGCCCACCCCGCCCAATCAATTCCGTCGCACCGCGGAAGAGGTGAGCCACTTCCTGAAGCGAGCCGCGACAGGCGATTTCGCGAACACCACGCACGGCAGTCGCGACGACGACTCCCGACCCGTACCGACTCGACAGCCCAACGGATCACGCGCCCGATCGTCATCACCGGCGCGACGGGAACTCCACCGGTCATCTGGCCGACACCTTCCAGGAGCGAGCACGCCATTCGCGAGATCGTCTGCCTCACCAGTGGACTCTAGACCTGACCAGCGGACTCGGCCCGGCCACAACCGGACGCCTTCGACGCGCAGGTATCGATAAGCGGACCACCGCACGCGGACAACCCCCGGATCTTCCTGAAACCGCTGCCGGGCAACCGTAATCCGGACACTCGCACAGCAGCTGGTATCCGGCCCATTCGGGTCCACGGAAGGGACGATCCGCGACCGGGAGGTCACCGAACCCGTGCGCCAGGAGCTCGTGCGCCGAACGTTCGCTACAGCAATCGATTAGCAATAGGCATGCCCGACCGGCCGACCAGACGGTCTGCAATCACCCACGTGCGCACCCCTTTCGCTGCCCGCTGATGGCGAATCAGCCGCAACACTCTCGCGATTACGCCATCAGACGCGTTCGGCTGAGTAGCATCGAGCCATGCGCAACAGGATGGTGCTCGTGGTCGCCGTCGCGACGGCACTGCTCGCAGGCTGCGGTGATAGCGATCCGACACCGGGCGCCCCGGTCGCTTCGATCACCGGCACGTCGGCCGCCGTCGCGCAAGCCCCGTCACCGCAGGCCCCGGCCCCACAGGACGCTGGACCAAAACAGGGCAAGGCGTCCGCTGACGCCGCGCTCACGGTGACCGATGTCCGCCTGGGCCGTCAGCCCGGCTTCGATCGCGTGGTCTACGACCTCGGCGGGGTCGGCACGCCCGGCTGGATCGTCCGCTACACCGACCGCGCCGTGCAGGAAGGCAGCGGCAATCCCGTGGACGTGGCGGGCCGGTCGATTCTGGAGGTGCGCATCCTCGGCTCGGCCTACCCGTTCGACAGCGGCGTGACGCCGTACGAGGGGCCGGACCCCGCCGTCGACCCTGCGGTTCCCGGCATCGCGGGCGTCTACCGGACGACGGTGTTCGAAGGCGTCACACAGTCGTTCATCGGCGTGCAGGCCGACCGGCCCGGCTTCACGGTGAGCACGTTGTCCAATCCGACCCGGCTGGTCGTCGACATCGCGAATTCCTAGATACGGGTACGCCGAAGGGGTATCTCCGCCGCGCCGGTCCGGCGGCGGCTAGACTCGGCACTCGTGGTCGAACGCCGCATCCTGCACACCGCCGGGCTCGCCCGGCACTTCCAGCTCCTCGCAGTGCTGGTGTTACTCGCCGGGATCGTCGCCATGCACTCGGCCGTCTTCGCGGCCTCCGGCCACGTCCATGCGTCTGGCGCACAGGCCGCCCCTGTCGCCGAAGCGATGCTCGACGAACCCGGGCGGGCTGCGGGCGCACCGACCGGTCCCGCCCATGACGCTTCCGGCGGCGTCGAGACTTCACCGCACCACAGGATCGCGGCAGTCCCGACTCATGAGGGCTCCCCCACTCGCCACGGTCACCTCCAGCCGCAGGACCGGACGCAAGCCGGAAGCGCCGATTCCTTCGGCAGCGCTGGGACCACGGCAGCCGCAGCGGGCAGCTCCCGGCTCACGCGAACCATCTCGGGCGGCGCCGCCACAAAGTCGTGGGCCGTGGCCGCGCGCTCGGTCGCCGTGGCGATGAGCCCGGTAGACGACATGCCATGTGCGGGCGGCGGGTGCGACGGCGCGCACAGTGGACTGCACGGCTGCGTCTTCATCCTGGTCGCCCTGTTGGCGCTGGCCGCGTTGGTGCTGCTCTACCGGATTGCGGTCGATCGTCCCGGCAGCGGTGCGGCGCGACCGCGCCACTGGCGGCCCCGGCGGGAGCGACCGCCGCCGTGGACCGTGCTCACCTTGGCCGAACTGGCGATTCTGCGGATCTGACACCTTCGCCGCCGCCGTGCGTCCGAACCACGGTCGCGGCGTCGCCTCAACTCCCTCACAGACTTCGCAAGGAGCGACCATATGTTCATCACCCGTACCCGCACGATTCTCGCCCTCACCGCGGCAGCAGCGGTGAGCCTGACCGGCTGCGGTGACGCCGACACCGGGCACACCACCGAACACGACACGTCGACGACCACCTCGGCTGCCACGAGCGTCCCGGCGAGCGCCGAGTACAACGACGCCGACGTGATGTTCCTGCAAATGATGTATCCGCATCACGCCCAGGCCGTCGAGATGGCGGCACTGGTGCCGAGTCACACCGACAACCAGCAGTTGCGTGCGCTGGCCGCGAAGGTGGAGCAGGCACAGGCTCCGGAGATGCGGCAGATCACCGATCTGTTGGAGAGCTTCGGCAAGCAGGCCCCCGCCGCGAGCGAGGGGCACGGCGGCCACGGTATGCCCGGCATGATGTCCGCCGAACAGATGGCGGCGTTGCGAGCGGCATCCGGTCCGGACTTCGATCGCCAGTGGCTGACCATGATGATCGAGCACCACGCGGGCGCGATCGCCATGGCCGAAACCGAACTGGCCGACGGTGCGAACCCCGACGCGAAAGCGCTCGCCCGCACGATCATCGCCGCCCAGCAGTCGGAGATCGAACAGATGCGCGCCATGCTCGGCCAGGGCTGAGCCGCGCCCGCGCCGATATCGGTTGACCATCGATGTCGGCGCGGGTGGTCATCGCCCGCCCACACGACGTACCGTCGTATCGTCCGGCTCTGTTCATCCGTCCCGGCCGGACTTCCGAGGGGAGCGAGGGACCGACATGCGACGACTCGAACGCGCTGGCCTCTTGGCCGCCGCGATGGCCACCACGGCCGGCGTGCTGGTGATCGGCGCCTGCGCACAGCAAGTTTCCGGTTCGGCACAGGTGAACCGGACCGATTTGGCCGCGTACGCCTCGGAGGTCACCTCCTCCTCGGCCGCCGCCTCGTCGTCACGGGCGGCGGCCGTCGAACGGGCGACCAGAACGGCTTGTGACGCCTTCCTCAGCGCCAACGGCAGTTCGGTGCGGGCATTCAACGACTACATCGATGCCAGCAATGCCAGAGGCCGCAACGATCCCGATACGAACGGCAAAGCCGACACCGCTGTCACGACACTGCGGAACAATGCGCGCTCCGTCGACCAGAACGTGACGAAGGAGGTGCCCTCCGCGGTCGCCACCCCGCTGCGCGCCTATCGCGACGACACGAACGCCCTCGCCGACACGCTGGACCGCCGCGCGGACACCGACACCCTGAACGCGGTGATCGACCGCTTCAACGCCACCAAGAACACGGCGCTGGCAGCGTGCGAGGGACACGGGACCCGGTAGTCCGCCACGACTCCTGCCGGTAGTCAGTGCGGCGCACCGGGTTGAAAGCGATTTCTGCGTCTGAACGCGAATTCGACTGCGGGCGTCCAGCGTCGCCATCGATGAGCGTCCGCGCAGCAGCAGTCGAGGCCGATCGGCGTTCGTTCTGGTAGATGTTCCGCCGACCGGACCGAGCGATCTCAGTTCCCCGGCGCAGTGGCGGGTTGTTCGTTGCTCCTGCGGGCGTTCGCTCGGCCGCGCACCTGCTCCAGCACGATCAGGCCGACGCCGATCAGCAGGAAGACAACGGTGATGATCGCCGCCACGACCGACAGACGGGCCAGCCCCCAGCCCGCGAGCACCGCGGCGGCTATCGCGGCCGCCGCCGCTGCCAGCAGCAACCCGTACCCCGGCCAATTCCTGGTGTCGGCCATCGTCGCTCCCGGCTGCGGCGCGGGATCGCGCGCGATGTCCGGAGCGTCATCGAGCGGGGGGATCTCCCATGGCCCGTCGTCCGCTGTCACTGTGCTTCCTCCCGCCGCGATACCGGCCCGTCAACCGGTATCTCATGCGAACGGAATGCCCGGATCGGCTTCGCCGAAACGCGAGTGCGGGCGCACCAGCGGCTTCAGTTGTAGGACTTGGTGACTCCGTCGAGCAGATGCTCCAGGGTGTCGTAGGTCGGGGTCGCGACCACGTCGAGCAAGTCCGCGGCCACCGGTAGGTTGCGTTCGGCGGCGACCTTCGCGAACTGGGCGCCGTCGTTGGTGCGGAAGCCGTGCTCGGCGGCCAGCCGCTGCAACTCCCGGTCGGTGGACAGCAGGCGGCCCAGCTGGTCACCCGTCGCGCCGAAGGGCACCAGCGTGTGCCGGGACAACACCGTCGGGGAGGGATACAGCAGCGTCATCTCGGGGTCGACTTGCCCGCGCACGGTGGCCTCGACGTACTGCGCCTCGTAGATCCAAACCATCGGTGTGGGACCCATACCCGTGGCGAGGTAGTTGTTGAACGGTCCCTCGGTGGTGCTCTCGGTGTAGCCCTGGCCGACGAAAAGTCGTGACACCGCGGGCAGGACGGCTTGCTCGGCGGCCGGACCCTGCACGATCGTGTTGTTGTTCGCGACGTAGCTCGCCGCGGCCAGATACATCGCGGCGGAGTTGGAGCTGCGCGGGTCGGTGGTCGAGATCAGGATGTTCTTGCGCACGGGGTATGCGGTGTTGCCGGGAAGTTCGTCCCAGCGTGTGCCGTTGCGCACCAGATCGAGGTAGCGGCGCAGGTCGAGCGTCGGCACCGGCCCAGGGCGCAGCGCTCCTGCCTTGGCGAGCAGATCGGTGATCGGCGTGAACGTCGCGATGGCCATCGGCGAGGAGAACGGCGTGTACTTCGCGGTCACGTTGCGCTGCCGCTGAATTCGCTCGGCCGCCTGCTCACTGGACGGGAAAGCGAAGTCGAATCTCGCGAGATCGACGGACGTGGCGATCTGGCGCGATCCCGCGGACTCGACCTCGACGCGCACTCCGTTGCGCGCCAGCGCGTCGATTACCTTCGAGTCCTGGAAGAACGGCATCTTCTCCGATCCCACCACACCGCGGACCACCGTGAGCGGCGCGGCGGGAGCGGGAGCGGCAGCGGGTGCCTCGGCAGCGGGTTGCCGCACAGCCAGAACTACGGCGATCACCGTCAAGATGACGACGGCCCCCACGGCGTACGGCGCGAATCGCTTCTTCGACGACCACAACTCACGCAAGTCCGGCATCTTCCTCGGCGCGGTCGCGGCGGGCTCGGTGGAATCGTCCAACGCGACCGTCGCGGGCTGAACTTCCGCTTCGGGCGACTTCTCCAGCTCTCGCCGGACCAACCGCTCGACCAAGATCGGCACGAATTGGCGCACCGGGCGGCCCTCGAACTTCTGTCGGGCCGCGCCCACGGTGCTCTCGATATGCTCCGGAGGGTAAGTCTCGGTGTAGTTTTCGACCAGCCGCTCCGTCATCTGACGAATCGCCTGTTCCTCACGGACGGTATCGACAACCACCACAGTCTCCTCGGCGTCGGGGGTAACGCGGCAGCGTCTCCGGCCTGCACCGCGCCGGCCAACACTAGCCCCAACTTTCGGCCGCCGACATCCGCGAGAACTTCCCGCTGGTGAACGATTCCGGCTGTGCCGGTGCGTATCTCACACCCCGGGCGAACTCTCGTCCGCCCAGCTCAGCGGCCCGCCAACGGTCCGGATGACGGCAGATGCGGTGCCACAGGAGCGACACTTCCAGCCCGGAACCCGCCATGGAGAATTCAATGGGCTATCCCCGAGCCGCCACCGCACGTTGTACTCCTGTTTCCCGCCGCCGAGCGGCCCCGAGTGACGGTGTGCGCCCACGTCTCGCTGGACGCGACCTCGGTTCCGCAGCGCCCCGATCGGCAACCGCGGGCGGCGCGAACGTACTCCCGGGTAGCACGGAAATGAAGTTGACGATATCGTCAGCACATCGCCTCGGAAGGAGTCTCATGTCCCGCCTCGCCGTAGTCACCGGTGCGTCGTCCGGAATAGGAAAGGCTACGGCCGCCACGCTGGCCGGGAAAGGCTATCGGGTGATCGGAACCAGCCGGAATCCCGGCGCCATCGGTGCCGACGCCGTTGTGCCCGGCGTCGAGTACCGGGCGCTCGACCTCACCGATCCGGCTTCGATCGAGACGTTCGCGGCCGGTCTCGGCCCGGTGGACGCGCTGGTCAACAATGCGGGCGAAAGCCAAGCGGGTCCGCTGTCCGAACTGCCCACCGATGCCGTGGAGCGACTGTTCCAGCTGAACGTGCTCGGTCCGGTCGCTTTGACCAGAGCGGTGCTGCCCGGCATGCGGGAACGCGGGTACGGACGCGTCGTGATGGTGGGGTCGATGCTCGCCAGCTTCCCGATGCCCTATCGCTCCTCCTACGTCGCCACCAAGGCGGCACTGCGCGGCTTCGCGGTCGCCGCTCGCTTCGAGGAATCCCCCTTCGGCGTCTGGATAACCGCCGTCGAACCCGGTCAGATCGATACCGGCCTGCGCGAACGACGCACCAAATACCTCGCCGAAGGCTCCCCGCACACCGCCGATTTCACAACGTTCATGGCGGAACTCGATGAGAAGCAGGCGAAAGGCATCACCCCGGAGAAGGTCGCAACCACGATCGTCGGAGCGATCGAAGCCGACCGACCCCAACCTCTCTACGCGGTAGGCAGCAACGCGCCGGCCCTTTTCGCCCTCCGCCGCCTTCTCCCCCGCACGGTCATGGAGCGCGTCATCGCCCGAGCACACGGCCTTTCCCGCTGAGGCCGCGTAGGCACTTCCTCCCGCGTCGCGGGCTTACTCTGGCGCACACCGTTTGAAATGCATGGCTCTCTACGCCGAGATCGAGAAGCTGGACGAAGACGATCAGCAGGTTCGGTACCTCTACCGAGACATACACGGAGTCGAACAGACCCTGCTGTTGAACAAGGCCCGACAGACCATCGCGCGCGAGAACGCTCCCGATGACATGCTGTACCGAGCCGTAGCCGGAAAAATCGCTTCGGCATGGCTGGACACCGGCGCGGCACCCGATCGCCTGATCGTGCAGTCGTAGTCGGCCGCAGGCCCTCGTGTCGCCGCCGGACCGCCAGGCTTCGGTGCCCCCAGTCGGACTCGAACCGACACTGGGCGGATTTTAAGTCCGCTGCCTCTGCCAATTGGGCTATGGGGGCGTCCGGGACAGCGTACCGAGTCGTACGGCTGTACCGGAATTCCGACAGTTCGTCGGGGTGGCGGGGCGTCGGCCGTTGCCGGGTGCCGGGCGGGCGGTCGGGTGACCGGCGCCGGAGGCGGTTGTTTCTCGCCCGGGGTTGGCAGGCGTCCCAGAGAACTAGATCGGTAGCGGCGAGCTGGTGTTAGCGCCCGCGGGCCCACTCGGCGTGGCGAATATCGGCGCGGCGCCTCAGCGCTTGGGCGGCAGCGGGATTCGGGCGAGATCGGTGGCGATGTGGATCTCGCCGGAGAAGTACTTTGCCGCTTCCGCCCAGTGCTCGTCGAGGTCGCGGTAACGCTGGGAGAAGTGGGTGAGTACCAGGGTGCGGACTCCCGCGTCGGCGGCCGCCCGCGCTGCCTGTCCCGCGGTGAGATGGCCGTATTCGATGGCCAGGTGCTCGTCGGCGTCCAGGAAGGTGGCTTCGATGACGAGCATGTCGACGTCGGCGGCGAGTTCCTCGACGCCGGGACACAAGCGGGTGTCCATCACGAAGGAGAAGCTCTGGCCGGGCCGTGGCTCGCTGATCTCGTCCAGGCTGACGGTGCGACCGCGGAATTCGACAGTGCCGCGCTGTTGCAGTTCGGAGATGATCGGGCCACGCATCCCCAAGGCACGCAACCGATCCGGCAGGATTCGCCGGCCGGGCGGCTCGCTGAGCCGATAGCCGAAGGTGTCCACCGGGTGGGAGAGCGGGACCGCCGTCACCGTGAACGGCGCGCCGGGTAGGTCGACGGGGCCGGGCCCGGTGACCGGGCGCGGACGCAACTCGGCGCGGTGATAGTAGGACGTCGCGTTGACCAGGCGGTCGTAGTAGGCGGCGCCCGACGCCGGGAAGCAGACGTCGACCGGATGCGGTACCCGGTCGAGGTTGATCCGCTGCACCACTCCCGCCAGCCCGAGGCTGTGGTCGCCGTGGAAATGGGTGATGGCGATCCGGGTGAGCCCAGTGACGGTGACACCGGCATAGGTCATCTGCCGCTGCGTACCCTCACCGGGATCGAACAGGATCGCCTCGTCGTCCCACCGGAGCAGGTACCCGTTGTGGTTTCGCTGTTTCGTCGGCACCTGACTCGCGGTTCCGAGAACAACCAACTCACGCTGCGACACCGCGTCAGGCTATCCGCCGACAGGCGAGAAGCCGAACAGGGCGTGCGCGACTAAGTGGCCGGGGTCTTGCGGAGCAGGGAGTTGCGCCGGGAGTAGGCGAAGTAGACGACGAAGCCGATCGCCATCCACACCAGGAACCGCAGCCAGGTCTCCACGGACAGATTCAGCATCAGCCACAGGCACGACACCACCGCGAGCACGGGAACCAACGGCACCAGCGGAACCCGGAAGCCGCGCGGCAGGTCGGGGCGGGTGCGCCGAAGGATGAGCACGCCCACCGAAACCAGCACGAACGCGAACAGCGTGCCGATGTTGACCATCTCCTCCAACGTGCCGAAGTCCACGAACCCGGCCAGCACCGCGCAGGCCACGCCGACGATCACGGTGACGCGGACCGGCGTGCCGTTCTTGCCGGTGTGCGCGAGCTTGCGCGGCATCAGCCCGTCGCGCGCCATCGCGAACAGCACCCGGGTCTGCCCCAGGTACATCACCATGAATCTCCTATGTCAAGCTGCGGCCTCGTGGCAAGTGGTGTGGGGCTTGGTTTGCTGGAGCCGGTGGTAGACGACGTCGGCGAGATGACGTTTGAGTACTCGCAGTGCTTCGGTTTTGGAGTTGCC